>JADLEL010000203.1 GCA_020846145.1 Pirellulales bacterium | reverse complement strand
AACATGGACCTGTCCCCTTCCCGCGGCGCGAGGGGGACAGTCCCATTTTCGCGGCGATTAAGCACTTTTACGGCACCATCATCTTTTGCGCCGCGAAAATCGGGACAGTCCCCTGTGAACGGTTACCATTTTTTCACAACCCCTCCGGGTGGCTGCTGCCATCCGGAAGGTGTCCCGACGCTACGCGGCGTGATCAAGAAACCCGGAAGCCGCTCGGGGCTTCCCCCCCAACTCGAAAGGACAATCCATGCCGGAGCCGATTAGAACCCGTCGCCAGTTTCTGGAGACCATCGGCGCCCTGGGCGCCGTATCCATCTTCGCCGGATCGGGCGAGACGCGGGCAAACTTTACCGAGGGCGAAGAGAAGCTGGCCCTTGAAGGAGGAACGCCCGTCCGCAAGATCGCCCTCCGCTCCCAGCCGTATGGGCCTCAGTTCTACGACGACGTCGAGAAACGGGAACTCCTGGAGGTTCTCGAATCGAGGTATCCTTTCCGCTGGTGGGGCGGAAAATCAAAGGTCCTCCAGTTCGAGAAGGCTTACGCGGCGCACATCGGGGTCAAGCACGCGATCGCGGTAACCTCGGGCACGACCGCCCTTTACACCGCCATGGCAGCCCTCGGCATCGGCCCCGGCGACGAGGTCATTCTGCCCGCCTGGACCTGGTACGCCGATCATGATGCCGTCGTGCTGTCGGGGGCCTTGCCGGTCTTTGCCGAGATCGACGAGTCGTTCGCCATCGATCCCAAGGATATTGAAGCGAGAATCACCCCCCGCACCAAGGCGATTGTGCCCTCCCACCTCCAAGGCGGCGTAGCCGACATGGACGCGATCCTCGAAATCGCCAAGAGGCACGGACTGCCGGTCGTCGAAGACTGCGCCCAGTGTGCGGGGGGACGCTACAAAGGAAAATACGTGGGTTCGATCGCCGACATCGGCATCAACAGCTTTCAGCTCAGCAAGACCATCACGTCGGGCGAAGGCGGCGCCGTGACCACCAACGATCCGAAGCTGTTCGAACGCGCCCTCCGCTTCCACGACGTAGGCTCGCTCCGCGCGCCGTATGCGGAGGAGTTCAAGGGGGGGCTGCCGGCGGCCTTCGCGGCCTGCAATTTCCGCATGAACGAGTTCACCGGGGCGGTGCTGAAGGGGCAGTTGCAGAAACTGGAAACCATCTGCTCGCGGCTCCGCGCCAACTCCCGCAAGGTCCGCAAGGCGATTGCCGACCTGCCCGGGCTCAAACTTCGCAAGTCGGCGGACCCCGAAGGCGACCTCGGCTCGGTGGTCTTCCTGGACCTGGATACGAAGCAGCGGCGCAACAAGTTCCTACGCGCGATGGCTGCCGAAGGCGTTCCGGCGTCTCCGCCCAGCGGATCGGTGATCCTTCCCGCCGACCCGCGGATCGAGAAGAAGTCCACGATCCACCCGGCCTGGCCTTCCTTCCAGAGTCCCGAAGGCAAAGCTATTCGCTACGGCCGCGAGGCCTGCCCGCGGACGATCGGCATTCTCGATCGGGCGGCCGGCGTGAATATGGATCCCAATTTTAGCGACGAGGACTTGAAAGACGTTGTCCGGGCCATCCGCAAGGTATTGCCGGCCCTAGGGCCGGCGTGATCGCTGCGACTCAGGCAGCCGAATGGCCGTTCGTCCGGGCTAACAATCGCGACATACGAAGAACGTAACCGTTCACAGGGGACTGCCCCGATTTTCGCAGCGCAAAAGATTATGGTGCTCTAAAAGTGCTTAATCGCCGCGAAAATGGGACTGTCCCCCTCGCGCCGCGGGAAGGGGACAGGTCCATGTTTTCGGCCTGCCGTTTGTCCACAAAATTCGTTTTCACGCCGAAAAATGGACCAGTCCCCGACCGGGGAGTGAACGATTACCGAAAAACGAACCGAAGGCCGAATGGTCCTGAGCGGAGCGAAGTCCGCCCCGCGGCGCGCTGGACACCCGGGTGATTCCTAGATATCATTGGTAGCCAAAGACAGGTAAACGAGGAGACTCCGATGGCACATCGCACAGAGATTTCGCGGCGTCGAATGTTGGGACATGCGGCGCGAGCGGCGGCGGCGGGAATCGCCCTGCCGCACCTCGCCCTGTTCGGCGCCGGCACGGCGCGGTCCGCCAACGATCAGATCGGCGTGGGGGTGATCGGTTGCGGGCGGCGCAACGGGCAACTGGTCATCGGCAAAGGAGGGCAGGGCGCATTGCCGGCCAATGCGCGGATCGTGGCCGTAGCCGATCTCAACCTCAAGCGCGCGGAGCAGTGGGCCAAGAATTACCGCTGCCAGGCGCACCAAGACTACCGCGCGCTCTTGGATCGGAAGGAGGTGGAAGTCGTCCTCTATGCGACCCCGGAGCACTGGCACTACTTGCCCTGCATCCATGCTTGCCAGGCGGGTAAAGACATTTACGGCGAACAGCCCTTGAGCCATACGATCCGCGAGGGACGAATGATGATCCAGGCCGTCCGCAAGTACCGCCGCGTATTTCAGACCGGCGAGATGCAGCGGTCCCACCCCGCGACGCGCAAAGCCGTGGAACTGATTCGCAACGGACGGATTGGCAAGCTGCAATCGATCGTCGGTTACAACTATCCCAGCGCGTACGAGTGCGATTTCCCCGCGCAGCCGATCCCCGAGTGGCTCGACTGGGAGCGGTGGTGCGGGCCGAACGAAGTCGCGCCCTATCACACCGACCTGTATCTGCCGCGCATCCCTTATGAGCGGGAGCCTCCCTACTATACGTATCCCGCCGAGAAATACGCCGTAGGACCGGGGTGGATGTCGTTTCGGCCCTACTCGGGCGGCGAACTGGCCAACTGGGGCTGTCATGGACTGAGCATGGTCCACTGGGCCCTGGAGATGGACCGGAGCGGCCCCGTCGAGATTTGGGTGGATCCCGCCGAGAAAATGGAAGAGGTGGTGTACCGCGTGCCGGAGAACCGAGATCGCGGGGATGCGGCCTGCTCCAAGACAATCATCCATTACAAGTACGCCAATGGCGTGGTGCTGACCCTCAACTCCATCGATCCCAAGCTCGGAGGCGGGGCGACGTTCATCGGCGACAAGGGCCGGATTACGATCTTCCGCGAGGGCTATGAGTGCGATCCGGCGGGGCTGGACGAAGACCCTCTGCCGCCCCATGCGATCCGCGTTTACCAGAGCGACGATCACATGCAGAATTTCTTCTCCTGCGTGAGCTCTCGCAAGGATCCGGTTATGAACGTCGAGGCCGGGCACAGCGTGGCCACCTTGTGCCATCTGGGCAACATTGCCCGCCGGCTGGGCCGCCGCCTGAAATGGGATCCGGAGCGAGAAATCTTCCACGGCGACGACGAGGCGAACCGGTTCATTGACGTTCCGAAACGCAAGGGCTACGAACTGCCGGAAAAAGTGTAGCGGAGCCGCCTAGAACCAGTAGATTATACTTTCGCATAGCGCGGCGTAGCCGCAATCAATCGTTTAGCCCGGAGCCAACGGCGACGGCGGGCATAAGGAGCACTGCAAAACTCCACTCGCCGTCGCCGTTGGCTCCGGGCTAAACGAAAAACGTAACCGTTCACAGGGGACTGTCCCGATTTTTGCGGCGCAAAAGACGATGGTGCCGTGAAAGTGCTTAATCGCCGCAAAAATGGGACTGTCCCCCTTGCGCCGCGGGAAGGGGACAGGTCCATGTTTTCGGCCTACCGTTTGTCCACAAAATACGTTTTCCCGCCGAAAAATGGACCAGTCCCCGACCGGGGCGTGAACGCTTACCGAAAAACTATGTGGATTTATCCTCAATCCTCAAAACTAATGACGTAACGACTGGGTCGTTATGCTGAAGCATAACCTACCCGCCGCGAATTCCGAAGTACACACAGGAGGACACCAATGACATGGCGTTTTTTCGTGGCAACGATAATGGCCGGCTGCTATGCCGCGCCGGCCGGCTACACGGCCGCTCAGGACGCGGTCGGGCCCTCGGTCCGATACCTTCCCTTAGACGCCCCGGCGGGCATGTCGCAGGCCGTGATTGTCCGGGGGGTGCCGCTGGTGCATACTCGGCAGCTCTTGCCGCTGGATCGCGAAGGAAAAGTGATCGGCGAGGGTTCGGCCGATCTGCAGATCGAGCAGGTGCTGAACAATCTGGAGGCCGTGCTCGCGGACTCCGGATCGGGCATGGACAAGCTGGTTCGGATTAATGTTTACGCCCTTTCGACGGCGACCGTTAGCGGTTTCCGCGAGCACTTGCGCCATCGACTCGAAGCGTCCATCCGTCCCGCGATCACCTCGGTCCTAACGCCGTTGGTGCATCGCAAAGCGCTGGTGGCTGTCGATGCAGTCGCAGTGGCCGCCGACCACGGAACGGCCGTGGCGTTGAAACGCTGCCCGTCCGTGGCCGCGGTCCAAGAGTGCGCCGATGCCGCGGTGCTGCCGCGGGGAGGCGTGGCGTATCTCTCCGGCCAGCCGGCCGAAGGCGGACTGACTGCCTCGGCCGTTACCAGATCCATGTCCAATCTGATGAAGACCCTGGGGCACTTAAATCTCTTGCCCCAACACGTGGTGCAGGTGAAAGTGTTCTTGCGCCCGGTCACTTCCGCCGAGGAGGTTTTGCGCGAAGTGCGGAAGTTCTTCCCCAATCAAATCGCGCCGCCGGTGGTCTTTGTGGAATGGTTGGCGGCGGCGCCGGTGGAGATCGAAATGATCGCCCAGCTTCCGCTGTCGGGCAAACCGGCCGAACCCGTAGCGTACTTCACCCCGCCCGAATTCCGGCCGTCGAATACCTTCAGCAAAGCGGCTCTGCTGCAAACCGAACAACAGATCTACATTTCCGGCCTTTACGCACGCGTCCCGAGCCGTGGCGAACCGCAGGCGGTTTACCTCTTCGAGCAATTGCAGGAAATCCTGGCAAAAGCCGGCAGCGACATGCGCCACTTAGTCAAGGCCACGTACTACGTGAGCGACGACGACGCCGCCCGATGGATCGACAGGACGCGGCCCCGATTTTACGATCCCACGCGTCCGCCGGCGGCGTCGAAGGTCATGGTGCATGCCGTGGGCCGGCCGGGCCGCACGCTCACGATGGACATGATCGCCGTCGGTTGTGCAAAATAGGCTTTCGCGCTCGACGATCGTGGTTATCTTACCGGTTCCCGACACCGCCGAGAACTCGGGGTCAATAGATGCATTCCCTTGCGGCGTTGGCGAAAGCGACGATATTTTCGGGAGGCGTTTCGAAGAAATGATCGGAGGCCGAACAGATGAATCCTCCCTCATACCCCACTTTCTCGAATAATTCATGAACTTTGGCCCGAATATGCGCGTGCGGCTGGATGGTCAGCGTATTATGCTGGTCGATCCCGCCGATGAATGCGATCCGGTTGCCGACTTTATTCTTGAAGTCCCAAGGTTCCTGATTTCCGCCGACGCTGGGAGGCGCCAAGGTTTCGGACACATCGGTGCGATTATCGATGATGCACTCTTCGATTCCCAAAGTGCCGCCGCAAGTATGATAGGCAGTTTTGAAACCCAGCAAATGCAGCGCATCGTGCATGATCCTGTCGTAGGGCAAGCAGAACTTCGCATGAATATCCGGCGAGATCAGCGTGGAGGAAGCCGCCCCGCCGCCGGTTTCGATAAGATCGAATCGTGCTCCTTTCATCGTCTCGATGAAACGAAGCTTCTTGCTCAGGAGGATTTTTAGAAGCTCGTGAACCCAATCCGGCCTTTCGAAGGTGGCGAATATGAGTTGCGTTATATCGTAGAGGCACGCCGCATGTTGCCAGCACCCCGCCTGATCTCCCCACACCGTCCCGCGGAGGATGCCTTGATCGCCGACCTCGTCGTACTTCGCCGCCACATCCTCGATATCCAGCGGGGGAACGGGCAGGTATTTTTCGATTAAATGAATATCCTCGTCGCGCTTGATGAGAAAATCGTCCACCCACGACGTTTGTCGGTTGCCGGCAATGCGGTAGGAAAGCGTTCCTTCGGGCGTCGTCACTTCGTGATCGATGATTCGATGATCCGGGTCGTCGGACGTTACGGTCGGCACATCGCGCCATTGACGGGTATTGAAGCGCGCGAAATCGCTCAGCCAGAATTGACCGGCTTCCAAGGGATATTGGATCTGGGCGTCCAATCCGCACGCGACGCAGGCCTCCAAGTCGGTCATACCCTGCATATACATGTCCAGATGGTATTTCTGCCACTGATGGACCGTCGCGGGCAAACGATCCGGTTTTTCCTTATTGATGGCAAGCAGCATTCTATCTTTGGAATTCATGGAAGCCATCCCGGTTTATTGATTATGCCCGAGGACAAAGCGATCAACACAAAGGCCTTTCCCGCCATTCGCCCGATTTGCGGATCGCGAGCGTTTTGATTTCATAAGGTTTGAACGATAACGCTATCGTGGTTGGTAAATGCGCTATCGCGACGAGCGTCGTGGTTGCCCGTCCCATCGTCTCCTGAAATCGGATGAGCATTTCATCGGAATCGGGAGACTTGCGAATTGCAAGCAGTCTCACGTTTTTATCGTCGATGCACAACAAATCGCGCGGCGGCGGCCCGTCGGCCGTCGCTTCGTCGATGCAACCCAGTGGAAGGTGCGGATAGGCCACCGGCGGCATTCCCCAAAAGTCGGCGTATGCGGTAATGCTCTCCTTAATCCGCGAGGGACTGCCGATGGCTACCAGCAGACGAATATCGTGGACTCCCTGGTCCATGAATTTCCGGTAGGGATATCGATCCAATTTTTTTCCTTGCTCGTGGCAATAGGCGGCGCTTCGCAAGACGGAAATCCTCGCCTCGCCCCGATGGAAATCGATCCCGTGCTGCCCGTCGTTAACGACTCCGATGGCGGAGACGCCGTCCTCGGCGATGAACCATCTCCCATGAACGTGTTGCTCTCCATCGGCGGGCCTGACGAGGGAGCCTCCCGGCACGTCGCAGAGAATTCCCGGTGAATCGAAAATCGTCGGGATCGATAATTTAAGGTGCTTTCGCTCTTCGTTCCAGTGAATGCGGATGCGGAACTCGATCGCCGGAAGCCGGCTGTAGGAGATGACGCGGTAGATGAATTTGCTTTTTTGGAATTCGAAAATGGATTCCGCGATCGATCGTATGGGGCCGGCCTCAAGCACCGCAAAACTGTCCTTGAGGTACTGAACCTCTCCGGCGGCCTGCCTGAAGTTCCATTGGCCGGTTCCCCAGGAGTCGCCGAAATCGTTCAAAATGACGGGCTTCATGAGCGGCCCGGCGAGGCATTGCCGGTCTTCCCAGAAAAGTTGCTCGATGAATCCGGTTTGGGGATTGAGCGCGTACTTGACGCAGGGCGGCTTTTCCTCCACGGGCTTTTTTCCCGCAACCGGCTTGACCCGGAATGTCGCCGCGCCGACGGCCGGTAATTCCGCATAGAACGAAATCTTCCGCCGCCAGTCGTGGAATGGAAGCAGCGCTTCGGGCTGCTCTTCCTGGCAGGGGATCTCGGCGCCATCCGGATGATACAGTTGTAAATGCCATTCGCCCTCCCAAGCCGGGCGGTAGTCGAACATGCATTCGAATTCGACGGGGGCCAGCTTCAATAAAGGATTCGTATTCAATACGGTTACCGGAAGGTAGGCGTTTTCCAATGGATTCCTTTGCGCGTAAGCGACGGCTGCTTCGAGCCGCAAACGCCGCGTAGATTGCTCCGCGCTATGGTACAGCGCAAGCGCATCCCGTTCGGCCGGCTCGATGCACGTCCCGGGCAAAATGTCGTGGAAATCGTTGAATAAATGGCCTTTCCAAATTTCGGCCAGTTCGATCTCGGGGTATTCGGCGTCGTAAATCCACCATAGCGCGGTTCGCAGGGCTTCGGTCTGCACGATCTCCGCCAGGCTTTTCGCCGCGGCGCGCTTCACCCGCGATAGCGACGTATAGCAGCCGGTGAACACTCTTTGCAAATCGGTCTCGACCAAAGGGGCGTCCGGGTAATACGGCCGCAAACTTTCGCACAAGCGATCGGTCGTGCTATGAACGAACTCGACGCGCGATTCTCGTTCGATGAACCGGTCGATGGTTTCCAAGTCTTTGCGGGTGGCCCCCCCTCCATGATCTCCTATTCCCCAAAACAGGCCGATGTCCCGGTTCTGTTTTATCGCGAAATCCGTTCCTTCACGGAGCCGCTGCTCGAGATTGGCGAATTCGGTATGGTACAAGCCCACCGAGATCCGATAGGCGGGAATCTCGGCGCCGTCGATGCCTCGCCAGCGATAAAAATCGGAGGGAATCGCCAGGTCATCCTGCTGCGGCCGCATGTGGACGTACATCTCGTATCCGGCCAAGCGGAGAATTTGCGGTAGTCCGCCGGAATGGCCGAACGAATCGTAATTGCAGGCCACGCGCGGCTCGACTTGGAAATACTCCTTGAAATATGCGCGCCCCGACAGTATTTGCCGGATGAGCGATTCGGTGCCCGGCAGGTTCGCGTCGGGCTGCAGGAACCACCCTCCGCTGACGGCCCAACGCCCTTTGCGCGCCAGCGATTGGATTTCTCGGAACAGCGCCGGATCGTATTTCTGAACCCATTGATAGAGAATCGCTTCGTTGTGATTGAAGATCAGCGCGCCGTGCTCGTGCAGTAATTGCACGGCGTTCCGGAAGGTCGAGAGCGCCTCGGAGCATCCTTCCTCCCATCGCCATTGCCAGACCGGGTCGAGATGCGCATTGCATATCAAATGGATTTTCGGTTTGGGCATGATCGCGTTTTCCTCGCGAGGAATGAAGATGGCTTTAAGCTCATTCGAACATGGCCGTTTTGATTTTTTCCAATTTGCCGCCGGGCGGAGGCCGTTTTTTCACGGCCGCATCGTAATTCACCACGTATTGCCACCAATTGTCGTAGAAGCCGTCGGTCGCGCCGGGCGCTTTCGGCAAGTGGTTTAGATACCACTTCATGTAATTCAGATGATAGTCGGGGCCGCCCCAAGCTTCCTTGTCGATCGAGGTTTTTTTCCCGGTGAGATGCGGATAGTTCAGCCAATCTTCGGCCGTCGAGAATACGGCCTTGGCGTTGGCGTAATCGTAGCCGCTTTCCGCGTTGGGCCCGCCGTGCACGTTGCCCACCGCCGCTTGGCCCGGAAATTCTTTTTCCTGCAAGCTGAATGTTCGCCAAGGATTTCCGGGTTCGGCGTCGTACCATTTGCCCTTGCCGACGGTAAGCGATAAAATGCCCTCGCAGCGGTGGCCGAAGCTATGTACTGCTTCCGCCAGTCCGCGCTCGTAATTGAATCCCATCACCCAAACGGTTTTGCCGCAATCCGGAATGTCGTAGGGTCTGTAGTACCAGGGATTATTGGTTTGGTAGTAGAGCTTGTCTCCCGGAATTTTCATCGCGTATTCGTCGAAACCCATGTAAGGCGCGCCCCACAGCCAGACTTCATCGATCTTGCCCTGGCGGACTTTTTGCTCGATGCCGTGCTTGTTGAAAATCTCCTTGTAACTGCTCCGATCGGGCTGATGGCTTTTGTCTCGATCCGCCCACATCTCCAAAAAGCTCGACTCGTCGTAGAGAAAGCCGTCGATCTTTACGGGATAGGAATCGCTATTCACGATCGCCGCGAGCCGGTATTTCGCGAATCCGCCGCTTGCCTCGGTCAAGACTTCGGCAAGTTCGATGGATAACTTTTTGGAATCGTTCCACTTGAAGTATTCCGAAAGCTTCACGTTCCCATGTTTCGCGAAAACGGGATCGTAAATAATCACCATCACGTCGATCTCGTGGAAGCCGGCTTTACTTCGGATTTCCTTCGCCGGAGATTGCGGGACCTGGGCGTCCGACGCAAGAACCGTAAGCAAGCAGAGGAAAAACGCGGGTGTGGTGTGAAGTAGGGCGCGGATGTTCATAAATTACCTCCGAAGTTCGTGGTTGGCGGAATAAAATTAGGAATAACTCGGGCTTATCGATACCGTCCATACCTCTCGGCGGCTTCCATCATCGCGTTGATATTTTCCAAAGGGGAGCCGGGCGGGATGTTGCTGCCGTCCTGGACGATCACCCCGCGATACGGGCCGAGGATTTCGATGACGTTCCGGGTCGCCTCGCGAACTTGCCGGGGCGTGCCGCCGCGAATCAGCATCGGATTCACGTTGCCGATCAACACTACCCGGCCTCCCATCGCCGCGGCAATGCGATCCAAATCCACTTGATATCCGTAACCTTGAAATTCGTGAATTTGAAGGTCGTTCGCGAAAATGTCGAGCAAATGGTCCGTTTTGCCGCACATGTGCAGGCTCAAGCGGCCGTCGAAATGAAATCGCAATCGGCGTTCCTCGGGCAAAACCACGTCCCGATACGTTTCGGCCGACAACGAGACCGCCAAATCGTCGGTCCAGGCGAAATCGCGCGGCGTGGGAAGTAGTTCTTCCTCCCAGCAAAAATCCAGATATTCAATTAACTTCTGCGTCACGATCCGCAACAACTCGCGAACGAAATCCGGCCGCTCCTTCGTTGCCAGAAACAGTTCGGTTTGCCCCATGAGGTCTCCGGCGACGCCGAAGGGGCCGTCGGAGGTATGCGTCAACGACGCTTCGGCGCCGGGATAAAAAACTTCTCCGCCTAGGAAGCGCACGGGATACTTCTCGGCAATCGCCAGCATGGCGCGGCGATAGGCGATTTGTCGGGCGTTGATCCCGGAATGGATGAAATCCATCGCCGCCAGCGTACTCAAGTCGGCGTCCGTTTTCACCCAGCCCGGTCCGACCCAGGGGATATCGTCGTCGGGAAACACGATCGGGCAGCCGAGACTGCCGGCCTCGAACGTGTTCTGGAAATCGGTCCAAGCGCCGACCCAGGGGCCGGTGATGCCGTAGGCGTCGGTGCGGACGTTCTCCATGAGCCACTTCTGCGCGAGAAGCTGCGTGTGGAGCATGGTTTCCGGATCGGCGTAGTAATCCCGGAAGCGCACCCCGGTCATCGGGATCAGAAAGCGATGGGCAATCGCGGGAATTACGGGTACGCGATCCGGCTCCTCGAATCGCCGGGCTTGCTCGACGCGCCGCCGCCGCGCGGCGATCTCCTCGATCGAAACGCCGATTTCGATGAGCTGGGGCATAGGACATATTATTCGAACGCGTTGATCGTTCTACTTTTCATCGTACGACGGAAGAATCTTATACCAGGTAAAGTACAGAACGAAAACGGCGACGAGCGTCAGCCCTAGCGACAGGAAAAAATGCGGCCAATCCCGCAAAAAGGCATAAAACGGCATCATCGCCAAGAACATCTGAAATGCGCATGCCACGAAAAGGTTGACGGCATCCATATACGGGGTGATATCGCTCTGCTTGACCAGCCCTCTCTCGATCGCGACGTGACGCACCGGTTTCCAAAAACCAAAGGGAAACACGTGGGCGTAGAATTTCACGAGCACATCCATCTCCGGCGGTTTGGTGACAAATCCGAGCACCACGCAAAACGCGAGGCTCGCCAGGGTATTTAATGCCGCTGCGGGAGCCATGCCTATTTGTGGCAGTGCAAATTTCTGAAGGACGATGAAGCTTGCCGTCCCGATCATGCCATAAACGAATGCCCGCGCACTAAACCGCCACCAATGCCAGCGCATCGTCGCCGGAACGAGAATGATCGTTACTACGTCCAAAATCATCGTTTCCCAAGCCGAGACGATGCTCTCGAAAAAGAAACTAGACAAATAGGCGACCAGCAACACGACGCCGGAGGCCAACTGCCCGAACCGCACGAGCGTCTTCTCGGGAAAATTTTTCAGAAAATAGATTTTCAGAAAATCGTTCAGCACCACCGAACTCGTCACGTTGATCATCGCATTCAATAATGAAATCAAGGCCGCCAGCAAAATGGCCATGAAGTACCCTTTCACGCCTACGGGGAATTGAGTGAGCACCATGGGCATGATTTTTTCCGTATCGAATCCCGCTTCACGACTGAGAAGCGAGAAGCCCATGACCATGAATCCGATTGCGATAATCCAGCGCAGCGTATATCCCACCGTCCACATGCCCCCGGTTAGGGCCGCGTCGCGCGGGCTGCGGGCGGTCAAGAACAACTGAAAATCCCAAACGTTCGGCCCCGCGAGCACCCGGAAAATCAACCAGCTAAAGCCGTAAAGCAGCAGCGGACCGAATAAATGGTAATGATGGTAGGCTTTGGGGGCGAGCGTGGTGAAATCATCCCACAAAGTCCAGGTGATATCCATTGAACTCCAACCCGGCGCTTGCGAGGCCAGATCGACCGCGATATGATTGCTAAATACATAGAACGTCAAAATCGCCGCCCCGACGGCGATCAGCACCGTTTGCATGATGTCGGTGATGATTACCCCGAAAAATCCCCCCATCGTCACATACACGCCCACCACCGCGAAAACCAACAACGTCGATAATTCACCGCTGATCGGCAGAAACTGAGAGGCGAATTTCCCGATCCCCACGGCCACGAAAATCAGGTTGAAAACCATCAACAGCAACAGAAAGGAGGCCGCCGCAAGCCGCGCCATTTCCGCATCCTTGTTCTTGCCGTAGCGGGTTTCGTTCCATTCCGCGAAAGTCATCACGCCCGAGCGCCGAATCCACTTGGCTTGATAGGCCATATAGCCCGCGATGATCAGCCATCCCCAGAAGATGTGCGTCATCCAAATGGATTTCAAGCCCAAATAATACAGGGCGCCGATCATCGCCATCGTGCCCGTCATGTCGATATAGCTCGAGCACCCGGCCAGACCCAAAAGCCACCAAGGCATGTTTCGCCCGGCAAGATAATAATTATCCAATTTGGACGTGGCGATCCGCTTGACGATAAACCCGATGGATACGATTACGCACAAATAGAAGACGACAATCGAAATATCAATCCAATGCAGATTTGTTGACATGGATCATCAATCGGCGAAAAGTGATTGGGGAAGGGGATATCGACCGTCCGCAATGCTCGTGATTCTAGCCCAGCCCCCGATTTCTGTCAATGAACTCCGGTGACGCGACGCAAATGACACAACGCTTGGCACTATTACCCCCGCGTAGAGATATCTTGCCTTCTAACTTTGCCCGATGGGGTATGCTCCGAATTCCTCGATGGCGTCGAACATTGCCACCACGTTTTCCACCGGCGTTTCCTCGAGCAGATAATCGTGGCTCGCCCCGGCGACATAGCCGCCGCCGGGAGCCATCACCCGCAGTGCTTCGCGGGTTGCGTGCCGCACGATCCCCGGATCGCCCTCGATGAGAATTCGGCGCGAATCGATCGCGCCGTTAAACAGGATTTGCCGACCGTAGTTCGCTTTCAGCCGGGCCAAGTCCATTCCGCCGCAGCAAGGCTGCACGGCGTGCAGTCCGTCCAAGCCGGCGGCGATCATCGCGGGAATCAACGGTTCGAAGCCGCCGCAACAATGCAATTGGACCTTCATGCCGTAATCGTGCCCGAGTTCGATCAAACGGCGCAAATGCGGCAAGAGGAATCGCTCGAAGAGCCTGGGTCCCAAAAGCGGACCGGTCTGCCCGCCGAAATCGTTGCCGATGAAAAACACGTCGATGGCGTCGGCCGCCTCCTCGAAAATTCGCCGATTCACGGCGGCGTAATAATCCACGATATGGCCGAATAGCGCATCCACCAGCCCCGGATCGTCCGCCATCTTGAAGAACAGGTTCTCCATGCCCAGCAGATCGATGGCGTCGTGCCAGAAGGGGGCCCAATCGCCGCCGAGAATGGCGTATTTCCGATCCCATACGAGCGCATCGCCGCGAACCTGCGAGACGTCGATCCACTGCGGTTCGGGCCAGCGATAATCGTGAATCTCCGCAATCGTCGCCTCCGCGAGCGGATGGCCCATCGGTTGCCCGCAACCCAATCCGTGCCGTTCGACGCCGAAAACGGATCGGGAAGTTGCTGCGGGCGAAAGGGCAAATTCCGGCCCGGCGTAGCGGGCCGAAACGCGGCGAAAATCGTCGCCGATGCGCGCTTGGAAGCTTTCTTCATCGCTCAACTCCAGCGCGCGCAGCGCCTTGGTTAAAAACTCGGGCGAAGCGCCGCACCACCGCGGGACGCGGTCCGGTTCTTCGTGAGCAAACGCCGCGAAAACTCTTTCTCGCGAATTCATGGGTTGAACTCCCGAAACGGATCGACTAAGGCCTTAGGCGCTGTCCGACAATAAACTAGCGAATTCCTCGTGTAGTAGGCACACTCCGTGTGCCGTAATTCGCGGACGGCACACGGAGTGTGCCTACTACGATTCCGGCAACTTATTGTCGGGCAACGCCTTACCGGTATTTATCCACCAAATCGACCAGCCGCCGCGCCTCCTCTTCACGGTCCACCCAACTCATGATGAACACGCCGGCCGAACCGCATGCGTCGAGTAGCGGCCGTACTTCGTGGGGATCGACTCCGATCGCCTGGATGCACTTTCCCGCTTCCACGATCTTCTTGTACATCGGATGCCATCGGGCATGTCCTCCGCCCTCGATCCCCGCCTGCGGCGTCCACTCGATGCCGTCCAGCGCATCGATCTTCAGCAGCGAATCCAGGTGCTTTATCGCCTGGGTGCCGTCCAGGTGATAGAGCGAGTAGTCCAGCCATCGGCATTGCTCGGCCAGCGCGGGGGCCGCGAACTCCTCGAACATGGCCGTCGAGAACATCGCCGAAGCGTCGCATTGCAATTTCGCCGTTTTGCCGGGTCCCCAAATGCGAAACGCCGAGAACGCATTGCCCCCCTCATCTCCCTCGATCCGCCGGTAAATCCGCTCAAACGCATCAAAATAGGCGCGGTTGATCTGCGAAACGCACTTCTTCACCCACTTCGGGCGTTCGACGAGATCGATCATCAACCTTTGCGGATCGCGCATCTGCGCGAGGGTGTCGAGGTTCTCGATCAGGTCCGGCATGCCCACCAGAAACCGCCCCCGGGCATGCCGCACGCCCCATTCGATGAGGTCCAGATGCACTCGGAACCAGTAGTTTTCCGGATCGAAGCGGATGTCGCCAAAGGCGTCCGGATCATCGATGCAGGGGCGATACCAGACGGTATCGGGCGCGAATTCCGGCTCCGCGCCGAAAAAAGTCCCCAACGAGCCAGGCCCGATCTGCGTATCGAAATACGGAAACGCCTCGCCGCCGAAATACAGCCTGCTCATCGACCATTCCGCTTGCCTGAAGCGATAGGATGGATCGCACCAGCGCGTTTGCAAATCGTCCCCGCAAATCGGCTCGGGAAGGACCGCCCACGGTTTGGCCTTGGGACCGATGACACACAATGCCGGGCCTTCGCGCTTCCACCATTTTGTCAGGTTTGCTTGGCCCTGTCGCCAATCTTCTTTCCAAAACTCGCTCATACGCGTTCCTCGGGCCAATCAATTCGGCGGGGAAGTCCATACCATAAAGAGGCATAAAAAACGCAACTCGGTATTGGATTCGCAGGGAACCGATATATTTTTATTTCGGCCTCCATGTTGACTTATTTGGAAGAACTGTTAAGTTTAATCTTTGAGCGGTTGTTATTGTAGTAGATATTTCTTTCCAAATTTGAATAAAACCATTCTTTGTTGTTTTAAGAACGTGATCTTTCAGTTAGCGTTTAACGCCTCTGGTTTATGAGGCATTAGATCATAGTTGCTTTCAGAAACCAACTATGTTGCTCGTTCGAATTCGAAGATTGCCGCTTTGACGGGGATTATTTTTCCCGGAAATAGTCCGCGCCGCGTCTCGGTCCTCATTTTCGGATGAACGAGTAGTTGGAAAGGACCCGTTGAAACGGAGTTTTGGCTTTCGTGGTCGCGAGTGCGTTACTTTTTTGCCCCTTTTGTAAAGGAACCCCCGTATGAATCGACATTCAAAAGTATTAGTGTTTTTCTCGATCGCGTGTCTCCTTGCCGCGGCGCCGCTGCAAGCCGCGACGGTCAATTGGATCAGCAACGGCGTCTCGCCCCAAGATCAGGTGTTCGATAACGCATTGAATTGGGACGCTGCCTTGAATAACGCCGCCGAGTTGTACGTGAATAACGATGCCGCCGGGCAGTACCCGATCATCACCGCGGGCCACGCGGTGGACGTTGACGGAATCTATCTCGGCAATACAACGCCCGGCCAACTCGATATCACCGGCACGACGCAAAACTTCTTTAGAACGTTGAGAATCGGGCAAGCCGTGGGCACGACCACCTTAAACCTGTCGGGAGCCACGCTGAATAAACACGATACGCTCGGCGGCACCGGCGGCAATAGCATCCGGATTGGCTGGGCCGCCGGAGCAACCGCCAACGTGAACATGACGAATGGCTCGCTGTTGTACATCCCCAATACCGTTGCGACCAGTATCGGCGTATATGCGGGCGGCAGCGGCAATATCGTGATGAATAATTCGACCGTGAGAGCGGGAGAACTGATTTCCAGCGGCTATTGCTATACGGCCATCGGGAATGTCGGCGGCGCCGGCAGCGCGGATCTGACGGACTCGAACTGGTATCAGATCACCGGCAACTTTAACATCGGACAAAGCGGCGGAATCGGCGTCGTGAATTTGCACGGCACTTCGGCCGTCAAACTCCACGTTTATCCCGACGGCTCCTTCGAATCGTACGGTAGCGGCTGGGGGTTCGCCGTGGGGGTCGATAATAATTCCAAGGGCACGATGGACATGTACGACACCTCGAGTGTATTCGTGGCCATGGGCGCCGGGGCCATTGGCGGAGGAGGCGCTATCGACAGCGTGCTGACGATGCATAATTCCTCCAAGATGCAAGTCCCTTCCCTAACCATCGGAAGTCGTAGCGGCGGCGCTACCCCCCAGGGCGGTAAGGGCACGCTCTATGTGAAAGATAACGCGACGATTACCCTTGAGCCGGGCGATATTTATTTGCCCACGGTCGGCAACGAGGGCAACTTAATAGTTGGGCAAGGCATCGGTTCCACGGGTAAGGTGGAACTAAGCACGAGCGCGTCGATCTCCGCTCCCAACGCCGTGGTCGTCGGCACGAGCGGCGGTTCCGGCGCAATGACCCTGAAGGATGCCTCCAGCACCGATATCGCAGGTGGTGGCGGGGATCGTTTACAAATCGGAAACGGTGGCGGATCCCTAGGTTCGCTGGAGTTGAACAATGACGCCACCTTCACCATGGGTCAAGGGAATATGCTATTCGGCACCGGTTTTATGAATACGCTTCCCGATGGCTCCACCGTCGCCAACGGGGGAACCGGTTCCCTCAAAATGACCGGCAGCTCGACATTCACGCACCTGAATTCCGGCCTCGGCTGGAATGCTTTTTACATCGCAACCCACGCGGGCACCATCGGCTCGGTGGACATGAGCGGCGGCACTTCGACAATCCCCGGCGCTTCGATCATTTTGGGGGCGGGGGGCGTCGCTCTCGGCACGGATGGCGGCCACGGCACGCTGACCATGAGCGATTACTCGAAGATCACCGCCAATGACCTGAATATCGGAGGCGGCAGCGAAACCGCCCACGATGTCCCCACGAATGTGGATACGATCTACAACGGCGAGGGAACGCTAAAAATGTACGGCCACTCCGCAATTGTCCTGACGACGAATTGTTATGTCGGCAACTACTCCAAGGGAACCTTGGACCGGCCGAAAGGCGATGCGACCCTGTACGACGATGCGCAGATCGCCGCCTCCGGGGAGTTCGTCGTGGGTCGTTACGGCGGCCTGGGCACTTTTACCCTCAACGGCAGCGCGACCGTTACGGCGGGCGGTTTGGTTTTCGTGGGCGATAACTGGGGCGCCGATGATACCGGCCCCGCGGGAGACGGAACCGTCGATATCAACGGAACGGCCCTCTTCGATCACACCTCGGCTACCGATAACATCCGTATCGGCGCCGAGGGCGGAATCGGCGTTTGGAATCAGAACGGCGGCACGACGAAAACCACGCTCCCGGTAAAAATCGGCGACGCCGATTTCTGGAGCACTCATAATCAGTACCCCGGCGACGGAACGCTCCACCTGAAAGGCGGAACGTTCGAGGCGCCTCAGCTCACTTCCGGCGCTACGGGATACCTTTCCTACCCCCCGGCGGACACCAAGGCGACCGTCAACTTTAACGGCGGCGTTTTGAAAGCCGCAACCGGCGCTAGCGCCGATTTCATTTACAATGCCACCGGCGTAACCTACAAGTTGAACGTCATGGAAGGGGGGGCGAAAATCGACAGCAACGGTAACGATATCGGCACCGCGATTGCGTTGACCCATGCGGGCGCTGCCGCCATCGACGGCGGCTTGACGAAAAAGGGCGCCGGCAGATTGACACTCACCGGTCCGATAGGCTACACCGGTCCGACCGTCATCGAAGCCGGAAAATTGATTATCAACAACGGCCTGACCACCAACCTGAGCACCGTTACCGGTGCGACGGGCACGTTTGAAGTGCTTGGCACTTCGGTGGTGAACGCCACGTCGATCGGTTGCGACACGCTCCAGATCGGCGGCGTCGCGACGGCGGCCGTGCCGGAACCTTCGACCTCGATCCTGATCTTTTTAGCGGGAATCGGGTTGCTGTTCCGACTTTGGCGCAAAGCCGGAGCTTAGAGGAAACCATTTACCGGGGGGTGATGTCCAGCCGACACCCCCCCGGAATGTTTTGTTTGTCGCCGGGTCGCGGAAAATCCGCTACCCGGCGGCGATTTTTTTCATATAATATGTTGCTAGGCCGTTCCTAGCGAATAAAAGGATCGAGACTCTCCCCACATCCTTTATCGATCTTGAACAAAGGATACGGCAATGAAGGAATCTTTTTGC
Organism: Pirellulales bacterium; assembly: GCA_020846145.1. Taxonomy (GTDB): domain Bacteria; phylum Planctomycetota; class Planctomycetia; order Pirellulales; family Thermoguttaceae; genus JADLEL01. Next base: position 1,976 of record JADLEL010000203.1, on the reverse strand, counting down.
GGATTCACGCGACGAACGCGAGGGACGAGCCGTAACCCTTCAAGCGGCTTCACGCTAGTGGAATTGCTGGTGGTGATTGCGATTATCGGCATTTTGATCGGACTTTTAATGCCCGCGATTCAAGCAGCCAGGGAAGCGGCGCGGCGGATGCAATGCACCAACAATTTGAAACAGACCGGCCTCGCCACCCTTTCCCATTTCTCCGCGCTGAAAACCTTTCCTACCGGAGGATACAACTGGACGAATCCGCGGGCGACCCAAAACGGCAATCCCTTGCTCTTAGTGCGCCAGTCTTGGGGTTGGATGTACCAGATCCTCCCTTACATGGAAAACACTCCGACCTGGAAGCTGCCGAAAGATGCAACGGTCGCCTCCACGCCGGTCCCTTACTATTCTTGCCCCTCGCGCCGCAGAGCGACGATTTACCCTTATTCGCCGTTAGGCCCCTCGGTCTTGTCGGACTATGGCGGCAACGCCGGCGACGGCGACGAAAACAACGGACCGTTCTCCGGCGTGATCGTGCCATGTTTTCCAATGTATTACCGAAAGGGGCCGGGTTACGACCGAAGTCTGAAGGAAAAGAATATCGTCGATGGGATGAGCCATACCCTGCTGGCCGGGGAAAAGTTCGTTGCTTCCAATTGGTACAAGGGCGGCTCTTGGGGCGACAACGCGGGTTACGTTACCGGCTGGGGTTGGGATGAAGTGCGTTTCGTGCAAGTCGATTTAAAAACCGGCCAGCCGATCAATCCCCCGCCGAGCCGCGATACCGTGGGCAGCACCGACGGGTCCGGATGGTATAGCTATTACGGTTCGGCGCATCCCTATGCTTTCCAAGCGTTGTTATGCGACGGCTCCGTTCGCGGAATCCGCTACGAGGTCGATCTTCCCAACGTGCTCAAACCGCTCGTGCACCGCTACGATCGAGTGGCGTTCTCCTTAGACGAGCTTTAGCCTAGCACGACAAAATCGCAATCGAGGATTCCGGATCAGGGGCGCGTGAAATCCATCATCCTCGAACTTTGAAACCTTGTATCTATTTAGCGGAATGAAGTCAGTGTAAGGGGAGGGAAAAGAGGGAAAATGAAAAAAGGGGGAAATAGTTTTTTTAGACTAAATAAGGCAAGAAACAAGCTGAAAACCAGTTTACATTATTCCTCTTTCCCCTTTTCCCACATTACACAATAGATTACTCCATTCGGCTAAAATGATACGCAACCTTAATCCGGAATCTGCAATCATTGAGGGCCATGCCACCGCCCGGAACCGATGACAAACCCTACTCGCCACGGCTTTGGAACATAACACGATGAATTTTCGATGTGTTTTCGGCGTTTGCGATTCCGTCTTCCACGGCCCTCGGCCTTCGCCGCCGCCGCGGCCGAGAATCCTCTTCCTCCCGACTATCCTCAGCGCAGTCCTGTTGTCCTTTTCCGGTTGCGGCGGCGAGCCGGAAATACCCAAAATTCCCGACGAAGAACAAAACATCCTCTTCCTTCTTCGGGCTTATTGCAAGTTCAACGGGGAGCATCAACGAACGCCCAAGTCACTCGATGAAATGAAGCCGCTGCTGAAGGAATTCGGCGATCCCGAAAAGATCATCCTTTCGCCGCGCGACGGCCAACCTTATATCCTCGTGGGTGGGCTAGATATCAGCCAAGCGCCGTCGGGCGGAGCGCTTCCCGTCGTGGCTTATGAGCGCAATGGCGTCAACGGCAATCGGCAGGTCATCGATTTGCGGGGATCGATCCGCCTCTTAACGCCGGAAGAATTCAAAAAACTCAAGTTTCCTCCCGCACACAAGCCCCCGGCATGACAACCGTGGCGGCGGGCCGATCTCCGGAAATTTGTAAGCGTTCACGCCCCGGTCGGGGACTGGTCCATTTTTCGGCGTGAAAACGTATTTTGTGGACAAACGGTAGGCCGAAAACATGGACCTGTCCCCTTCCCGCGGCGCGAGGGGGACAGTCCCATTT
>JADLEL010000202.1 GCA_020846145.1 Pirellulales bacterium | reverse complement strand
TGGCAGTTGTACTGCCACCCCTGCTATCCGGCGATTCAAGGGGTGGCAGTACAACTGCCACCCCAACCGACATGGTTTTGGGATAGGCACTTATTTTCAGGGATGGAACAGCCAACGAAAAAAGCGAATGAGAATACCCTCATTGTAGTTGCTCTACTACTGCCCGCAATACCTACAAAGAGGGGGATTGCCGTTGGTGAACGAATACAATCATTTAGCGTGAAATCATTTGGCGGTTCTAGCCGAGGGGATAAATCCCTCGGCTCGCGATCAATCGGACAGTCACAACGAAATGCAGTATAATGGCCACCATGCAGACGAAAATCGCCATAAAGTTTTTTTGGAACCAATTTTCGCGGAACGCAGAATGACGATTCGCTTCCCGGAACGCAGACTCTCCGCGACAACCGATTCAATCCCAAACCGTTCCCGCAACGAAAAACCAAACCGCATCGTGCAACTCACTCCGCCGGGCCGCGGAGCGGTGGCGACGTTGCTGGTCGAAGGGCCGGGAACCGTGCGGGCCGCCGAGGAATTGCTGTATTTCAAGTCGGGCAAAACACTTTCCGAGCAGCCCGTCGATCGCCCGATTCTAGCTTATTTCGGCGGCGAAAACGGCGAAGAAGTCGTCGTGCGACGCCGCACTGGGGATATTCGTTTAGGGTGCCACGGGCATCCTGCCGCTGCGGAGTTTGAAGATAATGCGCACTGGCAAGATGCCAGTGGCACCCATGGGCAAGATGCCAGTACGGTGCTTCGAGACGATCAGCACTGGCAAGATGCCAGTGGCACCCAAGGGCAGATCGAATCGCTCGAACTGCATTGCCACGGCGGTTTGGCGGCGATTTCCGCCATCGAGCGGGCGTTCGCCGAGCGGGATTTTTGCGCGATCTCCTGGAAAGACTGGACCGCGGAAAACGCCGAACACCCGATCGCCGCCGCGGCGCTCGTCGCCCTGGCCGATGCCCGCACCGAACGCACGGCGGCGATCCTGCTCGATCAGTACCGCGGCGCGCTCGGCGGGGCGTTGGACGATCCCAAAATTACCTATGCGCAAATCGAGGCGATTCTCGAGCGCGCTCCGCTCGGCCTGCATCTGACGAAGCCCTGGCGCGTGGTGTTGATCGGCGCACCGAACGTCGGCAAAAGCTCCTTGCTCAATGCGCTCTTGGGCTATTGCCGGGCGATCGTCCATCATACGCCCGGCACGACCCGCGACGTGGTCGCCGCGCCAACCGCGTTCGAGGGTTGGCCGGTGGAACTGTGCGATACCGCCGGTTTACGCGCCGCCTATCGTACCGAAATCGAGACCGAGATCGACGACATCGAACGCGCGGGAATCGAACTGGCTCAGGAACAAATAGCCCGGGCCGACTTGTTGTTGGCGATTTTCGACGCCGGCAAATCCTGGACCCCCGCCGAGCAATCCTTTTTGGAACGATATCCGCAAGCGCTGGTCGTCCAGAATAAGGCCGATCTGCTCCGATCCGCCGCCGACCGGCCAAAGGGGATTTTCGTGAGCGCACTGACCGGCCAGGGCATTGAGGAGTTGTGCCGCCGAATCGCCCAACGGTTGGTTCCCCATCCGCCGCCTCCCGGCGCGGCCGTGCCGTTTACCTCAGAGCAAATCGAAATGCTGCACGGTTTGGCGCGACGGTTGGAAAAATAATCGATGCCCCCCGCATTGCGCATATTTCCCGGATTCACTTTTTCAGCTTATTTTTTACAGACATTCTAAAAAAGTTCGGCGATAATGTATCTTTCATCCCTCAAAAACGCAATTTTCATCTGGACTTGACACGCACTCGCTGGGTAAACTCCCGCGTCATTCTCGGCATTGGTTCGAAAGTAGGACAGGTTTCCAACCTGTCTAGCAGTTGTAGTATTTGCGAGAAATCAGAATGACAGGTTGGAAACCTGTCCTACGAATGTGTTCAGGGTGTTCAAGGAGGAACGCGGAATGAAATCTGATAACTCCCCACGGCTCGGACGGATTCTGTATCCATCCGTACTGGCAATTATTTTCTGTTGCGAGACGCTGGGCGCGGAGCCGAACCAATCTCCCCGGCCCGAATTGCCCGGCGGCGAATCGAGTATCGCGGGGGCCAAAGCACCAACCGCGGCGGCGGAAAAAGCCGCGGACGCCGTCGCGGCCGAGCCGGCCTCGCAAGAACCCCAGGAACTGCCGCCGGCGAAAGCCGCCGATCGGCCGTCGCCGCTTCGCGCCGAAAGCGCCGGGCCGACGGGGAAAAAGCAAGCCGCCGCGCTGAATCCAGAAGCCGATTCTTCGGGGATGGCGGCGAAATTAAAAGCCTCCGCGGGAACGTCGGCGAAGGCGAATCCCCCCTTGCCTTCCGTTGCAGCCGACGAGCCGGCGGAGGAGCAGCCGCTCCCGACCGACAAGGACGGCGGCGGCGAGACGCCGAAGCAAAATCAAAAATCCCCGGACGCCGAAATTCATCCGATCGCCCCGGACGACGCGCCCGGCGCGGTGGCGACCGATCGCGACGCGCCCGAAACGCCCTCAAAAGGGGCGGCGAAATCCGGCGACGACAAAGCGCTCGAACCGGTTCCCGATTCCGACCTGTCGGGGCCGGCGCCCCTGGAGGCGGCGAGTTTCAACGGCGTTACGCCGGGGCAAACGACGCTCGCGGAAGTCGAGAAGGCGTGGGGTTCGCCCAAGGAGATGTTCAAGCAAAACGAGCAGATGACGCAACTCTACTCGATCGAACCGTTCGACCGCATCGAAGTCGGCTTCGAAAAAGAGAAGGTGGCCTCGATCATCGTCCGCTTCCAAAAACCGTTCGCGGCGGAGAAGATCGCGCAGCAACTGGACATGGCCGCCGTCAAGCCGGTGCTGATCGCCAACGACGTGGGCGAAGTGCTGGGCCAGTCGTATCCGGAACGGGGCGTGCTCTTCGCCTTCGAGCCGAGCGCGGAGAAGACCGTTCCCTCCTACAAGGTTACGCACATCGTGCTCGAGCCGATCGCCGCCGAGCCGTTCGTGCTGCGGGCGGAAACGGTTTTCGACTCCCGCTACGACCGCAGCTTGCTGGATTTGCGCGTCGCCTTGACGCTTCAGCCCGACTGCGCGCGGGCGCATTGGCTCACGGCCCGCATCTTCGCGGCCCAGGAGCAGTTCGAGAAAGCCGAGGCCGCCGCGGCGGAAGCCGCGCGATTGGAGCCGAACAACGTGCGTTATTGCATTACGCACGCGCAGATCTTGGGGCAGATGGGCCGCCTGCGCGAGGCCCTCGCGGAAATCCGGCAAGCCTTCGATTCCGCCGCCGAACAGCCGCACCTCCGCGCCAAAGCCTTGTGCTTGCAGGGCGATCTGACCGCCTCCGGTCCCAAGCCCGATTATCGCCAGGCCATCGGCTATCACGCGCAGGCGCTGCGTGCGGCCGACCGGGCCGCCGCCGACGTCCATCCCGCGGTGCGGCGGACGGCGAAGGAAGCGCTCGTCGATGCGCATCTCGGCTCGGCGCACGATATCGCCTGGGGCGATTGGAAAGACAAGGAAAAGGCCGTTACGCTGTGGCTGAAACGCGCCGCGGCGATCGCCGAAGACCTGATGAAAAACGAAGACGGCACGGCGGAGCAACTCTTCCGCGTGCAAACCCGGGGCTTGTCGGCGCTGGTGGGCATCCGCCCCGGCGTCGATCCCGCTCCTTGGGTCGAAGAGGCGCTGCGCGCCGGCAACGAACTGATCGACGATACCGGGGACCCGATCCGCAAGGCCCAATACCAATGGGACTTGGGCATGGCGCTGTACGACGCCGTGCAAATCTGCCAACTTCGCGCGGACCACGCCGCCGCGCTGCGGTACGGCGAGGAGGCCGTCGAGTATCTCGAAGAAGGCTACGCCCGCAAGCAATCGCCGACCACCGCGTACCTTCTCGGCCGGCTCTATTTCCGGCTGGGCGCGATCCACGCGATCCGCGACAAGGATCATCCGGCGGCCGTGCAATGGTTCGAAAAGGCCGTGCCGCTGTTGGATAAGCCGGTCCCCGACGAAGCCCGGGCCGACCTCGGCCGCTTCGGCGAAACCTTCGTGAGCATGGGCGTTTCGTACTGGGAGACGGGCGATCGCAACCGGGCCGTCGAGTTGACGATCAAGGGCGTGAAACTCATGGAGGAGGCCGTGAACCAAGGCACTCTCGAACGCTCCGCGCTGGCCATCCCCTACGGCAACCTCGCCGCCATGCAACGCCAAATCGGCAAGAATGACGAAGCCGCCAAGTATTCCGAAATGGCCGCCCGCATCAAGAACGCGAAAACGCGATAATATGAAATCGGTTCCGTCTGCCGGACGGGACTTTCATTCAAGGCGCGCGCCGGCGTCGTTCAGCTTCAAGGATTTGATGATAGCGCCGGCATCCATCATCGGCGCCGCGCCGACGTTGCGAAACACCTCTTTTCCCTCGGCATCGAATGCGATCGTGGCATGTTTGGCCTCGCGCTCATAAGCGCCGTATGTTCGAAATAGCTTCAGGTCGGGATCGGCCACGAGCGTAAACGGCACCGAAGGAAAGGCTTTGAAGTCTTCCGCCTTGGAGGCGCTGATTACCGATACCGAGAGGTTTTGGCCCGCCAGTTTGCCGGCCATTTCGCTAAGCTGCGCCATGCAAAGCGGACAGAACGCGCCCTTGACGAACAACAGCACCGTAGGTTTTCCCGGAGAGGCTGGAACCGTTAAGCTAATATGCTTCACGGCGGCGTTCGGCGGTTTGACCGAAGTAGTTGCCGGAGAAACGGGCGTTTTCGTGCGAGAAATTGGCGTCGGTTCGTCGGGGCCAGCGGGCGTCCAGCGGCGGCCGACGTCGTCAACGGACTTGGGACACGGGAGTTGCGGCACGGCAAAGCCCATGAACTTGCGCCGCCCGCGAATGTCGGAGGTCTTGATGCCGAACTGACCATCGCGGTGGGCAATCAATTTGTCGGCGATCTGGCCGTCGCCGTTGGCGGACCACATCAGGAGCGGCTCGCCCAGGGGGAATTCGGTGGACGGATCGGGCCAAGTGTGCCAAGTCTTGCCCCAGGTGTTGACCAAGCCGGGAAACACGTCGTCGCCCTGTTTGGGCAGGTCGGGAGCGATGAGCTGGCCGGAAACGATCTCGTAGGCGTGCGGATGCCAGAATTTCTTCTCGGATGCGGGGAGCTTCTGGTAGGCCGCGTCGGTGGTGATGTACTCGATGCCCAAGAGCTTTGCGCCGGGGCCTTTGGAGTCATAAATCACGCATTGGTGGAGATCCTTGCCCTGCGGGGAGCAAAAATGGTGCGCTTCGACCTGGAATTCGGGATTCTTCTTGGCGATGTGGAAGGCGCAGAGGTAGAGGTGCATGCTCTCGACCGGGACCCAGTGTTCGGAACGCACGGCGGCGCGGGGCTTGACGGCAACCTCGGCCTGCACCGGCGAACCGCCGTGCGACAAGGCCCACACCCCGATTACGCCGAAGAACATCCCGATCATCAGAAGCAACACATTCCGCATTTGTGCTTTGAGCGACATAGCGACTCTCCTTTACCCTGTAAAAACCGATTGTAAGCGTTCACGCCCCGGTCGGGGACTGGTCCATTTTTCGGCGGGATAACGTATGTTGCGCCCGCGGCGCGAGGGGGACAGTCCCATTTTCGCGGTGATTAAGCACTTTTTCGGCACCATCATCTTTTGCGCCGCGAAAATCGGGACAGTCCCCAGTGAACGGTTGCAACCGATTATTATATCGTTCCGCGATCCGAATACTGAGGCATTCTAGCGCGTGGAGCGAGCGAGGCAAGGAGTTTTGGAAATGAAAGATTTTTCGCAGGCCCCCCGCCGGGTTAGCCTGCGGAACTTTCATAGTTGTGAATTTCAATCGGTCCGAAAGGAGCGACGGACGGAACGTACCGCCATTGCCAATGTTGCGGCGATCGTAAGCACGACCGTAGAGGGTTCGGGAACCGAGGAGGAATTACCCGCGGTATGCTGCGAAAAGGTAGAGGCGCCGCCGATCTTCAACGCATTTATGGCAATACTGCCGGCCGTGAGCGCGCAAGGATCGCTCCCGCCAACGTGAAGTTCTCCCGCGCCGGAAATAACCTCCAAGGTGGAGGCGGTTCCTTCGAGCCGCAGCGTTCCAGCCTGGATAATCGTCGCGCCCGCGTACGCGGCATTGCCCAGTAGCGTAACCGTGCCCGGTCCGGTTTTCGTGAGTCCGCCCGTTCCGCCGAGGGCGTTTTGGAGGGTCAGCGTATCGGCGAGGATCGGCGCGTCGAGGATGCCGCCGGCGAGCAGTACCGGCGGATTCACCGTTCCGCTGCCGGAAATGGTTCCGCCCGAAAGATTGATGCCCGCGGCGGTTAAACCGGCGCCGGAAACCAGAGACAGAACGCCTCCCGCTTGAACGTCGATCGCGGTCGTAATCGCCAGCGCGTCCGTCGCCCCGATCGCCACCTGACCGCCGTTGCTCAAGGTCAATCGATTGGCTTCTTGAGCGGAGCCGACTTGGACTTTATAAGGCGTGTTGACGATGGCTCGGGAAGTGTAATTGGGACAGGCCAGGTATCCGGGAACCAATCCATCCCAGGTGGTTTCGGTCCAATATCCATTGCGGCCCGCGTTCCACGTCAGGTCGCGCAGGTTGGTAACGATGATCGCGCCGGAGTGAATCGTCGTCGCGACGCCGGCGAAATCGGTTGTGAAGCCCGGCGGGGCGTAATTCGCCGCCACGTTGACGAAATTCAGCGCGTAGGGCACATCCGACGCGGCGGCGCCGGTAGTATCGAGAGTGATACGCGCGAGCGTGCCCGCGGCGGGAATTTTCACGTTGGGCGGCTGCGTGGTGATCCAGTCGGCCCAGATCAAATACGTCCCGCCGCTATCGGGCAGGCGCATGGCCTGGGAGCCGTTGTTGCTTTGGGAGAATAAGATTCCCGGTCCGACGAGATCGATGGCGGTGATTTTGGGCGCGGCGGCGGTCCCGCCGTTGATCGGACCGCCGTCGGCGAGTTGAACGTAGAAATTGATTCCTGCCACCAAATCGCCGCCGCCGACCATCACCGAGATCGTCCGCTGGTCGTTCGGCAGAAGATAGTGGATCCCGCCGTCGATCACCGGCGCGGCGAAGGCGGGCGATGCCGCCAGGAGCAAGATCAGGCTGCGAATGATTGGCTTAAGCATGATGGTTTTCCTCTGCCGCAGTGGAATGGATTGATGGAATTGATGCTATCGTTTACCCTGGCCGCGATTTGGGCGTCCGTTCGCCGGAGTTTCTTCCTTGATGGGGATGCCGCCGGCATCTCCGCTGCCCTCATCGCCTCCGATGGCGGCCTCCGGATCGTCGCTTGCCGGCAAATTTGCGGCCGCGGCGGGAGCCGCCAAGGGCCATAGGGCCGCGCCGAGGTTGTAGCGGGCGATCAAATCATCGGTGGCGTTCACCTGGCCATCGCGGTTGTAATCGTAGGCGTTCGTGAGTGGAACGAAGGTGAAGCCGCTGCGATGGTTTCGGGCGGCTTCTTCGTCGGCGAGCTCCACAATGGCGTTGTCGCCCGATTCTCCCGGCAAATTGCCGAAATAGAACACGTCGTCCTGGGCCAATCCGGTGTTGGCGGCCTTCACCGTTACTTGCAGCCATTGGTTGAGAATGGCGTTATCGGCCCAGATGATTTTGACGCGGTCCGATCCACCCACGCCGCCTCCGGGCTGCACCGCGATGCTCTGCGGCGCGGGGGCGATCGCCCAAGCGCCGGGCAGGTTGTCGTTGCCGACCTTGAAGGTGAAATCCGCCAGGCCAAACGTGCCGGCGGGCAAGTGGTGGATGTCCACCATAATGCCGTTGATGCCGCGGCTGTAGCTGGTGAAGTTCTTGAAAGCCGCCGTTTGACCCGGCAACAGGGCCTGTTTGTCGGAGGCAATCGCCGCGTCGTCCGACGCCCCGTCGAAGCGGGAATTGTTGTAGAAGACCTGGCGGCCCGCCACGCCGCTGGGAACGACCTGGAAGATGCCGGAAGTCATGACGTAAGGCGTCGCCATGCCGGTGGCGAGCCACGCTTCGAGCAGGTAATCGCCTTCGTTGGCCAGAAAAGCGTTCTGCTTCGTATTCGCCAGGTATAAAAATTGAATGTACTCCCAAGAGGTCGGTTGATAGAGGAGTTCGATGACGACGTTGCTCGCGCCCGCCGGCGGATTCAAGACGATCTCATCCCAGCAATCGTATTGGCCGCCGGGGCCGGGATCGCCGTATTGGTTGGCGGGCACGGGAAGGGTGTTGCGCTGGGCAGCTTCATCGAAATCCATTCCGTAGGGCGGAATGCGATTGTCCTTGGCCACGTAATTGTTGAGCACGAAATGGAACGATTCGCGGTAGGACTCGGTTCCTTGCGCCAATTCGCCCAGCGTATGCGTAACCGCTCCCGTCGCGCGATTGTAGCCCAGCGGCAGGGAGGAAGGCAGGCCGACGCTCAGCAGTTTCTGCGCCCAGTCCTTGGTGATGGCGTAATGCGCCTCGTAGATTTTCGTGTTCGGATCGTTCGGATTCAGAATGGTCTCGACTTGAGCGGAGGCTCCACCGATGGTAACCGTCATCGGGCCGTACGCGCCGTCCTCGCGGAGGTGTTGCCCTTGGCCGTCGTACCAATTCAAGTTCAGCCACATCCGCCTTCCTTCGGGATAGCCCGAAATGAGTTTGTGGCCGGTCAAGTTATAGACGCGGAGGATGTTTCCGTTGAGTTCGAGCGCGGCCGCGTTGTTGAGTTGAAACTTGGCCCTCGTTTTGCCGGCATTGAGCGCGTTTTTTTCCTGCGCCGAGAGGCCGCCCCCGATTCGCAGCTTGCCCTGGGAGTCTAAATACTGTATGGCGTCGGGGATCCAATAATTGCCGCCGGTCATGTCGTGCAGCGGGAGGTCCTTGCGGACCGGCGGATTCTTGTTGCAGCCCTGTCCGGTAACGGGGGGCATGTGGCAGGTTTGGCAGGAGAAGTAACGCGGGGATCCATCGGCGTAATTGCCGCCCGTTCCCGCCACGATCGAATTGTCGTAAGCCTTCTTGATGGCGCCCTGCCGGAGGAACAAGGGGAGCGTGGCGTAATTGGAAACGCGCGTTTGCGAGAGCAGGCCGGCCTTGTACTCGCTGTAAGTCCGCTCGACGATGCCGTACTGATAGGGGAAATTATTGAAGGCCGCCTTGGCGGTTACCGGCGTTCCGAGTTGCCCGCTGAAACTCCCCGGCGGCAACGGCAGTTGCGCGCCGTTGTTTTGCGCCAGATCGCCCACGGCCGGATTCGATACGTCGTGGCAGGTGCCGCAATAATCGACCGATCGATGAAAGCGGGATTGTTTGACTTTATGGGTGGCCTGTGCATCGCTGTAGGGTCCCAGCTTGTCGCTGCCCGGCCACAGGACGTACATCCCGCCGCCGTAATATCCGGTGGGCGGATTGGCTTCGTCGTTGGCCAAGAACGGCGCAGTTTGTACGCCCAAGTGTTCCGATTTGTCCGGATTCGTCATCGTATGGCACGAATCGCAACTCACGCCATAGATATCGCCCGCGGCCAACGCCGATCCGTCGGTGGGCGTGGAGCGACCGCCGATCCAACCGTCGGGCGTGTGGCAGCGAATGCAAAGATCGCCCACGCCGTCGAAATCCTGCTCGGCCACGGCTACCGTGGCCCAAAAGATCGGATCGCGGGTGGCCTGCGACATCATGCTGCCGCGCCAGTTGTGCGCCGGCTCGACCGCCGTGTTGTAGCCCCCGTGGCAGTTGTCGCATTTGGTCGGCGCTTCGATGTTGCTCACCCCGCCGGGTTGCGTGCCCGGTTGCTGCACCTCGTTCGGCACGATCAATGCCGCAAGGGCCACCGCACCGCCGAAAATCCCCAAGAGAAGCGAAATGATAGACCGGCGTTTCATGATCGGCTCCTAAATATGACTCTCGGCAACTTGCCCCATCCAAGACTCGGTTCGGGCTGCCCTGCGCGAAAAGGTCGAGAAAAACGCATCGAAAAAAAGATTCACTAGCCCGGTGAATCGGACTTGTACAATGCAACTCTTCCGCATCAATAACCGAAAGAAAATAAGAATCGGTTCAGCCCGTCAATATAATGGAAATACCAAAATTGTCAAGATACCGTGCCCGGCATGACAAAAATTTCACCGGCCCCGTGCATACGCATATATAACAGTTTTCTAAGGAATAAATTTCTTTTTTGCGAGCATAAATAGAAGTCTGGATTACTTTTGAGTCGCGGCGGATCGCAAATCGATCTTGCGCACTCCCCATTCCGCGGACGCCCCGACGAGAACGCCGACGGTATAGCAGACGAGATCGCTCCAGACGAAACAGTCGCCCAACAGGATTGCGCCGAGCCGATAGCCGCGGATCGCGTCGATCCACGGGGCATGGTGGAGTTGGCCGATTTCGCAGAGATAGGAAATGCACAACGCCGATGCCGCCGCATTCCAGATCGGCCAACGCGGGGCGATGAGCCGGACGACCATGAAAACCATCAGCGCCCAAAGCGTATCGCCGCCATATTCGGCGACGAACGGGGGTGCGAGCGGCGAGCCGGATCGGGTAAAGAAAGCGGCGCCAATGACGACCGGCACGAACAGCGAATAAAGGAGGCGGATTTTCCACATCGAATGTTTCCTTGCGGAATGCACCGGCAGGCCGGGATATGCGGTTTCGACCGTCCTGCTCGGGATCAATCCAACAATCCCTGCTTCTTCAACGCCGAGATGAGGAACTTGAGTTTCGGATTCTCCCGCCGCAGCTTTTCCGCCGCGGCTTTCGCTTGCGCCGGCCCGAACTTCGGGCCGATGGCTTCGCGCAGGTCGGCAAGCTCCTGGGCCGCCTGCTTGTAAGATTCCGTCGAGCGCATTTTTACGAGCGTTTCGACGTATGCGATGAGTTTTCGCGGATTGGCCGCGATATCTTTCAGCCGTTTGCGGCGCGCGGCCTCGGCGGATAATTTCTCGTTATGCTGGCGCTTGCTTCCGGCTGTTTTCGCAAGCTCGATAAGCTGCCCCATCGTTCGCGACGGTTTTGCCGTCGGCCGCCCTGTTTTGCCCGTTTCCTTGCGGATCCGCGCCAGCGTTTCCACGCGCGCCGTTTGCCCGTCCTCCGAAAGCAGTTTTTCGGCGAGTTCGCGGAGATCCTTTTCCGAGCGCATGGCCAGCCACTCTTTCGCGGCATCCACCGCCTTGGGCAGATCGGCAAGCGGCGGCGATTGCTCCGCCGCGGCGGCGATCAGATCCTTCGCCACGCCGTAAAATCTCGCCAGCGCGCTCAAGGGCGAAGTCAACTTCTCCAGTCCCGCCGGCACGGGCGGCTCCCGCGCGTCGTCTTCCAAATTGGCGCGGCAGGCCAGCCACGCGAGATAAAGCGGCCGCAGATCGCCCTCGATGAGCATCTCGCGGACCGGCGCGATTTTGGGCAGCAGCGATTCGACGCCCTCCAGGTAGTCGAAAAATCCTTCGTCGTCTCCCGGCTCGATGCACAGAATGCCCCCTGGGCCTTTCTTGTCGGCGATCCACTCCACGGCATGTTCGACGAGAAAAGCGTTGAGCGTCTTTCGGTCGCACGGCGGTCCGGCGGGCAGGCGGAGCATCAGCTTCCGAATGCCGAAATTGGCGAAATGCAGGTGGACATCGTAGCCTCGCCGCAGCATCTCGACGGCATTCCCGTGAAAGTTGCCGAAATGATACTCGTTCGCGAACTCCCATCGCGTAATCCTTGCCCGGGACGACTGCCGCTCCATGTATTCGAGTTGCTTGTCGCTGAGCGGCTTGTCGAGCGCCATGAAGTGGATATATTGGTATTCGCTCATGGGCTTTCCTTCGAGGCTCGATCGCAACTCCCTTCGCCCTTGGCGAGGGGCCGGGAGCGCGGGCTTTCCCCGATTTTTTTGTCCTTAAAAAGAATACACCGGCACGCGCACTTCGCGGGTTGCCTTTCGGCGTCCGCGGAGAGTTTCTTCGATCGACTTGAGCACGTTGGCGGAGTAGTAGCGTGTCCCGCATTCCGTGCAGACGCCCGTGGGCACATTTTCGATGACCACATAGGTTTTCTTGACTTTGCGGGACAAATCCACGATTTTTTCTTTGATGATTCCGTTGCAATATTCGCAACATTCGCCTTGCCAGAATGAATTAGCCATGATAGGTTCTCTTATCGTGGGGACCGATTTTGATAAACGGTTTTAATCCGAACTTTATTGCCGGGAGTAATGCGACAAACAACGCCCATTGCACGACCATCCAATGCCGATCCAACTACTTCGATTTTTCCCTCTCGCGGCCAAGTTCTCCGGGTTTTGCCATTCAAGATTCCATACTCGACATCGTGAATGTCAAATCCATCGGCCAACGCTTCATCGAACGCATGTTCCGTGAGGTAATATAGGCCGCTACGAGTAAGTAATTTGATTTGACCTATTTTGCTCAAAGCCTATCCCCCCTTCAGTAAAATTTCGCGAATAATATAATTCGTACCTATGAGGCAAAAAAATGGCCATTCCTTTAATCTTATCATAATATGACCGTAATGCCAAGCAGGTTATGCTTGAGTATTACGCCGGAGAACTTGGAGATGGAACCGAGTATTATGCTAAGGCATAACCTACTTGACTTGGCAAAAAACCTCGTTTTACCTCCTTCGCGCAAAAACATGCTTCCGCATTCGCAGCCTAAAAAAATGGAAATCGATCCCGTCGGCATCCTCCGCGAACTCGTTGCGCTCCCCAGCGTGAATCCGATGGGATGTGCGGAAGATAAACCGTATTTTGGCGAAGCGCGAGTAACCGCCTATCTGGAAAAACTCTTTCGAGACTTGGGATTGCAAACTTTTCGTCAAAGCGTCGCTCCAGGCAGGGATAATTTGATCGCACTGCTGGAAGGCGAGACTCCGCCCGCGGAAGGCGGAACGCTGTTGCTCTTCGACGCCCATCAGGATACGGTGTCCGGCGCGGGGATGGCCGTCGAGCCTTGGACGCCGACGATCCGCGACGGGAAACTTTTCGGCCGGGGAAGCTGCGACGTGAAGGGGGGCATGGCGGCGATGATCGCCGTGCTCGGCCGCTTAGCCGCGGAACGCCCCCGGGGAATGCCCTCCGTCGTCATGGCTTGTACGGCGGACGAGGAGTACTTGCTCTCCGGCGCGGCGGCGTTGACCGCGCTTTGGACCGACGGTTCCTGCCCGGCGTTCCCTCGCCGGCCCGACGCCGCCGTCGTCGCGGAACCGACGAACCTCGACGCGATCGCGGCCCATCGCGGCGTGATCCGCTGGCGTTGCGCGACGCTGGGCCGCGCCGCCCACATCTCCCAGCCGCACCGGGGCGGCAACGCGATCTATAAAATGGCCGGCGTACTGGCGGCCATCGAGCGTTACGAGCGCGAAGTGTTTTCCCGGCTGCCTGCCCATCCTCTATGCGGCCCGAATGCTTTGAATGTCGGCACGATCGCGGGGGGAACCTGCGCGAACATCGTTCCCGACCGCTGCGGCATCGAAATCGAAATTCGCGTTCCCCCCGGCGAAGACGCCGAAGCCCGCCGGCGGGATTTGCTGGGCTATCTCACGCGGGAAGCGGCCACGGAACCGCCTGCATTGCACGATCCGCCCTACATGCACGCGCCGCCCCTGCCGGATGACGCGAATCGCGCGCTCGCCGAGCGATTGGCCGCCGCCGCGCGCGAGGCCGTCGGCCGGGGCCAATGCCGCGGCGCGGCTTTTGCCACCGACGCGGCCCTTTTCGCCCGCGCCGGTACGCCCTCCGTGGTCTTCGGGCCGGGATTCATCGAGCAGGCGCACACCGCCGACGAATGGCTCCCCTTGGATCAGCTTCACCAAGCCGTTACAATTCTCGATCGATTCGTCAGAACTTATCTCGTGAGCGGGATGAAGTAGGCAACGAGGTTTCAACCGCGACCAATGGTCGCGGCTTTGCAACTTAGCGACGCCGCAGACATTCCGGGAGCACTGCCATGATTGATTCGCAAATTCGAGAAGTGCTGCGGCGCGGCACGGTGATTCCCGCGCATCCGCTCGCGCTCGACGCTTCGCGGCGGCTGGACGAGCGCCGACAGCGCGCCTTGAGCCGCTATTACCTCGCGGCGGGGGCGGGCGGTTTGGCCGTCGGCGTCCATACCACGCAATTCGAGATCCGCGATCCGGCGGTCGGTCTGTTCCGGCCGGTTTTGCAACTCGCGGCGGAAGAAATGGACCGCGCCGATCGCGACCGCGGCGAGCCGCTGGTGCGCATCGCCGGCATCTGCGGCAAAACGCCGCAATCCGTCGCCGAAGCCGGTATCCTCAAGGAAGAAGGTTACGCGCTGGGCCTGCTGAGTCTCGGCGCGATGCGCGACGCCGACGATGCCGCGCTCTTGGCCCATTGCCGGGCCGTGGCCGAGGTCGTTCCGATCGTGGGCTTCTACCTGCAACCGGCCGTGGGCGGGCGGGTGCTGCCCTATCGCTTCTGGCGGCAATTCGTGGAAATCGAGCGGGTCGCCGCCGTCAAAATCGCCCCCTTCAACCGCTATCAAACTCTCGACGTGGTCCGCGCCGTGGCGGAATCCGGTCGGGACGATATCGCGCTTTACACCGGCAACGACGACAACATCGTCCTCGATCTTCTCACTCCCTACCGATTCAAAATCGGCGGCCGGATCGTCGAATGCCGCATTGTCGGCGGATTGCTCGGCCACTGGGCCGTCTGGACTCGGCGGGCCGTCGAACTGTTGGAGCAGTGCCGCCGGCTCGCTAAGAGCGGTTCCGATATTCCCGCCGAAATGCTCGAAAGAAACGTAGAAGTTACCGACAGCAACGCCGCGCTGTTCGACGCCGCCAACGCCTTCGCCGGTTGCATCGCCGGCCTCCACGAAGTGCTTCGCCGCCAGGGGCTGCTGCAAGGCATCTGGTGCCTCAATCCTCGCGAGGAACTCGGCCTCGGCCAAAAAGAAGAGATCGACCGCGTCTATGCCGCCTACCCGCATCTGAACGACGACGCCTTCGTCGCCGTACATCTCGACGAATGGCTCGCGTCGTAGCGCGACCAATCGTTTAGCCCGGAGCCTACGGCGACGGCCTCGTTTAGCCCGGAGCCTACGGCGACGGAGAATGGAAAAATTATCCAACAACTCCACCCACGCCGTCGCCGATGGCTCCGGGCTAAACGAATATCGTCATCCTTATTCCGGCAACGGTTTCCCCTTGGTTTCGGGGGCGAACCAGATCGCCGCCATTCCCACCAGGTAAACCAGTCCGATGACGGCGCAGGCCTGCGCGTAGCTGCCGTGAAACAAACCCAGCAGTTGACCGGTGGTCAGCGAACCGACCGCGGCGAAGATGCGGCCCGAGTTGTAGCATAATCCTTGGCCGGTCGCGCGCACGCGGGTGGGGAACAGTTCGGGCAGATACAGCGGCAGCCACCCGTAGAACGAGGCCGTCGCGCAGCCCGCCAATCCCGCCATTACGAGAAAGAGGAGATTAAACTCGGTGAATCCGAGGAACAAGGCTTCCACGACGAGGAAAGAGCAGACGCAGAGGCCGAAGTAGGCGGGCCGGCGGCCGATTTTCGCGCCCACCAGCGGACCGAAAAAACAGCCGATAATCGCCCCGATCGAGACCCAGCATTGCACGGTCGCTTTGGCATACGGATTGTGGGAGCCTGCCATTTCTACCATCTGATCGACCCAGGAAGGCAGAAAGGCGGTTACCGCGCCCCAAGTGCCGACAAGCGGGATCGAGGCGAAGAGGATGCCCAGCAAGGTCGTTTTCCGCAGCCGGGTGGAAAAAATCTCGCGCAACGGCCGGGCCGTTTCCTTCTTCACCGATTCCTTCCAGCGCGACGATTCGGGCAGGAACAAAATCACCAGCAGGGCCAGAACCGCCGGCGACGAACAGGCCAGCATCGTCCAGCGCCACGACTCGGGAGTAACACGGAAGGTCATCGCCATGACTCCGACCAGCAGGTAGCCCACGTTGCCCGCCGCGCCGATGACGCCCGCCAACAGCGGCCTGAGCCGGTCGGGCCAGCACTCCATGACCAGGGCCACGCCCAGCGACCATTCGCCCCCCATCCCCAAGGCCGCGAAAAATCTCAGCACCCCCAGATGCCACGGCTCTTGGGCGAAATAGCAAGCGCCGGTGAACAGGGAATACATGAAGATGCTGATCGCCATGCTCGAGACGCGGCCCAGTCGGTCGCCTAGCCAGCCGAACAGCAATCCGCCCGCCGCCGCGCCTAACAGAAACAACGCCGTCAACTTCGCGATCCACGGGCCGACTTCCGCATCGCTCGTGATATTCATCAAGTCCTGCAGCGCCGGTCGGGCGGCGATGGGAAACAAGCCCATCTCCACGCCGTCGAACATCCAGCCCAACAAGGCCGCGATCAGCACCGACCACTCCCGCGCCCCCAATCGGCGGCTGCCCGGTGCATTTTGTGTTGCAAGCATATTTTCCGGGGAAAGTGGGAGGTTATCGCTTGATTTCATCTGTTAGACAACAAATTGGAACGAAGTGGTTGTTCGTGTATTCCTCCCCTCTCCCAAAGGGAGAGGGGCCGGGGGTGAGGGCTGTTCTTTGAAATAAATTCCAAAGTTATTTTTGAACAGTCCCAAAGAATCATGAGTTGCAACTCCCGCCCCGATCGTCATTCCTGCTTCGATATCAACTTCGGCTTCTCGAAATCGCTTTTCATGTCGTAGGGGAGTTGCCAAACCTTTTCGCCCGACTTGTCGGCGAAATAGAGATGGGAAGGCGAGAACTTATCGGGATTTCCATCCGCCCAAAAGGCGTAAAATTCGGGATTCGCGTGCATCGGGCGGCGAACGTAGTTGTGGTTCAGCGGACTTTTTTGCGTCAGATCGCGCTCCTTGCTCCAGGTCTTGCCTTCATCGCGGCTGATCCAAGCGGCGACTTCACCGCCCCCGCCGATCGGCTGCGGTCCGGTCTCGGTCGGGCCGATGATCCGCCACGCATCGCCCTCGAGATACAGCGAACCCGTGCTGTAGTTATGATTCGCGCGGGTGATTTCGGCGAACTTCCAGTCCTTGCCCGTCCAATGGGCGACGGTCCACCAACGCGGAACGCCGGGAGGACCGGGGCTGAAACTCGCGCTGGTGATGTAGAGGATCACCGGCCGGCCTTTGGCGTCCAAATCGAGATCGGCGATATAGACCAACCGCTTCTCGGCGGCGTAGTCGCGAATCCGGGCCGGATTGTCCGGTTCCGTGAGCGGAAGCTTCAGCGTTTGCCCTTCGACGTTTTTCCAACTCGCGCCTATGTCGTCGGTCTGGATGAAGTACAAATCGGTCCGCTTGTCGGCCACATGGTCCGGGTGCCGGTTGAAGGCGGTGATGATGCGGTTGCCGATCTGGTGGCTGGTCTGGTAGTGCCCTCCGAGGCCGGCGAATTTTTGGTCGGGCGCCCAGTTACGGCCGTCGGGACTGGTGCTCCAGTACAACTCTCGCCCGTCGGTGTACTTGGTGAAGAGGTGCAAAAAGCCCTTCCCTTCGATCCAGCGCGGCTGCGGGTAAGTGATTTCCCCTTCCCACTGAAGTTCGAAGTCGTCGATGCTATACGGCTTCGTGCCGCGGTAGATGAAGCCGGGCCGCTTTTTCGCCCGACCGCTGACGAAAATCCACAGGTAGCCTTTCTCGTCGATCGCCAGGCTCGGATTGTCGTGCGGATCGTTGACGGTTTGCTTGTCGTGGACGATCGTCGGTCGCGGCGCCACGCCGCGCTCGTGATCGTAATAGGAGACCATGTTCAGCAGATGCCGTTTGCCGGCCTTCGCCCCGCCGTAAACGAAAAACGTTTTTTTCGCTTCCGGGGAATAAATGGCCATCGGCACGTGATTGGCGGTATAGGTGCCCAGCCCGCCGGAATACTTGTCGCCGTAGGGTGTCATCTGCCCCAGCGTGAACCAGATGCCCCGATAGCCGTCGTCCTGGGGACTGGCATGGCCGCTGTGGCCAAAACATGAGAAAATGCCGAGGATCATGATGCCTCGAAGCGCAAGGTTTTGAGGTATTCGCATTTTCGATCGCTCCCAATGGAAAGTAGAATGGTCGCCGCTGCGCAACCGATCTCGGCGCTGCCCGGAACAGGCTATTTAACGCGAAGGCGATGCGATTATCCAGTGGGATTAAGGATTAGTCAATAAGAGCGTAAAACTATTCACGGGATTATCAAGCTTTCAATTTACTGGACCAGGAGAACTGCAAAGTTGTAAAAATCAGGAGACCGGACATTCCTGTCCGGCGGAAATGACAGGCGAGAATGCCTGTCCTCCTGACTTTGCAAACCTCCTGCAATTATCTCGACCACGATTGCCAAACCGCCCAAACTCGCTTAACATAATCCTTTCCTCATTTCAGAATATAACATCCATGCAGCAATCCACGGTCAACGCCGAACTCCTCGACGCGCCGCTGCCCGATACAATCGACTCGGTCGCTGCGCTCGAAGACCTGCTCAGCCGGCCCACGGCGGGCGTTATCGACGTCTTCTCGCGCCGCGAAGGCGATTTGATCGTCCTGGGCGCCGGCGGAAAAATGGGGCCTTCCCTCGCGCGGATGGCAAGACGCGCTACCGACGCCGCCGGCAGCCCCCGAAAAATCTTCGCCGTCAGTCGGTCCTTTTCTCCCCAAATCCGCGCGTCGATGGAGGAACGAAGAATCGAAATCCGCGAAGGCGATCTCCTCGAACCCGACTTTATCGATTCCCTGCCCGATGCGCCCAACGTCATTTACATGGCGGGCAGGAAATTCGGCAGTTCGGGCGATCAGCCGCTCACCTGGGCGCTGAACGCCTATCTCCCCGCCTTGGTCTGCCGCCGCTTTTCCGCCTCCCGCCTCGTGGCTTTTTCCACGGGCAACGTTTACGGCATGGCGTCGGTCGAAAGCGGCGGTTCCCGCGAATCCGATCCACCGCAACCCCGCGGCGAATACGCGATGAGCTGTCTCGGACGCGAACGGATGTTCGAATACTTCGGCAAGAAGTTGGCGATTCCCGTGGCGCTGATCCGCTTGAATTACGCCGTCGAAATGCGCTACGGCGTACTGGTCGATCTCGCGCAGATGGTTTATCGCGGGCAGGAAATCGACTTGACGATGGGCTACGTCAACGTGATCTGGCAGGGCGATGCCTCGGCGGCGGCTTTATGCGCGCTCGATGCGGCCGCCTGCCCCGCGCGGCTTTTGAACGTGGCCGGCCCCGTACTGCTCCGCGTCCGCGACGTTTGCGAACGGTTCGGCCGATTGTTCGGCAAATCCCCCAGGTTCATCGGTGCGGAATCGCCCGAGGCCCTGTTGAACGACGGCGCGCAGGCGCACCGCCTCTACGGTCTCCCGCGCGTCTCCGCCGACCGGATGATTCGCTGGATCGCCCCATGGATCGCCTCCGGCGAATCGGTGCTCGGCAAGCCCACGCATTATGAAGTCCGCGACGGCGTGTATTGAAGATCGAAGAGTCTGGCAACGTTGATTTCGGCCTCTGGTCGGAGACTGGTCCATTTTTCGGCGGGAAGACGTATTTTGCGGACAAACGGTAGGCCGAAAACATGGACCTGCCCCCTTCCCGCGGCGCGAGGGGAACAGTCCCATTTTCGCGGCGACTAAGCACTTTTACAACTCACCCTAATTTTCTGCGCCGCGAAAATCGGGACAGTCCCCTGCGAACGGTTTCACGGAAGGAATAAATGTTGCATCTCCCCGGCGAATTTCTTCATTTTTTCCTAGCCGCGCTCTTATAATACCACTCTAACGAGTTAATATCAATCTATTTAATCGTGTAGTACGCATAACGACGGATAATTGCGCAAATACCTCCTTGCAAAGTCCTAACCTTCCAGGGTCTAATGTAGTATATTGCAAATGCGACAGGATGCCGCATCTACGATGTTTATAAATAATCCCGTTTAACCAAATGCACTATAAAACCGGTTGTATTTAGTATATTCCAGTCAGGAGATTATGATTTATTTGCAGAATAAACCAGAATAAATCAAAAAAATCTTGACACGAACTCGAATCCAGAATAAAATGAATGCAACCGGTTGCAACGGTCGAACGCGATTCCCGGCAGGGATTCGGGAGGAGACCTCGGGGCTAACACCGGAACACCATTTTGCACGATTTTTTTATGGAATATCCCCAAGCAGAATTTAAGACATTTTTCGGCCTGGCTTAAAAGTAGGACAGGTTTCCAACCTGTTATTTGACGCCGTTAGCGTATCAGGGTGAGATCGACCGATTACCACCGGGTAATCCCTGGATAATCTCAGCCTAACGCAGTAAAAAAGCAGATTGGAAGAACGACGTACGGATCGATCCGGCAACGTCGAGAATGGTTTTGCGCTTTTTTTCGCATTCATTACTACCTTTTTCATACCCGATTAGTTGGCCTCATCCTCGACAGCCTTTTCGAGGCCGGCCACGTGAATGGAGCATGTCATGTCGCGCACAAAACGGTCTCATGGATTTACCTTGGTCGAACTCTTGGTGGTGATCGCCATTATCGGCATTTTGATCGCCCTGCTTTTGCCGGCCATTCAGGCGGCCCGCGAGGCGGCCCGGCGGCTGGAATGCCAAAACCATCTCAAACAGATCGCCTTGGGTTGCATGAACCACGAGTCGAGCTTGCGTTTCTTCCCCTCCGGAGGATGGGGGTGGAGATGGATCGGCGATCCCGATTTGGGTTTCGGCAAGCGACAGTGCGGCGGATGGGTTTATAACATCCTCCCCTTTATCGAAATGAAAGCTCTGCACGACACCGGCAAGGGATTGACGTACGGCACCCAACAAAAAAAGGACGCCGCCCGAGCGATCTATGAAACGCCCGTCGCGCTTTTCAACTGCCCCACCACGCGCGCCACGAAGCTTTATCCCTGGGTGCTTCCCCCCTCCCAAAACGCCGCGCAATACGGCACCCCCCGCGGCGCGGGCCGGGCCGATTACGCCATCAATTCGGGTTCCTCCTATTGCCAGAACGGTTACGGCCCCGGAACGATGGCCGAAGGCTTGAATCCAAGTTATTCATGGACCGTCTTCCAGGGCGTTTCCGGACAGCCGGGCTTGGACGGCGTCTGTTACGAACGAAGCATGATTACCATCAAAGACATCCCTGACGGATTGAGCCGCACCTATCTGGTCTGCGAAAAGTATCTCGAACCCCAACATGCGATGATGGGCGATTCCTGGGACGACAATTCGGGCATGTTTACCGGCTTCGAGGACGACAATTACCGCCACGCCGGTTTCGATCCGAACAAAGGCGGTTCGGGATTCAATCCTCCCGTCCGCAACCGATTGGGATTCTTCCCCGGCTGCGCGTTTGGAAGTTCGCATTCTTCGACCTGGAACGTCTCCTATTGCGACGGCTCGATTCACGCCATTATTTACGATATCGATCCGACCGTCCATTCCTATCTCGGAAACCGCCGCGACAAACAGCCCGTCTCCGCCGGAAAATACGGCGGGTAGGCGACTCCGCGGAATTGAATGGGGCAGTCGGCGTTCATCGACGTGCGTTTGCTAAAATCTCAGTAAGCGTTCACGCCCCGGTCGGGGACTGGTCCATTTTTCGGCGTGAAAACGTATTTTGTGGACAAACGGTAGGCCGAAAACATGGACCTGTCCCCTTCCCGCGGCGCGAGGGGGACAGTCCCATTT
>JADLEL010000201.1 GCA_020846145.1 Pirellulales bacterium | reverse complement strand
CCCCGGTCGGGGACTGGACCATTTTTCGGCGTGAAAACGTATTTTGCGGACAAACGGTAGGCCGAAAACATGGACCTGTCCCCTTCCCGCGGCGCGAGGGGGACAGTCCCATTTTCGCGGCGATTAAGCACTTTTGCGGCGCCATCGTCTTTTGCACCGCGAAAATCGGGACAGTCCCCTGTGAACGGTTACGCCTCCGCGTTTACGCGGGGCGAAACGGCGCAGGTCGTCGATCGAAGAATGCTATTCCTCGCCCAGCACTTCCTGCAATTTCTTGATCGCCCGCATCCAGAGCATTTGCACGGCGGGACGGGTGCGGTCCATGCGGTCGGCGACTTCATTGAAGGGGAGTCGCTGGAGATTGCGGAGGTAGATGACTTCCTGGTAGTCGGGAGAGAGTTCGGCCAAGGCGGCGGTAACGCGAAGTTCGGTGTCGATTTGGAGGAACTCCTGGCTGGGCGTTCCCCCGGGGGCGGCGGGCTCGGGCGCGCCGGGCGAAAGACTGTCGGCCGGATCGCGAAAGGGGATTTCCCGGCCGGCCTCGCGCTTTTCCGCGCCGTGGTAGCGGCGGACGAAATCGGCGGCGTTGTGCGCAAGGATTTTTTTCAGCCAGGCGAGCCACTCCCGCTCGGTGCGGCCCTCGAAACGCTCGAAATCGCGGTGCGCTTCGAGCATCGTCTCCTGAATCAAATCGGAGGCGTCCACCTTCCGCCGCAGCCAGGTTTCGACCTTGCTGCGGGCGGCAAAGCCCAAATACGAACGGCAAAGTTCGAACAGCTTTTCCCGGCTGGCGGCATCCCCCTGGCGGGCACGCGCGAGCAGATCGTTCACGTCGATATTTTTCGCGTCCGACATGGCGCTCTCGGCTATCGAGGGAAACCGCATCCGGCAAATCCGACAAAATCAAGTGTAATCCGTAATCGGAAATAAGTAAACCCGACCTCGCGCGATCGATGTCGAATCGGTTTGCATCGATGTCGCCGGCCTGCCCACGCTCTTCGGCGTCAAGCCCTCGCACCACTTTTATAAGCGGCCCGACGGCAGCGTCTATTCCCGAGGCATTCCCCCGACCGGCGAACGGCGCGCTTCGCGCGCGAAACCGATTTTTCGCATAGCGCCGTCTCTCTAGCGCGCCGCGGCCTTTTACCGCTCTTGACCGATGCCGTAAGATTCTCGTGGCAATCGGCGAAGCGATATTTCCCAAACGGAAATTCCAGCACCAGGAGAAAAAACCATGCCGCTCGAATCTCCCCGTTTCAAATTCGACGCCACGCTCAAAAAAGTGGAAGCGAATCAAGCGGTCCTGCAAAAGGGCTCTTCGGGCACTGCCGTCCATCTGGTGCAGTTCGCGCTGTTGGACCTCGGCTTCTCCCTGCCGGTCACCACCGGCAATCAGAACAACAGCCCCGACGGCATATTCGGCGAGGAAACCAAGCAAGCCGTCAAAAAGTTCCAAAAAGACAGCGGAACCCTCACCGACGACGGCATCATCGGTCAAAAGACCATTCGCGAACTGGATGGGCTGTTCCTGGGCTTCGACCGCCGCGTGCGGCTCCACTTCCGCTCGATCGCCCTGACGAACGTCCCCTTCGAACGCAGCTTGTCGAACGCGGAGATCGTCTATGCCCAGTACGGCATCAAGATCGAGTTCGCCTCCGGCCAGTCCATCGCGCTGACGGAGTCGCAGCGGGAGAAATTCGACCAGATCGACCAGGAATGCAATTGGGATTTGAACGACGGCGAGTTCAACGAACTGCAAGGCTTGGGATCGCGCGCGCCCGCGAACGACATTCTCGTCTTCTACGTCCACACCTTCGCCGACGGCAATACGCTCGGCTGCGGCGGTCATGCCCCGAACCGGCCCGCCTGCACGGTTACGGCGAACGCCTTGGCTTGGGACACCGCGCACGAAGTCGGCCACGTGCTGCTTACGTCGCGCTTCTCGCCGGTGCACGTCAACGACCGGCGGAACCTGATGCACCCCACCTCCCGCTCGCTGGCGAGCACGCCCATCCTCACCGATCGGCAAGTCGCCAAAATCCGCAGCAGCCCGCTTTGCCGCACGGTTTGATTCGCCGGGGCGGCGACGGTCGGCATTTTTCGCGCGAAAAAACGCTTCTCTTTCGCGGCTTCGCGAATCACTCATTTGAATGTAATTTTCGCGGCGGGATCGTGGCGATAAGTCGCCGCGTGGCCCGGCTCCCACTTTCCCTCTTTCAGGTATTCGGACTTCACGCGAACGGTTCCGTCGGGCCGCAATTCGCTCGTGCCGCGGACTTCCGACACTCCGTTGGCGTCGCCTTCGACCGTCTCGCGCGTGGCGATATGTCCGTCTTTCACGGTCATCGTGCCGACCGTCGTGAAGCTGGCGGTCGTGAAATAGTAAGCGGCGAGCGATTGTTTTTTCT
Source organism: Pirellulales bacterium (assembly GCA_020846145.1). Classification (GTDB taxonomy): domain Bacteria; phylum Planctomycetota; class Planctomycetia; order Pirellulales; family Thermoguttaceae; genus JADLEL01. The sequence goes on along the minus strand of JADLEL010000201.1, from coordinate 40,257 downwards.
CGCTCCAGACGATGATCGTTTCGCCGCCGTACATGCCGTCGTTCAACGAATGCAAAACGCGGACGGCCTTCCCGTTCAGCGCCCGCTGGGCTACATAAAAGGTGCGCCTTGGTTGCGGCTATGCCGCGCTATGAGTTGCTTCATTCGGCTGAGAGGTTCCCTATTTCTTTTCGCGCAAGCTCAGGATCAATTCGACTTCGCCGATGGGGTGGCCGACGCGGGAGGCGATTTCGGCCGGGGGCATCTGGTAGTCGGCGAGGGTGTAGATTTCTTCCTTTTTGGCTTGGGCGGAAGAGTGATCGGGGCGGGAGACGCGCGCGGGGCTCAAAGATTCGGCCTGGCTGGCGGGGAGATTGCTCAAGTCGATGCCCGGCGCGGTCGATGAGGACTCGCCGCGGAGGGAGGGGAATTCGGGGCGGCCTTCGATTTTGAAGGCGATGCCGGAATCGGGAACGACCCTCACCCCCGGTCCCTCTCCCACGGAGAGAGAGGAGACATTGCCCCTCGATTCCTCCGCCGACCGACCTTCGTTCGGCGTCCGGCGAGCGGAGTTTTGCAGGGCGGCTTCGAGTCGGGCGGCGGCGCGGTCGGCGTCGGCGGCGACGGCTTGCAGGGCGCGCATCTTGCTATCGAGTTCGGCCTTGATCTCGCGGACGAACTCGTGCATTTCGACTTCCCAGCCCGCCATTTCCTGGGGGATGCGCGAACTCCGGCCGGTGGAATCGGAATCTTTCGGCCTGCGCGCGACCGCGGACCAGGAAGGATCGGGCGATTTCGGCCGGGTGAAATAGCGGCTCGTCCGCAAGAGCAAAAAGAGCGTCGTGAGCACGACCACTCCGAGGAAGATGAATTGGGCGGCGCCCATCTCGGCGAAGATCATAATCGGGTGGCTCCAAATCGGCTCGGACGGACCGTTTCCTGCGCGGCAATTCGCCGGCATTTGGGCTCCAAGGGCATCTTGCCCGGGATATCTCACCACGGAGTTATTGTGAGAAATACGTGCTCGCCGTTGCAACAAGGAAGCACGGGCAGGATGCCCGCGGCAGACCGCGATTGTAGCATGGATTATTATTGGGGGAAAGAACGATTTTCGCGGCAAAATGCCCCCGGAAGGCGGAAGGGGGAAGGTGGAAGGCGGAAGGTGGAAGGGGGAAGGAGGGAAAGGCAATTGATGCAGTAAACGATTCGATAATGTAACGATTTCAATAACATCTCAGGAATGAAACAAATTTTTTCCCCTTTCCCCCTTCCGCCTTCCCCCTTCTTTTTGTGGGTAAGATAGAAAACGGGGGTTGACCTAAGCGGCATTGCCTGCTAACTTTCGAGTTTTCCCTTTTGTGCGATGCAGTCAATTCATCGCTGGTAAATTAGTCCGAAAGCCTTGTCGGCCATTATTTTAGGAATTGGAACGTTCATCTCCCGACTCAGGCTTTCCCCTCTTTAGGTAGTAAGAAATCCCGTGTCATACGACAGCGTAGTTTGCGTGAAACAGGTGCCCGATACCGCCAATGTTACGGCGGAGGCCATGAAAGAAGACGGCACCGTGAATCGGGCGGCCTTGCCGACGATTTTCAACCCGGAAGACCTCCATGCGCTCGAGACCGCTTTGGAGGTAAAATCCCGCTATGGGGGTACGGTTACGGTAATTAGCATGGGTCCGCCCCGCGCGGCCGACGTGCTCCGCGACTGCCTCTATCGCGGGGCCGATCGGGCGATTCTGATCACCGACCGCCGCGCCGCCGCCAGCGACACCCTGGCCACGAGCTACATCTTGAGCCAGGCCGTGCGGACGGTGGGCCGCTTCGATTTCGTGTTTTGCGGCCGGCAGGCGATCGACGGCGACACCGCGCAGGTTGGCCCGCAATGCGCCGAGAAACTGGGCATTCCGCAGATCACGTATTTGGAGAAACTGGTCGGCATCGAGGGGGGCAAGGCCCGCATCCGGCGGAACATGGGCCACGGTTGGGAAGTCGTCGAAGTCAAACTGCCGGTGTTGGTGACGGTCATCGAGACGGCCAACGAGCCGCGTCCGCCGCAAGCGAAGCGCGTCATGCGGCTGAAAAAGGCAAAGGTCATTTCCGAACTTTCCGGCGAAGTCAAAGCGGAACGGCCCGACGCTTCCGAAGAACAAATACGAGTCGAAACCCAGCGCCGGGCCGATTCGCTCAAGGAGCGCAATTTGCTTTTGGAGCAGTGGAACTTGGACGACATCCATGCCGACCTTTCGCGTTGCGGCATGGCCGGCTCGCCGACCAAGGTGCATCGCATCCAGGCGATCGTGTTGACGAAGGAAGGCCACACCCAAATTCCGCCCACCGAAGAAGGCATCGGCGGGATGGTTCACGAGTTGGTCGTGGATCGGACGTTGGGATAGTTATTGCAAATTGCCTGACCGTCACGGTTTTAGTGGGCCACTAATGAGGGGTATGTTAAATTGAATATAACATTGTTTATTGCAAAAGTGCTTTCTCAAATTTCCTCATATACCTATTTTTCTTGAAATAAACCGCTTTCCATGTTTCTTGCTTCTATGGATGAAACCCAATTGATTACTTCAATCAAGTAAAAGCCGCCTATTAGCCAATTATGGCCCCCCAAAAACCGTGACGGTCAGCAAATTGCAAATTTCAAATTTCAAATTGAGCAGCAGGAAGTCATTTACCATTAAGTTTTCGTCTAGTATTTCGTTCATTTTGCAATTTGCAATTACCAATTTGCAATTTGCAATATAACCATTGTAAATTTCATTTTGAACAGACTTTATATGCTTGAACCGAATCGTCAAGGCGAAGTGTGGGTGTATGCGGAGCAAGAAGACGGCTCGCTGCACGATGTGTCGCTGGAACTCTGCGGCAAGGCCCGCGAACTGGCCGACCGGCTGGGCGTGAAGGCCGGCGCGGTTTTGGCCGGATCGGGCGTGAACGGCCTGCCCGGCAGGCTCATTGCCCTGGGCATCGACAAGGTCTATGTGGTCGATGATCCGCGGCTGGCGCATTTTTCGACGCTGCCTTACGCGCGGGTGTTGACCCAAGTCATCAGCAAGCATCGGCCGCAGATCGTGATCTACGGGGCCACGGCGCTGGGCCGAGATTTGGCCCCCCGCGTGGCTTCGGAACTTCGCGCGGGCATGACCGCCGACTGCACCGATCTGGAGATCGACAACGTGGTCGATCCGAAAACGAAAGTCGAGCATCAAAACCTGCTGCTGCAGATTCGGCCCGCGTTCGGCGGGAACATCATCGCCACGATCGTGAACTTCGACCAGTGGCCGCAGATGGCGACCGTCCGCGAAGGCGTGATGCCGCTTCTGCCTCCCGATCCGGCCCGCAAGGGAGAAGTCATCGCGGAGAAAGTCGAAATTCCCGAAACCGATATGGTCGTGAAGCTGATCGAGCGGCACATCGAGCCGCGGAAGGTGAACTTGAAGGGCGCGCGGGTGATCGTCGCCGGCGGCGGTGGCATCGGCAGCAAGGAGAACTTCAAACTGCTCTACGATCTGGCCGGGGCGATCGGCGGCGCGGTGGGCGCGAGCCGCGCGGCGGTCGATAGCGGTTTCATCGGCAAGGAACACCAAGTGGGGCAGACCGGTACGACGGTGCGGCCCGCGCTGTACATCGCGGTGGGCATTAGCGGCGCGGTGCAGCATCGGGCGGGGATGGAAGAGTCGGCCAAGATCGTGGCCATCAACAAGGACAAGGACGCCCCCATTTTCGGCGTCGCGCATTACGGGATCGTCGGCGATTACAAGCAGATTCTGCCGATGATGATCAAGGCGATTAAGGAGAAGAAGTAGGGGAGAGGGGAGAGGGGCGAGAGACACGGCCGCTTGCGGCTTCGCATTGCCAGCCGACAAATCGACGTATTCAATTTGCAATTTCAAATTTGAAATTTGAAATTACCAATCACCAATTTGCAATTTGAAATATCCAATTTGCAATTTATTTCGGAGTTTCCGTCGTGCCGAATTTCTTTCTCGACAACGAAGACATACAGTTCCTGTTCGACCACCTCGACCTGGCCGAGATCGCGCGGATTCAGGAGGACGATTTCGCGCGGAACGACAACGGCGACACCGATTTCGCGCCGGAAAACGCCGCGGACGCCGTCGATAACTACCGCCGCGTCTTGGAGATCATCGGCGAAGTGGCCGGCGAAATGATCGCCCCCAACGCCGAGGAAGTCGATCTCGGCGGCAACACGCTGAACGACAACGGCACCGTCACGCTGCATCCGCTGGTGCGGCACAACCTCGACCGCCTCTCGCAGGCCGACATGATGGGCTTCACCCTGCCGCGCAAATACGGCGGGCTGAACTGCCCCAATTTGATCTACACCATGGCCACCGAAATGATCAGCCGCGCCGATTGCTCGCTGATGAACATGTTCGGGCTGCAAGGCATCGCCGAGACGATCTACGCCTTCGCCAACGACGAGATCAAGGACATGTCGCTGCCGCGGTTCTCCCGCGGCGAGGTGACCGGCGCGATGGTGCTCACCGAACCCGACGCCGGCAGCGATTTGCAGGCCGTGCGGCTCCGCGCCTATCAAGACGAAAACGGCAACTGGTTCCTCGACGGCGTGAAGCGCTTCATCACCAACGGCTGCGGCGAAATCCTGCTGGTCTTGGCCCGCAGCGAGCCGGAAATCAGCGACGGCCGCGGGTTGAGCCTGTTCTACTGCGAACGCTCCGAGAAGGTGAAGGTCCGCCACCTCGAGCACAAGCTGGGCATCCACGGCTCGCCCACCTGCGAATTGGTGTTCGACAACACGCCCTGCCTGTTGGTCGGCGAGCGGCAGCGGGGGCTGATCACCTACGTGATGGCGCTGATGAACGGCGCGCGGGTGGGCATCGCGGCGCAATCGCTCGGTCTGGCCGAAGGCGCGTACCGCCTGGCGCGGACCTACGCCCACACGCGGCAGCAGTTCGGCGTGCCGATCGAGAAGCTGCCCGCCGTGGCCGAGATGGTTACGAACATGAAGATCGACATCGAAGTCGGCCGGGCGCTGCTCTACGAGACCTCGCGCAACGTCGATCGCGACAACAACAACCTCCGCGTGCTCGAATACGGGCTATGCAAGGATAAAGAGGACGAAAAGCAACGCCGGCAGGACTCCCGCGTTTACAAGCGGCTGAACGCCATGCTCACGCCGATGAGCAAGTACTACAACTCCGAAATGTGCATCCGCGCCGCGAACGACACGATCCAGGTCCTCGGCGGCTCCGGCTACATGAAGGACTACGCGGCGGAGCGCTACCTGCGCGACTCGCGGATCACGACGATCTACGAAGGCACCAGCCAATTGCAGGTCGTGGCGGCGATCCGCGGCGTTACCTCCGGCACGCTCGAACAATGGTCGGCCCCGCACGAATCGAAGCCATACGACGATCCCATGCTCGCGGAATTGAAGCAGAAGTTGATCGACGCCCGCCACGCCATCGATGCGGCGGTGCAAGAGAACAAGCCCAAGGGCAATTCGTACCTCGATCTTTGCGCCCGCAAGCTGGTCGATGGAGCGATTACGATCGTCGTCGGGCACCTCCTGCTCGGCCAGGCCGCCGCCAACGACCGCAAGAAGCGTGTCGTCCGCCGCTACCTACAGCGCGACCTGCCGGTGCTCGCGTCGAATCTCGAGCAAGTCCGCGCCGGCGACACGACGCCGGTGGATGAATACGCCCTGCTGGCCGGCCCGGTGCCGGCGGCATAAGGGAAGTATGAAGTATGAATGCTGAAGGATGAATGACGAATAGTAAAGAAATCATTCAGGGCTTGCCCGCCGCGCTATAATAGGAAAAATTTGTTTGTCGTCCCCGCATCAATCATTCATACTTCATACTTCCCCTTATGGCCCTGTTCTCCGGCAAAATCGGCTTGGTGATGGGCGTGGCCAACGACCGCAGCATCGCCTGGGCGATGAGCGAGGCGTTGTATGCCGAAGGGGCGGAACTGGCCTTCACGCACCTGCCCGGCGATTCGTCGAAGCGGCGCGTGATGCAACTGGTCGAATCGCGTCAGCCGAAAATCGTGCAGCCTTGCGAAGTGCGAAATGACGAAGACCTCGCCCGCGTGTTCGACTTGGTGCGGGAGACTTACGGAAAGCTCGATTTCCTGATCCATTCCATTGCCTTCGCCCCGCCGCAAGAGCTGCGCAATCCCTACGTGCAAATGAGCCGGGCGGGCTGGCACTTGGCGATGGACATCAGCGTCTATAGCCTCGTGGCCGCCTGCCGGCTGGCCGCTCCGCTGATGACCGACGGCGGCTCGATCATCACCATTTCCTACTACGGCGGCGAGAAGGTCATTCCCAACTACAACATCATGGGCGTGTGCAAGGCGGCCCTCGAACACAGCGTCCGCTATCTGGCCTGGGACTTGGGGTCTCAGAAGATCCGCGTCAATTGCATCAGCGCCGGCCCGATGCGGACGCTCAGTTCGGCGGGCGTCTCCGGCTTCGACGTGCTCCGCGAGCACGCCGTAAAAAAATCGCCGCTCTCGCGCATCGTGGAACCGTCCGATCTCGGCAAGAACGCCCTTTATCTCTTGAGCGACTTCTCCTCCGGCGTCACCGGCGAGACCATCCACGTCGATTGCGGCTACAGCATCATCGGGCTGTAAAGCGCAGGTTCTGCTTGAACGGTCGCGCGAGGGGGACAGTCCCATTTTCGCGGCGATTAAGCATTTTTACGGCGCCATCATTTTTTGTGCCGCGAAAATCGGGCCAGTCCCCTGTGAACGGTTACCTAAAATAGATGCCGGGCGGAGCGAACGAAACCAAATGATATCAACACGGAGGCACGGAGATCACGGAGGAAGGATGAATGCCGAAGGATGAATGATGAATTCAAAGAGCCAACTTGTTCTATTGCTCCCCTACGTATTCGTTCCATTCATCTTTCATCCTTCATCCTTCTTCCTCACTGCCGCCGCGGCGAAAATTCTTCCCCATTTTCGGCAAAGTTATCGTGAACTTCGCCCCGTGCCCGGGCGCGCTTTCGACTTCAACTTTTCCGCCGTGATTGGCGACGATGCGCCAGCACTTGGAAAGACCCAGGCCCAGGCCGCGTCCGGCCTGGCGGGCGGAAAAGAAGGGATCGAAGAGGTGGCGGCGTTCTTCGGCGGAAATGCCCGGCCCGTCGTCGCTCACGCCGATGAGCAATTCTTCGGTGGCGGTTTGCAATTCGACGGTGATGCGGCCGCCGTTGCCCAACGCTTCGAAGGCATTTTGCACCAAGGCGCGCAGCGCCACCGCGAGTTGCGTCGGATCGGCTTCGATTTCCACGGGTTCCCGCACGCCGATGCGCGTCAAGGCGGTTTCCTGCCGGGCGGCCGCGGGTTGCAGATCGGCGACCAGATGGTCGATCGATTGCACCGCGTCGAAGCGCGCGAAATTCGGCTGCGGGGGCCGGGCGAAGAGCATCATGTCGGCGATCATCTCGTAAATCCGCATTGCCTGCGCGTTCATCAGCGCCAAGGCGTGGCGGCGTTCGGGATCGGCCTCCTCGCGCAAGAGCAGTTGCGCCCGGCCGGCGATGACGGTCAGCGGATTGTTGATTTCGTGGCCCGCCCCGGCGGCGAATTCGGCCATCGCCTCGAGTTTCTCGCGCTCCAGGGCTTGGGCGAAATTCGCTTCAAGTTCGCGTAGTCGGGCGAGTTCGTCGGGCATGGGAGGGGAGGGGACAGGATACAGGGGACAGGATTCGGAGTTCAGGGATTTCTCAGGTGGTGTTATATCAAGATACTGAACGTAGGGTAATCCCTCGCCCGTCCCCCGTCCCCTGTCCCCTGTATCCTGTCCCCTGTATCCTGTCCCCTGTATCCTGTCCCCTGTATCCTGTCCCCTTAAATAAAAAACCCCGGCATGGCACATACCGGGGAGGATGAAATCATCCGTGCGGGAGTCGCTTACGCGCCCACCGGCACTTCGATGTCGAGGTGGTGGCACATTCGCTCGATGAGCTTTTCGACCTCGAACGGCTTGTGCATGAAGTCGTTCGCGCCGGCCGATTTGAGTTCGCCGATCTTGTCGTCTTCGACCATGCCCGAAATGCAGATGATCTTCACGTCGTCCATGCTCTTGTCGCTGCGGACGCGCTGGCAAACTTCCCTGCCGTTGATGTCCGGGAGCATGACGTCGAGCACGATCAGGTCGGGGCGATAATCCTTGACCATCATGCCGGCGTCGAAGCCGTTGTTGACGGTGCGGATCTCGAAGCGGCCGTCGCGTTCGAGCACGTCGGTAATCAACTCGACCAACTCTTCGTCGTCATCGACGATCAGCACCTTGCGTTTGCCGCTTTCGAGGGCATCGGTGGGGATGCCGTTGTCGCGCATGAACAAAAAGAGCTGATCGCGGGGAATGCGGCGGAAGCGGCTTCCCGGCACGCGAAATCCTTTGAGCTGTCCGGAATCGAAGCACCGGATGATCGTCTGCTGGCTGACCTTGCAAATTTTGGCCGCCTCGCCGGTCGTAAACACTGTTTTCATAAAAGCCTCACCATCCCTCCGGCTAGCCGAAAGAAGAGCTAGCGCAAGGAGACTTCGGAAATAGGCGTCGGAAAGCTACTCCAAAAGTCTCGTGTCCTCCGTGGAAATTACTATGCAAACCGCCTTGAACGCGCGGGATTCGCAAACCCCTTAACTCGCTAATGTATCACAAACAGCAAGCTCATCCGGCCCTTCCGACATTACCGAACTTGCCAACTGGGGTTAATTATAGCTATCCTTCCGGGCCTGTCAATATGAATATAAACTTTGTAACTTACTTGAAGGTAAGGAGTTACGGTTTTTGATCGGGGAATCAGAGAAATTTTTTCGCGCATTTGCGAAGGTGGGGGAATGGGACAGTTTATCAGCGACTTGGAAGAGGATGGGGAAAATGACAAAGCATGAAATCCGCATGACGAATGACGAATGGTGGCGTTTTCGTCCTTCGTCATTCGAGCTTCGTCATTTCACCGCTGCCCGTTCCCAAATAGATTACCAGCACGGACAAATCGGCCGGCGTGATGCCGCAGATGCGGCCGGCTTGGGCCAGATTCACGGGTTGTACGCGGGCGAACTTTTCTCGGGCTTCCTGGCGTAAGTGCCGCACTGCCGCGTAGTCGAAGTCGCGGGAGATTCGCATTTCGGCCAGCCGACGCCCGCGCTCGATATCGACCTGCTGCCGGGCGAGATAGCCGGCGTATTTGGCGTCATAGGTTACTTGAGTTGCTACCTGCGAGGGGGCGGAAGACAGTTGGGGCAGCCTGGCGACGATTTCCGTCCAGGTGGTTTCCGGGCGGCGGAGGATTTTTTCGAGCGCGGACGAGCCTTCGTGGGTGGTTTGCAGCAGCCGGGTGATGCGGTCGATTTCCCGCCGTTTCCAAACGAATTTCGACCAGCGTTTATCGTCCACCAGTCCCAGTTCGCGGGCGCGGGGGGTGAGGCGGCGGTCGGCGTTGTCGGCCCGCAAGAGCAGGCGGTATTCCGCGCGGGAGGTGAACATGCGGTACGGCTCATCGACGCCGCGGGTAACGAGATCGTCGATCATCACGCCGATATACGCCTCGTCGCGGCCGAGCACCAGCGGCTCCCTGCCTTGGAGCGACAGGGCCGCGTTCGCACCGGCCAAAAGGCCCTGAGCCGCCGCTTCCTCGTAGCCGGTCGTGCCGTTGATCTGGCCGGCCAGATACAAGCCCGCCACCGCTTTCGTCTCCAGCGAAAGCTGCAACTGGTCGGGCGGAAGATAATCGTATTCGATGGCGTAGCCGTAGCGCAGGATTTCGGCCCGTTCGAGGCCGGAAACCAGGCGGACCATTTCCCGCTGCACTTCGCGCGGCAGGCTGGTCGAGAGGCCGTTGAGGTACACTTCGGGCACGTCGCGTCCTTCCGGCTCGAGAAAAATCTGGTGCCGCGGCTTCTCGGCGAAGCGCACGACCTTGGTTTCCAACGAGGGGCAGTATCGCGGCCCGGTCGATTGAATCTGGCCGGTGAACATCGGCGCGCGGTGCAAATTCGCGCGGACCAACTCATGTAAATGCTCGTTCGTGTGGGTGATCCAGCAGGGGATTTGCTCGCCGTCGATTTTTTCGGTGAGGAACGAAAACGGTTCCGGTTCGGCGTCGCCGTCCTGGCGTTCGGTTTTTGCGTAGTCGATGGTGCGGCCATCGACGCGCGGCGGCGTGCCGGTTTTGAAGCGGAGGATGTTGAAGCCCAACCGAGCGAGCGAACGGCTCAGGCCGGCGTGGGTCGGTTCGCCGATGCGGCCGCCGGGCTGCGACTCTTCGCCGACGTGCAGCAGCCCTTGCATGAACGTGCCCGCGCAAAGGACGACGGCCCGGGCGCGATAAACCGCGCCGCTAACGGTCCTCACACCGATCACCCGTTTTCGGCCGGGAGGCAGTCGTTGGAGTGGCAGTTGCACTGCCGCTCCATGAATCTCCGACAAGCCAGGGGTGGCAGTGCAACCGCCACCCCAACCTTCCTGGGATGTTTGCTTTTGCCCGGCGATTTCATCGACGAGCAAATCATCGGCGGTTTCCCGGCGGAGCGCGAGGTTCGGCTGGGATTCGAGCATCCGGCGGATTTCGCGGCGGTAAGCGTGGCGGTCGGCCTGCGCGCGGGGGCCGTGCATCGCGGGGCCTTTGCGGCGGTTGAGCGTATGGAACTGGATGGCCGTCCGGTCGATCGCCAATCCCATCGCGCCGCCCAAGGCATCGACCTCGCGGACGATCTGTCCTTTGGCCACGCCGCCGATGGCCGGATTGCAGCTCATTTCGGCGATGGTATCGAGATTGCTCGTCAGCAGCGCGGTGCAGGCTCCCCTCCGCGCGGCCGCCAGCGCCGCCTCCGCGCCGGCATGGCCGCCGCCGATCACGAGCACGTCGAATTCGTGGGGATGGTGCATGCGTATTCAACCAGTTTTCCGGCGCAAGGAGAACCGTTGGCCCGTAGGGCCGAGGCAATAAAAATTCTGCTCGACACCGCTCACCCCAGGCGATGCCTGGGGCTGGGCGAACTGCCGGCCCTTCGGGCCGCGGCGACTTCCCACCGCAAAATTCATCGAACAGGCACGCTGTAGCCGAGCGAGTAGCATTATACGACACTTTCCCCGAAAGATTCAACGTGGTACAATTAACCGTTCGATAACTTGCAACAAGTTTTATTGCCTTCCGCGAATGAATACCTTCATTTTGAATAATCTTTCGACGATCGACATCGCGCGTTTTCAAGCGATGCCCGCCGAAAAGCTCGCCGCGCGGATACGGGAAATCCGCAAGGACATGGGGTCGCGGCTGCTGATCCTGGGGCATCATTATCAGCAGGACGAAGTCATCGCCTTGAGCGATTTGCAGGGCGACAGCTATCGACTCGCGGCGCTGGCTTCCTCGCACGAGGAGTGCCGGGCGATCGCCTTTTGCGGCGTGCATTTTATGGCCGAGACGGCCGATATCCTGGCCAACCGGCCGGAACGGCTCGATGCCCGCGGCGGCGAGCGGGTGCAAGTGATTTTGCCCGACCTGTCCGCCGGCTGCTCGCTGGCCGACATGGCCGACATCGATCAGGTCGAGGAATGCTGGGAGCAATTGGCCGAGGCCATCGACGTCGAGGATTTGCTGCCGATCACCTACGTCAACTCGGCGGCGAACTTGAAGGCGTTTTGCGGCCGGCACGGCGGCATCGTTTGCACCTCGGCGAACGCCCGCGCCGCGCTCGATTGGGCCTTCGCGCGGAAAAGCCGCGTGCTGTTCTTTCCCGACCAGCATCTCGGCCGCAACACGGCCAAAGCGATGGGCATTCCGCTTGCGCAAATGCCGCTCTGGACGCCCGGCGCGGACGAACTCGGCGGCAACTCGACCGCGGCGATTAAAAACGCCCGCGTTTTGCTGTGGCGCGGGCATTGCAGCGTGCATGAAATCTTCCGCCCGCAGCACATCGAGCAGTTCCGCCGCAAGTATCCGGGCATCCGCGTGATCGTACACCCGGAATGCAGCATGGACGTGGTCGATGCGGCCGACGAGTTCGGTTCGACCGGCAAGATCATCGAGGCGGTGCGGGCAGCGCCGCCGGGCGCGATCTGGGCCATCGGCACCGAAATGCATCTGGTCAACCGCTTGAAGCAGGAGCATCCCGAACAGCAGATTTTCTTCCTCTCGCCCGTTTCCTGCATGTGTTCCACGATGTACCGCATCGATCTGCCGCACCTCTGCTGGTCGCTGGAAAACCTCGTAGCCGGCAATCCGTTGAACGTCATCCGGGTCGATCCCGAAACCAGCCGTTGGGCGCTGGTCGCCTTGCAAAGAATGCTCGAAGTGAAATAAGCAACGTCGGGTGCGTGCTTGCACGCACGCTCAGTGCAGTGGGGTGGGACAAGCGCAGCGAAGCCCCAATTCTATCGAATCGCATCCAAAATCGCGTGCGTGCGTGCAAGCACGCACCCTACAAATCACAGTCGAATCAGCGAGATCGCGACTTGCATCAGGCGGTCGGCGAGCAGCAGGGCGTCGTCGGTTTGATGTTCGAAGGCGACGCTCAGATACTGCAATCCCTTGGCGTAGGCGATTTGATAGTTCCGGCCGATGATGACCGAAGGGACGGTGATGTGGCTGAAGAGCCAGGGGGAGCCGTAGAGGCCCTTCTTAATGCCGCCGGAGATGATGTTCGTCAGTTCGCCGACGCCATCAACCACCTGATTGGAGAGTCTCGGGCACGGTTCTTGGAGCAATCCGCCCACGGCGGCCAGCGCGACCTGCTCGGCCATGTTGACGGTGATGAAGCCCGACACGTTGCCGTGTACGCCGATCAGCCCGGTGACGGAGCCGGTTTCCTTCCCAACGTCATCGCCGGCGTAACCTTTACCGACGGAATCAAAACCACGCAAGAAGCCGCTAAAAATTAGCCCCTCCGCATCCACACCAATTGACAAGAACTCGGTCCCCTTCGGCAGATACCTCTCGGGTAAAAAATATTTATTTAATTTACTTGACAAGATCATCCGAAACGGTTACTGTACTAGTATAGCAGTACAGGTGCCTTATGTTTTTTAACATCGATTTTTCCAACGATCTCGCCCTTTACGAGCAAATTATCCGGCAAATCAAGTTCGCCGTGGCTGGCGGAGTCCTGAAACCGGGCGAAATGATCCCCTCGGTCAGGGAGTTGGCTCGTGAGCTTACGCTCAATCCGAATACCGTCGCCCGGGCATACCGGCAGTTGCAAACCGACGGCATTTTGGCCTCGATCCGGGGCACGGGCCTCGTCGTCGGCGAATCGGCCTTCAAGCACTGTTGCCAGGAGCGGTCGGAACTGATTCGCGCCCGGCTCCGGCAAGTTCTTGCCGAAGCCAAGCATAGCCGGCTCGAGACCGCCGAGATTTTCGACATCGTACACAAAGAATGGGCAGCGTTGCAGGACGGGGGAAAAGAAGCGATGAGTGATGAATGACAAATGACGAAGCACGAATGACGAAGCACGAATGACGAATGAAGGATGATGAGAATGGTCTTGGGTCTTGGCCAGCAAATCCCAAATCCAAGACCAAAGACCAAAGACCGAAGACCAAAGACCGAAGACCGAAGACCAAAGACCGAAGACCAAAGACCGAAGACCTAAGACCGAAGACCTAAGACCGAAGACCTAAGACCGAAGACCTAAGACCGAAGACCTAAGATCCAAGACCCAAATCCGGAGCAGAATATCATGCCCTCCATTATCCGACTTGAGAAACTGTGCAAGCATTTCGGTCCGCACACGGCCTTGAGCGATGTCTCCTTCGAGGTTCCGCCGGGCACGGTCTTCGCGCTGTTGGGCGACAACGGCGCGGGCAAGACGACGGCCATCCGCATCATGCTCGGACTGCTGGAGGCGAACTCCGGCAAGGCCGAAGTGTTGGGACTGGATAGCGCGAAGAAGGGCCTCGAAATCCGCCAAAAGGTCGGCTACGTTTCCGAACGGCCCACGCTCTACGAATGGATGACCGTCGAGGAGATCGGCTGGTTCGCCGCCGGTTTTTACGACGACGAATATCTGCCCCGCTACCGGCGGCTGATTGCCGAGTACGGTCTGCCCGGCCGGCAGAAAATCAAGAATCTCTCGAAGGGGATGCGGGCGAAGGTCTCGCTTTCGCTGGCGTTGGCGCTGGAGCCGGAACTGCTCGTTTTGGACGAGCCGACCTCCGGCCTCGACGCGTTGGTGCGCCGCGAATTCCTGGAAAGCATGGTCGATCGCGCGGCGGCGGGGCGGACGGTGTTCCTTTCGAGCCATCAGATCGTGGAGGTCGAAAAGGTGGCCGATTACGTGGCCATTCTCTGCCAGAGCAATTTGCTGCTCGTCGAGCGGCTCGACGATTTGAAGCAGCAAATCCGCGAACTCACGCTCACGCTCGCCGCGGGCGCGATTCCGCCGGAGGTGAGCGGCGAGATCATCAGCCGCCGGCAGAAAGCCCGACAGTGGAAGCTGCTGGTGCGGAATCTGCCAGAGAAGGAATTGGCTCTGCTGCGCCAGCATCCGGCGGTGCAATCGCTCGAACTCCACACGCCCTGTCTGGAAGAAATTTTCGTGGCCTACCTGGAGCGCGGGCGTAACGCGGGCGGAAATCCCGCCCCCGAAGAGATTTCCGAGGAGGCCGTAGCATGAACGCGAAAAACGCGATGATTCGTTTGCTCTGGAAGGAATACCGCCTGCAACGCGCGTTTTGGATTTGCATGGGCGCGTTGGGGATGCTTCTGCAATTGCTCGGGGCCTTGGTTCGCGATTCGGCGAGCGAACAGCTTTATTGGCTGTTCGGCGTGGCTCTGGGCCTGCCGGCCTTTTATGCGCTGGGGTGCGGGGCAACGATGTTCGCGGGCGAGCACGAAGCCGGCACTTTCGATTTCCAGCGGGGCTTGCCGGTTCCGTCGCCGCGATTTTTTTTCTGCAATATGCTTTTCGGGGCGGCCAGCACGGGAGCGATGTTCCTCTTGCTTTCGGTCTCCGCGGTTCTCTTTTGCACGGTTCCGGCCTGGATCGCGCACGCATCGCTCGCGGAGATGCCCGAGGGGATCTGGCCGACGCTCTTCGGCTTTTGGGGCGCGGCCGTTTTGGAATTTTTCGCGTGGAGCGTTTTATTCTCGCTGCTCTTGAAGCGGCCCTTGGTCGCCGCCATGCTGGGCGTGGGCGTCGCCTCGGCGGCGGCGCAATCGGCCGCACGCTACACCGGATTTTCCCTTGCGCCTTACGTGGAAGCGGCTCCCGTCCGGCTGGCGATTGCCGCGCTGGTGGCGGTCGTCGATATCTATCTCGGCTGCCGCTGGTTTAGAGGGAAAAGCATGGCGCTGCGTTTCGCAAAGCGAAAAGACGCCGCGGCAATCGCTTCTATGACGCCGGACTTGCCGAAAAAATACGTTACTTTCTGCCGCACGATGATCCGGCTCTCGTGGCAGCAAGTCCGGCAGAGCGTTTGGGCCTGGGCCGGACTGTTGCTGATCTCGGCCTACGTGGTGTACTATTTTTGGTCGATCAATAAATTGTCGCTGGACACTTGGAGCAACTTTCGGATCGTATTTTTCGTGTTCCTCGCCGTGCCCGTTTCGCTTTTAGGCATCTACGTTTTTTATCCCGACCAGCGCGGCGCGGCGCATCGTTTTTTAACGGAGCGGGGAATGAAGCCGGGCCGGCTCTGGCTGGAGAGGCAAGCGACCGGCCTGGCCTTCACGATCGCTTTGGGAGTCGTGCTTTATTTCGTGCTCTTGGTCCCCATCAATTCGCAGCGCATTTTCTTTTTCAGCCCGATTTGGGAGTATCGACAATATTCCTATTACGGAGCGGACCGACTGCCCGCGTTGTTTTTCTGGTTGACCGATTTCCTGATGCTTTTTTATTTTCTGATTTTGATCTATAGCATCGGGCAATGCGCAGCGATGTTCCTCCGCAGCGGCATACTGGCCGCGTTTGCCGCGATCGGAATATCCACGCTGCTGTTGTTGTGGGTGAATCTGATGATTTTTTGGGGCGTGCCGTGGCAGTGGTCGATCGCGCCGTGGCCGCTCCTGTTCTTGCTGGCGACGCGGCTGCGAATGTCCGCCTGGCTCTTGGAACGAAGCAATTTCCGCTCCTGGCTGCGGCCGGGCATGGTAATTTTGCCGATGGCCGCGATCGCGATCGCGATGCCGCTTTATCGCGTATTTTCGGTGCCGATCGTCGATCCGGGCTTCTCGCCGGAGGCTTTTTGGCAAAACCGCAAGCCCACGGCGGCGGCGCTGGAGACGGTCGCCATGTACGAGAAAGCGTACGAGGGATTGGAGCAATACACGAAATCGCTGCCGCACCCGGTCATCGTGCCGCTGAAGGAAGGCGAAACGGTGCCCGAACCGCCGTTGATACCTTGGAAGGCGTTCGAGCCGCTTTCGGGATACGAGACGAAAAAAGTCGATGCCCTTCGTTCCGCGCTCGAACTTGCACTCGAGGCGAGCAAGCGGCCGGAGTGCGATTTCTACGCCGACTACCCCTACTCAAGAGGCAACAACGCCTGGCATGCGCGGGAGTTGATTCAGCCTTTGATTTCGCGGGCGAGGCAGTTGGAAGGGGAAGGAAAGCTCGACGAAGCGCTGGACTATTACCTCGGCGTATTGCGCATGAAAAGGCAGATCTCCCTCAACAGCCCTTACGGGATGATACTAGGATACGAGACGAGCGTTTACGCCCGCCTGCCCGGTTGGGCGGCGCGGCCGGGCCAGACGCGGGAACGCATCCTGGCGGCGATCGAAGCCCTGAAGAAACAGCCCGAAGATTCCGAACCGATCGCCTGCGAGAGCAAGTATGAATACCTGCGAAATCGCGGCATTCTCGCCGGCGACCGGAAGTTCACCGATTACATGGATAACGAGCTATCGAAGCAGAAGTCGAATTATAAACGGGAAGTCAATCAATTCGTGCTTTGGGAGCGGTTCTTCCCCTGGGAACGATATCGGGCGCTGCGGATATTAAACGAGCTGTCGCGCAACAATTTGCACATCATCGCGCAGGTGAACCAACTTCTGGAACTGGGCGAAGCCGTCCCCTTCAGGGATTTCGCTTATTACGACAGCGAGCCGGAATTCGTCTTGAAAAACAACGTGAACGTGCCGCCGCGGATCAACGAACAAGGCTACTATCTTTATGCACAGATCGATACGCTCGTTCACCACGCGGCCGAACACCGCGCAGCGCTCGTCGCGCTGGCGATGGAAGCCTGGAAACTCGAACGCGGGGAGTATCCGCCGTCGCTCGACGCGCTCGCGGGGAAGTATTTCGACAAGCTGCCGGCCGATCCCTTCACCGGCAAGCCCTTCCGGTATTTTTCCCAAGGTTTGCCCGACCGCTTGAAAGATGTCAGGCCGTGGGATCGATATGGGTATTACAACCAAAAAATCTATCTCGAAGAGAATCGACCGTTCCTTTGGAGTCCGGGCCAGTATGTGGTCGATCGGGGCGTCGAGGAGCCGCCGCTCGGTCGTTATTGGATCCGGGAATACCGCGATCGGCGGCGCGGGGCGCATTCCGAAGAAGAAATCTGGAGAAGCGGCCGGATTTTCCCTTTGCCGTAGTCTGCGCGAAAAAGCGGCCGAATTCCGGACAACATGATCCTTTCGATCGAATTGTGAATCCCGGCGAAAACAGACGCCGCGCCAAGGAAAAGGAGAACGGCATTTACTCAGTGCGGTCATTGACGCGTCAAATTGCAAAGCCCCGACCATCGGCCGCGGTTTACACTCCGTGCAGTGTTGTCTCATTGATGGCCGCTATTGCATCCCCATTCTCGCCCGAATTTGATCGGCGGTGGGCTGGCCGGTGATGCTCAAATAGATGACGGGGTACAAGAGGGCGAAATACGGAATTGCCACGACCAAGCCCAAGAAGCAGGGAATGCAAGCGACGATCGTGATCCCCATGCAAACCAACTGGATCATAAACAGCGTCATTTTATTGCCGTTGGAGAGTTCCTTGGCCGTATTGAGCGAATCCATGATTCCCATGTTGCGATCGATGATGAGATAATAAAATTGGGAGAACATCAAGGCCACGATGATCCCCGGAACGATCAATAAGAGGATGCCGACGCAGACCATCAGCCCAAATAAAATGCTCGCGCCGAGGACGCCGAGGAAATAAGGCCCGCCGCTGAAAAGTTCGCCCATACTGGTTTGTTGGCCGCGGGCGATCTTCAACAGGATGCGGGCTTGGCCGATTCCGATCCAAACCGAAAACAGTTGGGAAGCGATATTCGAAAACACGGAAAATAGCGCGACGATATCGCGGTTGCGGGTCATGGCGGCGATCACATTGGTGAAGAGACCGATGACCATTCCCGCCCCGAATTGACATAAGAAAGCGACAACCAACACCCCGAGGCACATTCCCCATTCTTGCTTGAAGATGGTCCAGGCGCGGCCCATCACGTCGCCGAGGTCGATAATCGTGGGGCGAATTTCGCCGGCTTCCACCGGCATGGTGGGCAGCGGGGCATAGGGGCTGGGCGATTGATAGGGATTGCCGGTATCGGGTTGATACTGCGGCTGCTCTCCGGCGCCGAAGGGGCTGCCGCCGGCCGGGCCGCCGGGCGGCGGCGGGGTGAATCCGCCCGATCCCGCGAAGGGCGATGCTGGGGAAGGCGGCGGGGCGGGGGGCGCTCCCGCGGCGGGAATCAGCAGAATCTCGCCGCATTCCGGGCATTTCGCATGTTTGCCCGCCGTGTCATCCGCCGTGCGCAGTAACTTATTGCATTTCGTGCAACGAAATTCGATCGCCATGATTTTTTCTCCCTGGATTGGAAAAGCAAACCGATGAAGGAGGATATTGCTTTTCCGGCGGCATTCGCCGGAAAGTGTCGTTTCGCTCGCTATTTGAAGGACGATTTGACGTAGGGATCGTTGAGTACTACAAGCGCCCAAATGCCGATCGGGATGCCTACCAGACAGCATGGCGAAAAACAAGGAATAACGGCCACGATCGACGCCGCCATGGACAATCCGTAGTTTTCCAGTTTTTTCATTTTCAAACCGCCCACGAAAACCAGAACCGATAATCCCAGCCCCAGGGCATGCGAAACTATTGCAAAACCGATACCGAAGTCGGGCTGCGCGAAACCCGGCATTGGTTGAGCGTTCGGATTATTTCCCACCGCCCCAAATTGAAGGAACAACGAGAAGAACAAACTCACGATCTGCAGCAGCAGCCCTAAACTGCCCATCACGATTAGCCCGACCGCCGGTCCCGATACGCGATTGATCGCGTAGGCAGGGGAAGGTTGAAATTCCGATCCGGCTTGGCCGGCATATTGCGGAGATTGATAAGGATTCTCGCCGGCTTGCGAATCGGGCGGGCTCGTGCCGAACGGCGAACGGCCGGCATCGTCCGGCTCGATGATTTCCACGTCGAGGGGCGCGGCCGGTTCCGGCGGGGCGGGAAAGGGGATCGGCGATTGCGAGCCGCATTCGGGACACTGCGCCATCCGCCCGGCGGTGTCGTCCCCCGTTCGCAGCAATTTCCCGCATTGACCGCAGCGAAACTCGATTGCCATGCCGAAAGCCTCCTTGTGGCATAAAATACCATAAAGGGCGGAAGGGGGGAAGAGGGAAAGCGGAGGGAAGTATGAAGGATGAAGGATGAAGGAAGAATGATGAATGAATTTTTGCGGCATTCATCATTCAGCATTCATACATCATCAATCCCGTCCCCCTCCCTGTTCCCTGTCCCCTGTCCCCTGTATCCTATCTCCATGTACACTCCCGCGCAAATTTTGGGACCGGCGGGGCGGATCGCCGCCCGGCTCGCGCATTACGAGCATCGGCCGGAACAGTTGGCGATGGCGGAGGCGGTCGATCGCGCGATCCGCGAAAAGCACCATCTGGTCGTCGAGGCCGGCACCGGCGTGGGCAAGAGCTTCGCCTACCTGGTTCCGGCCATTTTGGCCGCGGCGGGAGAGCAGGTGGAAACAGGGGAGAGGGGAGAGGGGAGAGGGGGTGAAGAAGGGGCGAGGAGCGAGGGGCGAGTGGCGAGGGAACAAGAGAAGCGGCCGTTTCGGATCGTGGTTTCCACGCATACGATCAGTTTGCAGGAGCAATTGCTGCACAAGGATATTCCCTTCCTGAATAGCGTCATCCCGCTCGAATTCACCGCCGTGCTGGTCAAGGGGCGGGGGAATTACATCAGCCTGCGGCGGCTGAAAAATGCCTTGGCGCGGATGAACGGCCTCTTCGGGGAAACGGAGGAGATCGAGCAAGTTCGGCATCTGCGGGACTGGGCCAAAGAAACGACCGACGGCTCGCTGGCCGATCTGGGCTTCCGCCCGCTGCACTCGGTCTGGGACGAAACGGCGAGCGATCACGGCAACTGCATGGGCCGGCAGTGCCCGACCTACGCCGAGTGCTTTTACTACCAGGCGCGGCGGCGGATGCAGAACGCGCAGATTCTGGTGGTCAATCACGCGCTCTTCTTTTCCGACTTGGCCCTGCGGATGCAGCAGGCGAGCATCCTGCCCAACTACGACGCGGTGATCTTCGACGAAGCCCACACCTTGGAGGCCGTCGCCGGCGAACACCTGGGTTTGAGCGTTACCAACGGGCAGGTCGATTTCACCTTGCGGCGGCTCTACAACGACCGCACGAACCGCGGGCTTTTGGTGCATCACAAATCGCCCGAAGGGCAGCGGCTCGTCGAGGAATGCCGGCACCGGGCCGATAATTTCTTCGACTGCATCCACGACTGGCTCGCGGAGCGGAAATCGACCGGGGAGAACGCCAACGGCCGCGTGCGCGAGCCGGAGATCGTGCCGAACCTGCTCGGCGGCGGGCTGAACAAACTCGCCGGACTTATCCGCGGCCTGGCCAAGGAGTTGAAAAAGCCCGAAGAGAAGCAGGATATGACTTCCGCCGCCAACCGGCTCGCCGCCATGTCGATCGAGATCGACAACTGGCTCAAGCAGAGCATGACGGACGCCGTCTATTGGGCCGAAAGCGCGATGAGCCGGCGTTTCCGGCGGATTACGCTCGCCGCCGCGCCGATCGACGTCGGACCGATCTTGCGGGAACACCTGTTTCAAAAAACCAAGACCGTGATCGCCACCAGCGCCACGCTGGCGGCTGCGGGCAAGTTTGATTTCTTCCAATCGCGGGTGGGGCTGACGCAGACCGACGCGCTCGTCTTGGGGAGCCCGTTCGATTACGCGAAACAGGCGCGGATCGTGCTGCCCAAGGGGATGCCCGACCCGGCCGCGCAGACCAAGGAGTTCGAGGAGCGTTCGATCGAGATGATCCGCCGCTACGTGGGCGAAAGCGACGGCCGGGCGTTCGTGCTCTTCACGAGCTACGAAATGATGAAGCGCGCGGCGGCGCGCCTGACGCCGTGGCTGGCCGAGCGGAACTTGATGCTCTACTCGCAAGCGGACGGCATGCCGCGGAGCCAGATGCTCGAGGAGTTCAAGCAGAATCCGCGATCGGTGCTGTTCGGGGTCGATAGTTTCTGGCAGGGGGTCGATGTGCCCGGCGACGCGCTGGTGAACGTGATCATTCCGCGGCTGCCGTTCAGCGTGCCTGACCGGCCCTTGTTGGAGGCCCGGTTGGAGGCGATCCGCGCGGCGGGCGGGAACCCCTTCCGCGACTACCAACTGCCCGAGGCGATCCTCAAGCTCAAACAAGGCTTCGGCCGGCTGATCCGCAGCAAGCGCGACACGGGCACGGTGGTAATCCTCGATCCCCGCATCCGCACCAAACACTACGGCAAGATGTTTCTCGAATCGCTGCCGAAATGCAAGGTGGTGGTGGAGTAGGTTGCTGGCAATTATTGTTTATGAAGGTATAATGGAAGGAGAAGAAAACTTGAAAAAGGTGTTTTATGACAATCCCCGTTCTCGATAGCCATATTGAATGCACTCCCAACGTTTGCGGCGGGAAACCTCGAATCGCCGGGCATCGGATTCGCGTGCAAGACATTATGGTATGGCACGAATTGCAGGGTCTTTCGGCCGATGAAATCGTCGCCCAATATCCGCAACTCTCGCTGGGCGACGTCTATGCCGCCTTGACCTATTATCACGATCACCGCGAGGAAATTCGGCAATCGATGAAGGAAGACGAAGAGTTCGTGAAGCAATTGCAGGCCAATACCCCATCGAAACTTCAGAAAAAGCTTTCTGGCGGCGATGCTTGAACCAATTAGATTTCATCTCGATGAACACGTTCATCCGGCAATAGCCGAAGGCTTGCGGCGCCGCGGAATCGACGTCACCACGACGATCGATGCCGAACTTCGCGGCGCCGAGGATGCGAAACACCTCGCGTACTGCGGCCTCGAAAAACGCGTGGTCGTCACCAATGACGCCGACTTTTTACGGTTGCATGCGCAGGGAGTATCGCATCAAGGAATAATCTATTTTCGTACCGAAGGAAGTTCCATCGGAGACATCTTGCGCGGATTGATTTTAATCCATGAGTGCCTTGCTCCCGAAGAGATGGTCAACTACGTGGAATTTCTGTAATCCCATTCTCCCCTCCGAAAAAACAACGAGCGCCAACCGTTCACGGGGAACCGTCCCGATTTTCGCGGCGTAAAAGATCATAATGTAAAAGTGCTTAATCGCCGCGAAAATGGGACTGTCCCCCTCGCGCCGCTCGAATCGCTGCCGAAGTGCAACGTGGTGGTGGAATAGGCTATTGGCATTGTTTAATGGGTGAAGTATAATGAAAGTGGTTGTTTTGTCCGGTGTAGAAACGCGATTATCGCGGTGAAAACGTATTCGCGTAGGGAGTTCTCCATGACGAAGTTACTTTCCCAAGCCTTCGAAAAGGCGTCGAAATTATCCGACGATCTCCAAGATCAACTTGCCGAGGAACTCTTGGAAGAAATCGAAGGGGAGTCGCGGTGGGACGCGACGCTGGCGAATTCCCAAGACAAACTCGAAAAAATGGCGGAGAAAGCCGCACGGGATTATCTAGCGGGCAAGACCAAAGAAATGGGGTTTGACGAGCTGTGAAATCCCGCCTCAACGAAGACTTTATTTCTTGTTTTCGTCGGCTCCCAGACCGAATTCAACGCATTGCGCGAAGAAATTATCGGTTGTGGAAGGCCGATCCCACCCATCCTGGCTTGCACTTCAAACGAGTCGGAAAGCGCATGCCGGTCTATTCTATCCGTGTGGGAATCGGTTGGCGAGCCTTGGGTCTTGAGATTGACGAAGCCATCGTATGGTTTTGGATTGGCCCCCATGCAGAATACGATCGGCTTTTGCCGAATTTGTAAGGAGTGTTGAAGCGCGAATCATCGTCGGTTCATGGCCTTCGCGGGAACTCCGTTGCAGATGCTATTCGCTATGCCTGGGCTATTCTCAAAATCAATTAATGGCGCCTTAAGTTTGATTCAATCCGCAAGTTGCCTGGGCGTCGATCGATACTCAGGTAAGTAATGTCAAAAGCTCACCCAACTCGATGTTTTTAGAATCCAAGGCATGCTATCGTCTAAATCAACTCCGCGTAAGTGATGAATCCCCCGGGAGTTGACTCGGCTTTGCGGAAGGGGTAGTATGAAGTGCGAGGAAAATGATCGTGCCACACGGCCGCGAATTCGGCCGGATCGCGCGTCCCCAGGGGGCGAAAAACTCCTCCATGTGGCAATCCGTTAGCGTAACCGTTCACAGGGGACTGTCCCGATTTTCGCGGCGCAATCGATGATGGTGCCGAAAAAGTGCTTAATCGCCGCGAAAATGGGACTGTCCCCCTCGCGCCGCGGGAAGGAGACAGGTCCATGTTTTCGGCCTACCGTTTTTTCGCAAAATACGTCATTTCACCGAAAAATGGACCAGTCCCCGACCGGGGCGCTTGCCGTTAGCAGAAGAGTCCTTGGGAGATACCATGGAACGGCGACTCGATGCGATCCTGTCATCCTTTGCGGGGCAAGAGCACGAGTTGATCCCCATTCTCCAGCAAGTTCAACGCGAGCTTGGTTACCTTCCGCGGGAAGCCATGCTTGAAGTGGCCCAATTCGCCGGCGTACCGGAAAGCCGGGTCTATGCCGTCGCGACCTTCTACGCGCAATTTCGATTCACGCCCATCGGCAGAAAACACGTGATGGTGTGCCGCGGAACGTCGTGCCACGTTCGCGGCGCGCCGCGGATACTGGAGGAAATCGAGCGGCAATTGAGCATCAAGGAAGGCGAAACCACCCCCGACCTGAGCCATTCGCTCGAAACCGTGGCCTGCATCGGCGCCTGCGGCTTGTCACCGTGCATCATGATCAATAACAAGGTCGAGGCGAAACTGACTCCGAAAAAAGTGGCGGTCTTGTTGCGAAAGGCGGGCGACGATGACTAGGAGTTTCGAGAACCTGCGGCAACGGGCCCAAGTCGAATGGAAGGCGTCGCAAGACGACGGAAAACCGCGGATCCTCGTGGGAACCGCCACCTGCGGCCGCTCGGCCGGGGCGATCGAGGTTCTGGAAGCCCTGCAGCGGGAGTCGCGCAACCGCGGATTGGATTGCCCCGTCGTCGAGGTGGGCTGCATCGGCCTGTGTTATGCGGAGCCGATCGTTGCGATCTTCAAGCCCTCGCGGCCGGGCATCGTGTACGGCAACGTCAACGCGCCTAGGGCGGCGCGGTTGATCGAGCGCTATCTGCTCCGCGACGATCCCCTGGCGGCGGAGGCGCTGGGCACCCTCGGACCGGAAAGCGTGGAAGGAATTCCGCGGCTGCAAGATACCCCCGTCATGCGGCATCAGGTAAGAAGGATTTTGCGAAATTGCGGCTTCATCGATCCCGCCAAGATCGACCACTACCTCGCCCACGGCGGCTACTCCGGCTTCACGAAAGCCCTCGCCTTGGATACCGCGGAAATTATCGAGGAAATCAAGAAAGCGGGTTTGCGGGGAAGAGGCGGCGCGGGTTTCCCCGCCTGGCGAAAGTGGCAATTCACTCGCGAAGCGAAAGGCGCGAAGAAATATGTCGTCTGCAACGGGAGCGAAGGCGATCCGGGCACGTTCTCCAACAAGTTGCTTTTGGAAAGCGATCCCCATTCCGTATTGGAAGGGATGCTGATCGCCGCTTTGGCGATGGGGGCCGACGAAGGGTACGTTTACTGTCCCGCCCAGTATTCCTTGGCGTTGGAAAGGCTGCGGACCGCGCTGCTCCAGATGCGGGAATACGGATTGCTGGGGGAGGGGATTCTCGGTTCTTCCTTCAACTTCCGCATCGAGATCAAGGAGGGCGCGGGCGCCTATATTTGCGGCGAAGAGACCGCGCTCCTCGAATGTATCGAGGGAAAACGCGGCGTGCCGCGGTTGCGCCCGCCGTTCCCGCCAACCGCGGGATTATGGAACCTTCCCACGGCGATCCACAACGTGGAAACGTTGGCCTGCGCCGCGGCGATCTTGCAAAACGGCGCGCCTTGGTTCGCCGAGTTGGGCACCGCGAAAAGCAAAGGCACCAAGCTCTTCTGCCTTTCGGGCAGCGTCCAACGCGGCGGCGTGATCGAAGTGCCTTTCGGCACGACCCTGCATGAGATGATCTACGCGATCGGCGGGGGGGCGGCGGACGGGGAAGAACTCAAGGCCGTACAGACCGGGGGGCCGGGAGGAGGATATCTTCCGCCCGGCTTGTGGGATACGCCCGTCGATCAAGATTCCCTGCTCGCCTTCGGTTCATCCACAGGCTCCGGCGGCGTGGTGGCGGTCGATCGACGAAGTTGCGCCGTGGACCTCGCCCGAAACAGCCTCGACTTTGCGCGCAGAGAATGCTGCGGGCAATGCGTGCCCTGCCGGCTGGGCACGAGGCAATTGTTCGACATCCTCGTCGATATCGCGGAAGGAAGGGGTCGTCCGCAGGACATGGAGTTGCTCGTTGAATTATCGGAAGGCATTAAGCGGGGATCGCTGTGCGGACTCGGGCAGACCGCGCCGAACGCCCTGCTCAGCACCATCCGCTACTTTCCCGACGAGTATCGGGCGCACATCGGGCAGCGGCGTTGTCCCGCGGGCGTCTGCCGGATGGCGAATTCATCGCAATTGTCCCGCACGGCCTGAGGGCGGCGATCGGAACCCGCCATGCAGCAAAGGAAACCACCGTGGATCAAGTCAACCTGAGCATCGATGCCGTCGAGATCGCGGCTACTCCGGGAACGACCGTGCTGGATGCGGCGTTGGGCGCGGGCATCTACATCCCCCATCTCTGCCATCACCCCGACCTGAAACCCGCCGGCGTATGCCGACTGTGCATGGTCGAGATCGCCGGACGGGGCACGACGCCCGCCTGCTTGTCGCCCGTCGAAGAGGGGATGGTGGTGCGCACCGAGAGTCCGGAAATTCGCGATCTGCGGCGCGTCGCCGCCGAATTGCTGATTCTCGATCATCGCCCCGACTGCCTGGTCTGCGCGAAGAACAACCGCTGCGAATTGCAGCGCGTGGCCGCCCACGTGGGAATCGACGCGGCGCGGCTGGCGCGCTTGCGGCGGCACGAAAAAACGCTGCCCGTGGACGATTCGAATCCGTTCTTCACGCACGATCCCCAGCAATGCGTGCTCTGCGGCATCTGCGTGCGCACTTGCAATGAGATAGCGGGAGTCAACGCGCTGGACTTCGCCTTCCGCGGATTCGACACGATGGTCGCCACTTTCGGGAACGATCCTTTGGTGAAATCGCGCTGCGAATCGTGCGGGGAATGCGTGGTCCGTTGTCCCGTGGGGGCGCTGGCGGCGAAAGATTTCCAGCAGCCTTCCCGGGAAGTGAAGACGATTTGCCCGTATTGCGGGACCGGCTGCGGCCTGTTGCTGGGAGTCCGGGGCAACCGCATCGTCGGCGTCCGCGGCGACCCCGACAGTTCGGTCAATCGAGGCATACTTTGCGTGAAGGGCCGATTCGGGATCGACTTTGTCAACCATCCCGACCGGCTCTCGACGCCGCTGATCCGGGATCCGGCGGGCGGGTCGCGTTTTCCCGGCTTCCGCGAGGCGTCGTGGGACGAGGCGCTCGGGCTCGCGGCCCGGTCGCTCGCCGCCATCAGGAACCAATACGGTCCCGCCGCGATCATGGGCATCTCCTCGAGTCGCGGCACGAACGAGGAAAGTTATCTTTTTCAGAAGTTTATGCGGGCGGTGGTGGGCACGAACAACGTGGACAACTGCGCCCGCGTCTGCCACAGCCCGTCGGTCACCGGCCTTTCGGCGGTATTCGGGAGCGGGGCGGCCACGAATCCGCTCGACGATATCGAAGAGACCGAGGTGCTCTTTCTCGTGGGCTGTAGCCCGACCGAAGCCCATCCCGTGATCGGGATGAGAATCCAACGCGCCATCGCCGGCAACGGCGTTCGCCTGATCGTCGCCGATCCCCGCAAGACGCGCCTGGCCCAATCGGCCGATCCTTGGTTGCCGGTGCGGCCGGGCACGAACGTGGCGCTGCTGAACGGCCTGGCGCACGTGATCCTCCGCGAGGGCCTCCACGACGAGCGTTTCATCGCCGCGCGAACCGAGGGTTTCGAGTCGTTCGCGGAAAAAGTGCAAGCGTACGCTCCCGATCGCGTCGCCGCGATCACGGGGATCCCGGCCGGCGATATCGAAGCCGCCGCCCGGCGGTATGCCCAGGCCGATCGGGCGATGATTCTCTACGGATTGGGCGTGACCGAACACTCCGACGGCTCCCTGGGCGTGATGGGGTGCGCCAACTTGGCTTTGCTGACGGGCAACGTCGGCCGAAAAGGGACGGGCGTCAATCCCCTGCGGGGCCAGAACAACGTGCAGGGCGCGTGCGACATGGGCGCGCTTCCCAACGTGCTCCCGGGATACCAGTCCCTGGAAGACGAAGCCGTTCGCGGCAAATTCGAGGCGGCCTGGAACTGCAAACTGCCCGTCCATAAGGGACTGAAATACACCGAAGCCTGGCACTTCGTCCGCAGGGGACGCGTGCGCGCGGCATATATCGTCGGACACAATCCCGCGCTGACGGACCCTTACCTCCAGCGCGTCGAGGAAGCGCTCGCAGCGCTCGATTTCCTCGTCGTCAACGAGCTTTTCCTCACCAAAACGGCGCGCCTTGCCCACGTGGTCCTTCCCGCCGCCAGCTTCGCGGAGAAAGAGGGAACGTTCATCAACGCCGACCGGCAGGTGCAACGCGTGCGCAAGGCCGTCGATCCGCCCGCGGGCTGCAAGACCGACGTCGATATCATCTGCGAACTGGCCGATCGGATGGGCTACGCCATGCCGGCGCGGACCGCCGCGGACCTCATGGACGAAATCGCCGCGATGGTCCCGCTGATGGCCGGCATCCGCTATCCGCGGCTCGAAGAGCATCCGTTGGCTTGGCCCTGCCTCGACGAGAAGGATTGTGGTTCGCGGATGCTTTACGAGAAGAGCTTCCCGCGCGGCCGCGCGACGTTCCGCGCCATCGATCATGCGGAACCGGCCGAGGCGCCCGACGCCTCGTATCCGCTGATCCTCACCACGGGCCGACGCCTGCAGCATTACAACTGCGGCTCCATGACGCGATGCACGCCGGGACTGTCAACGCTCTGCCCCGAGGAACGATTGGAGATTCATCCGCAAGACGCCGCCGGCCTGAACGTTCGCGAAGACGAAATGGTCGAGGTCGCCAGCCGCCGCGGCAAAATTCGCGTCCGCGCGCGCGTCACCGACCGCTGCTCGCCGGGCGTCGTCTTTCTTTCCTTCCACTTCGAAGAGGTTCCCACGAATGCGTTGACGGGCGACCGGCTCGATCCCATGGCTTGCACGCCGGAGTACAAAGTGTCGGCAGTCCGGGTCGCACCCGTGGAAGGCGCGAATGTAGGGTGACGCCAATGAGGTTCGATCTTTGGTAAGCGTTCACACCCCGGTCGGGGACTGGTCCATTTTTCGGCGGGAAAACGTATTTTGCGGACAAACGGCAGGCCGAAAACATGGACCTATCCCCTTCCCGCGGCGCGAGGGGGACAGTCCCATTTTCGCGGCGATTAAGCACTTTTTCGGCACCATAATCTTTTGTGCCGCGAAAATCGGGACAGTCCCCTGTGAACGGTTACGATCGTTGAATCGACTCTAAACGATTATTCGGCGGCGATGCGGCGGCATTGCCGAGGGCTTGCTTGCCGATTCGTAAGCGTTCGCGCCCCGGTCGGGGACTGGTCCATTTTTCGGCGAAATGACGTATTTTGCGGACAAACGGTAGGCCGAAAACATGAACCTGTCCCCTTCCCGCGGCGCGAGGGGGACAGTCCCATTTTCGCGGCGATTAAGCACTTTTACGGCACCATAATCTTTTGTGCCGCGAAAATCGGGACAGTCCCCTGTGAACGGTTACGCCGATTGGTCAAGAAACGATCGTCGCCGGTTTGGGGGGCAAACCGGCGACGACCTCGAGGAGGGTTACACACAGGAGAGAAGTTTGGGGAGGGAGCTCGCAACCGGTGGGATAGTTTCGCGGAGCTTGCTTCTTTCTTTCGGGCGCGGCCCTGCGAAGAAGCCTTGGACGATCCCAAGCGCGCCCTGCGGCCCGCTTCGCGCCCCGGAACCGATGCGCTCCGGGGCGGCTTTTATTCGGCGATCCGTTACGGCCCCGAGGTGATGCCGAGTTTGCTTTCTTCCTCTTCCTGGATGATGATTCGCGGCGTAACCATCATCATCAGGCTTTGCGTTTCGCGGCCCACCGACACGTTCTTAAAGAGCCGGTTGATGTAGGGCAGATCGGCGAGCATGGGGACGCCGAATTCGCTGCGGCCTTCGCTCAGGCGCTTGATGCCGCCCAAGAGCACCGTGCCGCCGTCGGGAACGCTCACGGTGGTCGTAACCGACACGAAGGAAAAGGTCGGCAACTGCACGGTGGTGCCCGAATGCGAAGTCGAAGTGCTGTTGTTTTGCTTCGTGGCGTCGGTCGGATTGATCTGGTTGCCGGTGCGCGACGTGTCGATGGTGGTCGAGTCCGATCCGGTGAAGGTGAAGGTTTTCACGTCGCCGATCTTGCTGAAGAACGGCACCACGGTCAACCGCACGAAGCGCCGGTCCTGCGAGACCACGGCCTGGACGGTCATGAAGGTGCCTTCGGAAAGGACCACGATGACCGGCTGTTGGGCGGCCGCGAAATCGCCGACCACGGGAATCACGCTCGTTACGAACGGCGTTTGCGACTGGTCGGCCACGAACGCCTGCTGGCCGTTGAACAGCGTTACCTTGGGGGCCTGCAGCACGTTCGACCGGCGGTCGCCCTGGGCGGCATTGATGAAGAAATAAGCTTCGATGTCGCTCAGGATGGCGAATCCCATCGAGGCGCCGGCCGAGGGATCGAATCCGCCGAACTGCGGAATCGCCAGGCCGAAGCTGTTCTGCCGGAAGGGAATGTCGAGAGTCGAGGTAAATTGGCTGGTGGGTTCTCCGGTGGCCGGCACGCCGCCGTTCATGCCCACGGTGGCGTTCTTGTCGCGCACCGAGAGCACGGTGTTGCGGTCGGGTTCCACCTGGACGCCCGGCGCCTGCGCCGCCGCGTTGTTCGCCGAACCGAAGCCCACGTTGGTCTTGCCCCAGTTGTAATCGTGGATGTCGAAGTCGAAGTCGATGCCGATGCGCTCGAAGAAGTTGTCGTTGAGGGTGATGAAGCGGACCTCGATCGTAACCTGCAGGTCCTGCATCCGCCGCAACTGGCCGAGCAGATCGACGATCTCCTCGTGGACTTCCTGAGTTTGGCTGACGACGATGCTCAAATTGGTCTCGAAGGGCTGAATCGAACCCGGACCGCCCACCTCGTCCCAGGTGGTGGGCTTGATCGTTTTCGTGATCAGTTCGATCAGGCTGTCGAAGTCGGCTTGCGTGCCGCCGCCCAAGCCGCCGGGGCCGAAGCCGATGGGGCCGGGCGCGCCGCCGGGCATGTTGCCGCCGCCCAGGCCGCTGTGGTTCGCAAGCTGGGCCATGAGCTTCGGATTCACCAGGCCCCGCTGGCCCTTGCCGTTGCCGTCGGCCACTACGGCCAAGGGCGAGTTCGTGGGGCTGAAGCCCGCCGCCCCGCCGCCGTAGCCCACCGCCGACATCGCGTTCTGGTAGGCCGCGTCGAAGCCCATGGGGATGGGCACGAAGTTCGGGATCGGAATCACCAGATCGGCCACGTTGTAGGTGCGATGGTAGATTTCGCCGTCCTTCATCCGCTCGCTGGTGATGTTCAGCACTTCGTTCTTCACCACGTAACTCAAGTGCAGCGGATTGAGAATCAAATTCAACGCGCTTTTGAGCATGATCTCGTGCTTCACGTTGATGGTCACCGGCGTGTCGGTGGTGATCCCTTCCTCGCTCAATCCTTTCGGATCGAGGTAGATGTTCACGTCGGCGTATTTCGACAGCGTTTCGACGACCTTGCTCAGCGGCGCGTCCACGAACTCCAGCGAAATCGGCGTCTTCAGCTTCTTGTTGATTTCGATTTCGCGCTCCGTCATGTTGCGGCCGTCCTTGGCGGCCGCGGCGCGGCGGATGATGGAGAGCTTTTCCCACTGCTTGGCGTCGGGATAGACGATGGGATTGCTCGAATTGAAGGGAATGCTTGCGAGATCCACGTTGTTCAACTCGTCGAGGAACTCTTTCTCCTTGATCGACTTGAGCGCTTCGTTGTTCCGCACGCGGTAGAGGAGTTTTCCCGTGAGGACGATCTGCTGGACGATCGGTTCCTTGGGGTAGAGCTCCGCCGCGCGTTTCGCCGTCACGAGGGCTTCCTCGTAGCGCTGCTCGTCGATCTGGCGGTTGAACTCATCGACCAGGAGCGCGATTTTTTCCTGGTTTTGGAGTTTCATGTTCTGCCGGCTATCGACCTCCTTGCGGATGCGGTCGTTCTTCGCGGCGAGTTCGATTTGGGGGCGGTTTTCCTCGATGAATTGCTTGGCTTCGGCGATCGCCCGATCCGCGCGGCGGAGCAGCACGTCGCGCGTCTGCGGTTCCAAGCCGGCGCTTTCGATTTTCTTTTTGGCTTCCTCCAAGGCTTGCAGCGCGCCTTGCGGATTGGTGGCCAGCATGGCCCGCGCGTTGGCTTCGCGATGCGCCAAGTCGCCGCCGACCTGGCGCGCCAACACCTGCTGGCGCGCGGCCGCCTCGTCGAGCATCGTCGGCGCAGGCCCGCCGCCGGGCGGATTCTGCGGCGCGGCAAGCATCTGCAAGTAGCTTTGCAGCCGGGAGGCGGTCGCCGGATCGAGTTCGTTCATCCGCGACGCCGCCTGACGGAAGAGTTGATAGGCGCGGTCCTTGTCGTGGGCCTTGAGCGCCGCTTCGCCTTGTTGGAACAGCGCGGGAGCCGAGGTTCCCGCGGCGGCCGGCGGATTGCCGTAGCGATGGTCAACGTCGCCCGCCGGCGAGGGGATCGCTTCGGGCGGGACGACGGGGATCGGCGATTCGCCCGGTTGCCGATTCGGCGGCTGCGGCGTTACCGCTTGGGCTTGGACGATCCGCGTCGGATCGTTCGCCGGATCGTACACCGCCCGGTCGGCCATGCGGTTGGAGTCGGAGGAGCCGCCCGCCGGGGCGGCTTCGTTATGGGACGCCGTCATCGCGCCCAATCCGTCGCGCTGCCGCACCTCGCGGATCGCGTCGAGCACGAACGACGGCCGGTCTTCGTTTTCCGCGAAAGCGGCGTCGGGGAGCCGCAGTTGTTCGGCGCGGCGGGCCAGCGATTCGGCGCGGTCGATCTGATTGAGGGCCAGCGCCTCGCGGGCCTGGCGGACCAGTTCCACGGCTTGCAGCCGCGCGGCCGGATCGATCGCGGAGGGCGCCCCGGCGCGGGCGTAATCGCTCGAACGCGGCGCGTCGCCCGCGGGGGCGATGCCGCTCGACCGGCGCGCGATCGATATCTTGCCCAATAAATCCTGCGGCTTGGACTCGAAGGGCCCGTAGGAAACCGGCTGCAGGACCGCCAGATTGGCGAGTTTTTCGGCCTCGTCGATTTCGCCGTAACGCAGCAGCGCCTCGCCCTGTTCGGTCAAATTGCGGGCATAGCCGCGGCGATAGGCGTCGGTATTCTTGTCGATCGAGCCCAGCTCGGACATTTTTCGGATCGCGTCTTCGACCCTCCGCGGGTCGTCGAGCGGACCGTAGGGGATATTTTGCGATTTCGCCTGCTGGACGAGTTCCGCGGCGCGGCGCAGATCGCCGACCGCCAGCTTTTTGCGCGCCGCGAGCAGCGGATTATCGTTTGCGCCGCCCAGGGCGAGCGCCGCGCCCGCGGACGAGGAACCGTTCGGCCCGCGCGAAAATAGGGCGGGGATGTTGCCGTCGTTCTCGCTCGGCGGGGGAGCGTATTGCGTCGAGGGATAGGCTCGATCGGCGGTCATCGACTGGCCGGCGACGGCGAATCCCGCGTCGGAACGCAGGGAATTGCCGGCATCCACCCGGGGCAAGGGCGCGATGCCGCCCGGCGCCGGGGGATTGAAGGCGTGCGGATTCGCCGGAACGTCTTTGGCGCGGCCCGCGAAGGGATCCGCCGCCGGAACGTTCTTTTTGTTCGCATCCGAAAACGGCGAAAACAGATGGCTGGGCTTGGGGGGCATCGCGGCGCCGCGCTTGCGGTCCAGTTCCTTGCGGGCCTTTTTCGGCGTGTCGCCCGTCAGGTTGAACGCGCTGTACTCCACGTTCAGCGCCTCGGCTTGGGCGATCAGCGATTCCGCGGTGGTTAAATTGTTCTCATCCATGGCCTTTCGGGCGCGTTGCAGCAGTTCGGCCGCCTGCCGTTTCTTGTCTTGTCCGCCGGGACCCTGCTCCGCCGCCGCGACGGCCGGAGTGAGGATGGCGTTCGATAGCGAGCAACACCATAAGGCGCTCGCCACCATGAAAAAGGTTCCCGCCCTGCCGATGCGTGTTGATGCGGTCGTGTTCAAAAGATCTCTCCTTTTGCGACGCGCAGAAGCCCTCGAAGCCGTTCGTACAAGGCTTCGCGGAGTTCATGCCTAGCTTGATATTTCCCTCGTGCGGCTCCTAACCCTTAAGCGCCGCGCGTTCGTACCCGGGGGATGATTTTCGATGGTCCGATCGAACCGCGTTCCCGCGATTCGATTCCGCACGCTATGGAAAAACGGGACGATCCCGCCTTTTCATTCCGATGTCGTTTCCCTTCTCGACGCGGCGACGGATAAAAACCGCGACGCCGCGACAGGTTGGCAACCTGTCCTACGAATCGCGCGGCAGCCGGCCAATCGGCCCGCCGCGCGTCTCGTTTCAACCGGATTTCGGCGGAAAGCAGGTCTTTTCCGCGTTTTTATCCGCCTTTTCGATAAGTCTTTTCATCCGGTTTTTTGGGATGATCGAGAGGAGAGGCGGTTAAATACCCAACCGGAAGAAATCGGTCAAGAGCAGTTTTGGAAAAATCGATCGTGAAATGGGGATAGGAGAAACGTAACCGTTCACAGGGGACTGTCCCGATTTTTGCGGCGCAAAAGATGATGGTGCCGTAAATGTGCTTAATCGCCGCAAAAATGGGACTGTCCCCCTTGGCCGCGGGAAGGGGACAGGTCCATGTTTTCGGCCTACCGTTTGTCCACAAAATACGTTTTCACGCCGAAAAATGGACCAGTCCCCGACCGGGGCGTGAACGCTTACGGAGAAACCAATCCCCACTGCAGAATGGGATCGGGGTTGTTCCCGCACCTATATTCCACATTCCCAAAATCCGGCGGGAACGAACGCGGGAGGAAGTCCGCGAAGGATGATTCCCGCAAAATCCACGGCGGGATCGCGGGCCGGCCGCCGGCATGGGGGGCCGTTTTTCTCATGCCCCGAGAATCGCGCCATGACGCCCGCCGCGCACCAACGCAAAGGGGCGGCAGGACGACTGCCGCCCCGGCATCGGGCTGCGATCGGAGGCGCCCGATGTCATGGCTCCTACTGCACCAGCCGCAGCCGCGGATTATTGATGATGCTCTCGAAAATCTCGGTGAGCCGGGCTTCGTATTCGCCGGGATTCCCGCTGCCGCGCGGGCCTTGGCCGTTCTGATCGGCGGTCATGCCCATGCGGGCCATGCGGTCCATGAAATCGTAATCGGTCCCCAAGCCGATGCCTACCGGATACACCTGCCAGTGCTTGCCTTGCATCATCGAGGTCTGGATCAACGACGTGTTGCGGTAATTATCGCTGGCGTAAAAATCGCCGCTGGGATGCGCGCTGATGTAGCCGCCGATCGTCGGATTGGCATAGGCCGACGAATCGTAAAGGTTCGGCACGCCGTCGGTTAAAAGGACCACGATCTTGTCGGTGGAGGGACGCCCCGCGCCGCCCTGGCTGACCGGCTTGAGGTGGTTGTCCGCGTAGCGCAAACCGGTCTCCGTGGCCGTGCAGGCCGCGGCGTCGTCGCAGGCTTGCAGGGTGGTGCAAGCCTGCATGGCGGCAACGTAGTCCGAGGTCAACGGCAGCAGGACTTGCGGCGCGGGATTGATCCGATCGTAAATGACGAGCGACACCCAGTCGCGCTGGTTCGGATCGCCGATGTTCTGGTTCCGGTCCTGGATGATCTTGATGGCCGCGATCAGCGCGCGGCGCGAGGCGTGCGTCGGCTGCTCGCGCGGCGGGAAATTGAACGTCCCGCCCGCCGTCGCTTCCGCGTGATAGGGACAATCCGGACTGGATCGCGAGAGCGGCACGTAAAGGTTGCTGCCGGGCTTCCGGTAGCGGCCGTTGTACATCATGAAGTCCACGTAGGTGCGATAGCCGATCGCGCTGCTGACGCCCGAACCCGACAGGTAGCTGTACCAATAATCGTAATTCGTAGTGCTGTTGGGCGTGGGTTTCACGCCGGGCATGATCTGCGGCACCTGCACGTCCATCGTCCAGGAATACGCCTTTTTCGTGCGGGTCGAAGACGAGTCGGTCGAGAGAATGCGGTATTTCGTGGGAATCGCGGCAGCTTTGAGCGGACTGCTGGTGGAGTTCGTCAACGCGCTCAGCGTGGTAACCCCCAACGGCTGCCCGATGCTCTGTTTCGGCTCCGTCGGATACGTGCAAGGATAGCCGAAGTCGGCATAGACCTGGTTGATCAAGTCGGTACCGATGGTCGGAAAGCCCGCCGCCGAGTAAGTGCTGTTGAGGGTCGCGGTCTTGCTGGGGTCGGTATCGTCGTTCATCGAGCCGGAAAGGTCGATCACGAAGGCGATATCGCGGGGATTCGCCGTGGCGATGGCCGAGGCCTGCTGGGCCTGCGAATTCTTGCCGAAAATCCGGCCGAAGAACAACGGCGTCTCGCCGCCGGTGGTCTCGCTGGTTCGCACCGTTACCCGAACCGCGTTCCCCAACTGCGAGGAAGGGGTGAAGGTGCGGGCGGTCGTATCCCAGATGCCCGGCTCGATTTCGTTCGAGGTCAGTTGCGCGGTCCTTCCCGCCACTTTGTTGCGGACCGCGAAATTTTCCGCCGCCGCCTTCATGTCCTCCAGCGTGGTGTTCATGGTGCCGGCTCCCGCCAGGGCGGCGGCGTCGGCCGTGGTTTGCAGTTGCGTGCGGACGAGGCTCAGGTATCCCAGATCGACCGCGAAGGCGATCACGGCCAGCATGAACACCGTTAAGAATGCGGCCAGGACGGCAACCGCGCCTCGACGGGCGCGAAAAGGAGTGGTCAATTTCGACGACATGGTTATCTCCCCAATAAAAAGGCGGAGCAGCGTAGGCGCAAGCTCCTTCTACGGAATAGCGACGCATGCGGACGAGTAAGCCGCCGAGGGTTCGGCGGGAGTTCGACGTCTCCGCCAGGATCGATCGACGACGATCGCGGCGAGATTTTCAACCCTCGCTCGCTATCGAAATCCTAGGTCGATCCGCGGACGGCGTCAAAATATTTTACGGTAAATATCCGGCCGAACGCGATTCTTTGCGAAACTCTCCGCGGATCGTTCCGAATGCAACGATTTTCCGCATCGCAAACCGAATCGGTAAGGTGCAGTCCGACAATTAAACTACCGAATTCCTATGTAGTAGGCACACTCCGTGTGCCGTAATTCGCGGACGGCACACGGAGTGTGCCTACTACGATTCCGGCAACTTATTGTCGGGCAACGCCTAGCCGTTCACGGGGAGCTGTCCCCCTTGCGCGGGAAGGGGACCGGGTCCATGTTTTCGGCCTACCGTTTGTCCATAAAATACGTTTTCCCGCCGAAAAATGGACCAGTCCCCGACCGGGGCAAATTTGGTCATCGCACCAACCACACCTGAGAATAAATGAAATTCGTTCCTTGGGGGCCGGTGGAGGGAATGCCGCCTTTGATGCGGATGTTCGCCGGTTGAATGACGACGCGCTTGCTGCTCATTTGGCCGGTGAGTTTGACTTCCAGGATTCGCACGCCCGCGAACCGAACGATGGTATATTGGGCGTTATTGCCCGGCCCGACGACGGCGCTGAAAATCGGGATGCAACGGGGCTGCCCGATGATGCTCGCCAATTCGTCCTTCACTCCCGCGCTGATGCCCGTATCGCCATTCAAGGTGATCGCGCCCTGATCGTTGAACTGCAGTTTGCCGCCCATGACCTCCATGTCGGCGGGGCTGATGCCGTTGACGATCTGCCGTGCGATATCGGCCGCGCTGTTATTGCTCGAACCGATATCGACCGTGCCGCGATTGCCGGGCGAGCCGGTGCCTTGCGGAAAGAGGTTCACTTCCTTGATGCCGTCCGCACCGGGGGTAACGATCCATTTCTTCTGGCCGTCGCTCCAAGTGCTCGTCCAATTGTCGTCGGCGACCAAGCCGTTCATCAGATCGTTCCACGTTTGCAAATCCAGCGCGAAAGGCAGAATCTGCAAATTCGAGCCGTCCTTGGGAGTTTGAAAACCCGAAAAATTGCTCACGAACGCGGCGGTGGCTTGCGCTTCGCACGCGGCGGAACCGATCCCCAGCACCGGCGCGAAGAAAAACGGGACGTTTCCGTTCGCCGCGTCGTCTTTCCGCACGCGCACTTGAACCGCGTTGTATCCGCTCGCGGCGCTCACGCTAAGCTGGGAAAGCGGATTCGCGGGGTCCGCCAAAAAACCCGCGGTTATATCGGCGTCGATCAATTGCATCTCATCGCGGGTAACGAGATTTTTCAGGGCGTAATCCCGGGCCTTCGCCACCGCCGACGTGGTCAACGTGCTCTGCGGAGTGGTCTTGCTCGGGCTGGGATCGATCAATTCCCACGTCGCGGCAATGGCCGCCGAATCGGCGGTCCGCTGCAATTCGGTCTTGGCGACCTGCAAATACCCCAGATCGACCGTAAACGCCAGCAGGGCGAACATCACGATCAGCAGCGCCGCGCTCAAAACCAAAATATTGCCTTTTCGCCGCCCGGTTTGCATGGAGGTTCTCATGGCCGTATTCTTTCGTGTTGGAGGGATGTGTTTCCGCGTTGCCCGACGATCGCGTTACGGTTGGGGTTGCGGGTAAACGACCTTCGCATTCGCATCTTCGTAAGTCTGCCCGGTGGACGTGATCCAACGGACTTTGCTCAGGGTCAGCGATCGCACGCGATTCGCGGCATAGCTAATGCCGGACTTCTCCGCCGAAACGAGGGGGCTGTAATCGTTCAAATCGGTCAAATTGGTTTGCACATCCGTCTGGAGGCTCTTCCCGCCGAATTCCCCCCAGGTCTGCGATCGGCCGTTGAGAATCTCGAAAATCAATTTGCCGTTCTCGACAGCCATGGCCTGCGTCCAAGTGATGGTTTCGGACTCTTCCATGTAGTTCAACATCGAGTCGTCGGCGAAATTCGCGTACCTCAGGGACGTTTCATTGTTCCAGACTTGCAGTTGCAATCCGCCGCCGGCGAATTCGGGCAGCGGCCGGTGATTGATGGCGAAAACCGCGTAGATGGAATTCGTGTCGGCGTACGGCGAGATCACCGTCGCGAGCTGCGGCGCCACGATGCCTTGCTGCGGGGAAGAGACGTTCAGCGTCCAGTCTTCCTCGACGCGGACGATGGTCGGCGCGCCCTGGGCGAAAATCGCCGTGCTCCAGGCGGCAAGGATCGAAGACAAAAAAAACGCGCTTGCGCGGGGGATCGGCAAACGCAAGGCGGAAATCTTTCGGGTGAACATGGGATTGGCTCCTGATATTAGGGCGACTCGGGGATGCAAGGATTGCGACAAGGAACTGTCGTTCGATTCCGGTAGTTTCTCTCGCCCCGCAGAGGCCGAACGGCGATTCCGAAAAGTGAAGCGGGATTGACAAGGCTCGCTTCTATTGAAAACCTAGGCCGGTTGGCGGGCGAGATCAAATAAAACGGGCGAAAATCCCCCGCTGCTCGTTTTTTCGCGGCGGACCGTGCGGATTGTGGCGAATTTGCGAGCCATTCCGCGGCTTATGAACCGATCGGCATCGGCGGGGAATGACATTTCTCGGCAATTCCGCTACAATGCGAGCATCTTTAGTAACTTTAGTAACTGCGGATTTATGTGTAGGGTGGGTCAAGCGCAGCGCAGACCCACCAATATCGTTATCAATCGCATGGTGGATCTGCGCTGAAGCTTGACCCGCCCTACATTCCTTCCCCGGCGCGCCGAGATGAAGCAAGTCATTGCCATCGTGAAACCGTATCTGGTGGAAAAAGTGCTCGACGCGCTCAAGCACGCGCCGTTGGAAGCCTGCGAAGTCCACGAGGTGAAGGGCTACGGCCGGCAGAAGAACTATCTCGACGAATACCGCGGCAGCGAGTATTCGCTCGCCTATTTGCCGAAGGTGGAAATTTCACTCTGGGTGGAAGACTCCCGGCTCGAGGAAATCGTCGCCGCGATTACCGACGTCGCCCGAACGGGAAGGATGGGCGACGGAAAAATATTCGTGCTCCCCTCGGCGCCGGGCGGCGCATGGGAGCCCGAAGAGAAAGACTGAAAAGCGCGCGGCAAGAAATGAAAAAGGCTCCCGCAGGCGGGGCAGGGACCTGCGGAAGCCGATCATTCGGGGCCGAAGCCCCGATAGATATTGGGGAAAGCTCCATCCAAATCGGAGGATGCTCGTATTATGATGCTTTACTCGACAAACGCAACCCCCCCTCGTTAAAAAAATTTTTTTATTCGGTCGAATGGTGTTTCGAGAGTTCCAACTCCCTTAAAATAGTCCTATTTCGTCGATCGAGACCCTGCCGCTTAGCCATCCGCACGGCAATCCAATGTAGTACTTGGCATGGAAGATACCACGCGGGATATTTAACTGGAGCTCTGTGCAATACCGTAGTACGATAGATTTCGCTACGGCGAATTTTTCGTAAGCGTTCACGCCCCGGTCGGGGACTGGTCCATTTTTCGGCGGGAAAACGTATTTCGTGGACAAACGGTAGGCCGAAAACATGGACCTGTCCCCTTCCCGCGGCGCGAGGGGGACAGTCCCATTT
>JADLEL010000200.1 GCA_020846145.1 Pirellulales bacterium | reverse complement strand
AAATGGGACTGTCCCCCTCGCGCCGCGGGAAGGGGACAGGTCCATGTTTTCGGCCTACCGTTTGTCCACGAAATACGTTTTCCCGCCGAAAAATGGACCAGTCCCCGACCGGGGCGTGAACGCTTACTCCGTTTTCAACCATTCACCGCATGGTCGATAAAGATCGGGAGGTAATCGCGATCCCGAGCTAAATAAGCCAAAACACAGGAGCGTAACTATGCCCTGCAAACCGATACTTTCCCCCTGAACGACGGGTGCTGCGCGACCTTGTTCGTTCTGCATTGGAATCCGGCTATTTCCCTAGCCGGCTATAATGTTATCGGCGCGAAAGCGAAGGGGCATTTCGCGTCGATTGCCGCGTCTGATCGAGAAAATATTCAAAAAAATTAAAATTCCACGTTCACTGCTAGAAATTCTCGAAAAGTCTTGCTACACTAAGAGTTGTAGCTTTTCGACGAAGGTACTGGCTTATCGGCTTGTGTAAAAGGAGGGCCAAACGGCCGGCGGGAATGGCCAAATTGACGGCGGATGCTTTTTGGGAGTTGGTCCGTAAAAGCGGCCTTGTGGAGGGGGAGGCACTCGGACGAACGCTGGCGGAATTGGAATCGACGGCAGGGGATGCCGCCCTGGCGGATACCGATATCGTTTCCAAAAAGCTCGTCGATGCGGGCCTGCTCACCCGCTG
Organism: Pirellulales bacterium; assembly: GCA_020846145.1. Classification (GTDB taxonomy): domain Bacteria; phylum Planctomycetota; class Planctomycetia; order Pirellulales; family Thermoguttaceae; genus JADLEL01. The sequence continues at coordinate 11,778 of JADLEL010000200.1, read as the reverse complement.
GCAGTGCGACCGCATCCTCGAAGGCCGCCACAAAGGCTTCTTCCTGAAAAAATACAAGTTGCTCGATCTATTGGGCACGGGCGGCATGAGTTCGGTCTATCTGGCCGAACACACGCTGATGCAGCGCCGCGTGGCGATCAAAATCTTGCCGAAGAACCGCGTGGAAGACACCTCGTACCTCGCCCGCTTCCACCGCGAGGCGCTCGCCGCCGCCCAGTTGGACCACAAGAACATCGTCCGCGCCTACGACATCGACAACCAGGAAAAAGTCCATTTCTTCGTGATGGAGTACGTCGAGGGGCGCGACTTGCAGCAGATCGTCAAGGAGGAAGGACCGCTGGATTACATCCCGGCCGCCGAGTATATCCGCCAGGCGGCGGAGGGCTTGGCGCACGCCCACAAGGCCGGCCTGATTCACCGCGACGTGAAACCGGCGAACTTGCTGGTCGATCGCAAGGGCGTCGTGAAGGTGCTCGATTTGGGCCTGGCCCGCTTCGCCGAGGAAGACAAAGCCTCGCTCACGGTGGCCTTCGACGAAAACGTGCTGGGCACGGCCGATTATCTCGCCCCCGAACAAGCCATCGACAGCCACGGCGTCGATCACCGGGCCGACGTCTATTCGCTGGGCTGCACGCTGTACTTTTTGCTCACGGGCCATCCGCCGTTTCCCGAAGGGACCTTGCCGCAACGGTTGATGCAGCATCAAAAGCAGATGCCGCCGAGCATCCGCGAGTTGCGGGCCGACGCGCCCATCGAGCTCGTCGATATCTGCATCAAAATGATCGCGAAAAAGCCCGATCAGCGCTATCAATCGATGTTCGACGTCGCCCGCGCGCTGAATAGCTGGCTGTTGACCAAAGGCAAGGGCATGGCCGAGGATCCCGGCAGCCAATCGTCGGGACATCTGTTGAAGGGGACCCGCTTGGGCGGCGGGCCGCGCAAGAATCTCAAACCGCTGCCGGGCCGCACCATCGCCCCCGAAACCGCGACGCTCAAACCCGCGCCGCCGTCGCCGGACGAAGACTACTCCCTGGCCGACACTTCGCCGGGCGCCAATAATCCGACGATCAAAGGCCCCAGCCGAGCGGGCATATCGGACATCTTCGGCGGCTCGAGTTCCAAATCGCACTCCAAAATGGCGGGGAAGACGAGCGGAACTCCGGGCAGCGGCAAGAAACCGCCGCCTCTGTCGCAACCGCTCGATGATCTGCCGGTGGCGAGCGATGCCTTTCAAGCCTTGGACAAATTGCCCTCCACGATGTTCATGCAACATCAACCCGTCGCCGGCGCCCAATCAAAATACAAGAAAGAAGGGGAAACGCCCGTCTGGATTTACGTCGCCGGGGCCATTCTTGCCGCCCTGGTGCTGATTTTCGTGATTTTGCTGATCGTCAACGCTCAATAACGACGAACGCCCGCCGCGGATTTTCCGCGGAGGACGGGTTTTCAACCCGTCGAGACGGGAAAAATGCCTGCGTGCCGTTACCAGAGCACTTCGATTTCGTTGACGATCCGCTCGACGCCTTCGAGATCGGCCACGGCTTCTTGGGCGAGTTGCTTGCAGTAATAACTCGGCACCTGACCGCGCAGCACGAGCCGCGCGCCGTCGAATTCGCACCAGATCCGTTGCGCCGCCAGATGCGGTTCGTGGACGATGCGCCGCTTGGCGGCGGCGGAGATTTCCCCGGCCGATTCGGCTCGACTGCCGCGATTCGCGTTGGTTTCTTCGCCTTCCATGTTCCCGTCAATATAACCTCCTCGTTCGCGAATAGCCAGATGAATTCGGGGCGTGCTTTGCGAAAAGGGTTTTCAGCCCGGGGAAAACGGTATATATTACCGTTCGGCACGGCGATGCCCGCCGAGATGCCGCGGAAACCGTTCGCACGCGAAATGCGATCTTCAAACGGGATTTATGCCGATAATCTTTCGCCGGACCCCGCCATCATGCGCCAATCCCTATTCCCCGCGTTGCTTATCGGCATGGCCTTCGCCGCCCACTCTCCCGCCGTCGAGCCTGCGGCGCAGTTGCTTTGGCCCGACGGCGCGCCCGGCGCGAAGGGCGATAATCCCGCCGATAAACCGACCTTGACCGCCTTTCTGCCCGAGCCGTCGAAAGCCGTCGGCGCGGCGGTGGTGATTTGCCCCGGCGGAGCCTACGGCCACGTGGCCGGCGATTACGAAGGGAAAGAAACCGCCGCGTGGCTCAACTCCCTCGGCGTCGCCGGATTCGTGCTCGATTACCGCCATCGCAGCCGGGGCTACGGCCACCCCGCTCCGATGCTCGACGCGCAGCGGGCGATCCGCACCGTGAGGGCGAACGCCGAAAGGTGGAAGATCGATCCGCGGAAGATCGGCATCTTGGGCTTCTCGGCGGGCGGGCACTTGGCCTCGACCGTCGGCACGCATTTCGACAAGGGCGATGCGAACGCCGCCGATCCGATCGACCGCGCGAGTTGCCGGCCCGACTTCATGATCCTCTGCTATCCCGTGATCGCCTTCGGCGAACCGTTTACGCACAAGGGTTCGCAGCGCAATTTGATCGGCAGCGACGCCCCGCCGGAGTTGGTCGAAAGTCTCTCGAACGAGAAGCACGTAAACGCCGAGACGCCGCCCGCGTTTCTCTTCCACACCGATGCCGACGCGGGCGTGCCCGCGGAAAACAGCGTGCAGTTCTATCTGGCCCTCCGCCGCGCGAAAGTGCCGGCCGAACTGCACATCTACCGCGAAGGCGGGCATGGCGTAAGACAGACCAAAGGCCTCCCCGTCGCCGAGATGTGGCCCAAAGAGTGCCAACAGTGGATGCGAAGCTTGAAGCTGCTCGAAAAGCATTAGGGTGTGCCGGACCCGCGACGGGCAAGATGTAGCGGGTCGAGCGAAGCGCGGACCCGCCAATTTCTCTTATACCATCTTCTCGGCCAGTGCGCAGGCAAACTCGAACCGCACGGCGACTCGATTCTCGACGGTTACTTTCGCCTTCATGAAAAAGGCGTCGGCCAGCCGTTCGACGAGTTCGACTTCCATGCGGATCGTTTCGCCGGGCCGAACCATCCGCTTGAAGCGGATATCGTTCATCCGCGTGGCGACGGGGATCTTATTCTTATCTCCACCGATCGTCTGTGAAAGCAAGATCGCCCCGCACTGCATGGCCGCTTCGCAGAGCAACACGCCGGGCACCAAGGGGAAGCCGGGATAATGTCCGCGAAAAAAGCCTTCCTCGCCGGTAAATAGTTTCGTGCCGACGATCTTCAAGTCGCTTTGTTCGACGATTTCATCGACCAGCAGAAACGGCGGGCGATGCGGAATGGCGGCGAGTATTTTTTCTTGAGGCATTGAAAGAGGAAAACAATTAATCAACACGGAGGCACGGAGGACACGGAGAGCAATTTTATGAAATATGAAAACTCCGTGTTCTCCGTGTTGATATGAAGTTGTTCAATTTGCATTTTGCAATTTGCAATTACCGATTTGCAATCATATCTTCATCAAAAACGCATCCACGTCGTTGGCCACGATGACGCCGTAATTCATCGCGCCGAGCCAGCCGGACATGATGATCCCCACGCTGCCGGCATGATAGAGGCCGGCGATTCGCTCGGGCAAACTTCGGCTGACGGCCAGGCCTTCGAACTTCGTGCCGAAACTCGCGCCGCCCCAATGTTTCGTGTAGCGCTCGAATGTTTTCGGCGTGGCGGCCTCGGAATAGGCCAATTTTTCGCGGAAATCGGGCACGTATTTCGAGATGCCTTCGAGCGTGGTCTCAATCAAATTGCGCTTGCCCGCTTCATACTCATCGGGCGGCAGATCGGCCCAATCGGCGTAATTCGCGTTCGTGCTGGCCACCGCGTAGCAGCGGTCGTGCCCCGGCCGCGTGCGGGGGTAGTAAAAAGAATAGGTGCGGCTGGTAATCGCGCGGCTCAAGAGCATGTCGGTGCGGAACTCGGGCGCGGTCGAACTGAAGAGCAAATCGCCGCAGACGTTTTCGTCGAGCGTTTCCCCCGGCTTGAGGGCCATGTAAACCTGCGTGCTGGAATTATTGAGCCGCACGGCCCGCGCTTCTTCGAGGAAATCTTTGTCGAATTGCTCCTCGCCGACGAGCTGAAAGATCGTGCCCAGCAAGTTGGCGTTCGACACGACCGCGCGGCAGCCGATGCGGCGTCCGTCGAGCGTGACGCCGGCAACCTTCCGCCGCTCGACATGCACCTTTTGCACCTCGCAGGCGAAGCGGATATCGACGCCGTTTTTCCGCATGTCGTCGCGCATCAGGCGAATCAGCCGATCGCTCCCGCCCTGAAATGTGTAAACGCCCTTCGACATGAAATTCGAGAACACGATGCCGTAGGTCAGCGCCGGATCTTCGAGCGTCGAGCCGTTGGCGTAGGTGATCGGCTCCATCAGCAGGCGGACGACATCCTGCCGGCCGGGGAAGAACTTCTCGAAAAGCCGGCGCGTGGTGTACGCCTGATCGTCCAAGTGGCTCATCGCCCGGGCGGCGTCGAAAAAGCCCGTTACGTTTTCCGCCGGAATGCGGAATCGTTCGAACAAGAGCTTGCTAAAATCCTCGCGCGTAAACGTCGTTTCGAGCGAAAACATCGGGTTGTCGAATCGGATGTGCTTCAACTGTACGATCGAGTCGGCGATTTCGGCCGTCCAGTAGCGGCGGCAGCTTTTGATCATTCCCACGGGAAAGCCGTGCAGCGAGATGTCGAAGATATGACCGCCTTTGCGGTGAAACCACGTGGCCAACCCGCCGAGCTTGTAATGTTGTTCCACCAGCAGCACCGAATGTCCCGCGCGGGCAATCGTATTCGCGGCCGTCATGCCGGCCAGTCCGGCGCCGATCACGACGACATCGTAGGATTCGCGGAGGGTATCGTTCATGTTGCAAAGCCGCGACCAGTGGTCGCGGTTGGAAATACTATGTTTACCGACAATGGATCGCTAAGCCGCAAGCGGCCGAAGATCATTCCTTCAACAAATACTTGTTGACGATTCCGATGCCGCTTAAAATCGCCCCGACGATGCCCACCAATCCCTGGTCGTTGCCGCAGATGAAAAGGTTTTTCAAATGCGTGGTGCCGTCGTAGCGTTTTTGGGTCGAGCCGTAAACCGCGCCCCCTTCGTGGCCGGTGTAGCGATGGATAGTCAGCGGCGTGAACATGTCGGTGTCGATCACCGCATGGCGGAACTCGGGCATGAAGCGGGCCGCCGCGGCCGCCGCGCGGTCGAACCAGCGGAGCTTGGCCAGCCGATATTCTACCTCGTCGAGTTCGGCCCAACGCGCGTAATTCGCCAGCGTGGAAATGCGGAGCACGTTCTCCGGCATCGGCTCGTCGTAGTCGAAATTGTTCGGCGAGCAAATCACTCCGCTGCGCACGTCGGCGGCTTCTTCCGGCGCGGCGTAGTGGAATTTTTCCGAATCGTTGAAGAACACGATGGTCTTGTCGTGCCCCAGTTTTTCCGGCGGGGAGTCGAGGATTGCGATCGACTCGACGAACGTCAACCGGCCTGGATCGGCGGCCCGTTCGGACGACGGCTCGGCGCACATCCGCAGCGTTTCGGGCCAGCCGGCCGAGGAGAGCACGTTCTTTGCCTCCAGTTCGACGCCGTCGTCGAGGACGACTTTCGTCGCGGCGCCGTCTTTCACGGCGATGCGGCTCACGCCCGCCCGCAAACGCAGTTCGCCGCCCAAATTTTTGAATTTATCGACGAGCCGCTTGAGGATCAGCCGCACGCCGGCGAAGGGCCGGGCCAGCCCTTCCAAAAATATCGAGCGAAAGAGGATGCTGAACTGCCCGAAATCCATGTCGTGCTCGTGCGCGCTGCCGTAGAACATGAGCGGGCAAAAGAGCATCTCCCGCAGCAGCGGATCTTTCACCCGCTCGGCCACGTGCTCCTTGGCCGAATGCCGCACGCTCGGTTGGTCGATGTGGTCGTAATCGCAAAGCTCGCCCACCAGCCGGGCGAAATTGTCCTTCTCGCGCGGAAAGCGCCGATGCACCTCCGACTCGAAGAGCTTGTAGTCGTTCGTGAAATTCAACTCCGCGCCGGGAAAGCGAATCGCCGAGCCGACCTGCGGCGCGAGCGAAAACTCCTCCCACGCCAGGCGAAGCTGCCGCATGATTCGCGAGAGCGGCCGATTCTTCGCGCCGGTAGGCGCGTAGTTCGTCAGCGCGTGCAGGCCGACGTCCAGATTCCGCCCCCCGCGGCGATAAAAAGAATTCAGCCCGCCGATGACGCTATGCCGCTCCAGGATGCAGACCTTCCGCTCGAAATGCGCCAGCCGGATTCCCGCCGCCAAGCCCGACATTCCCGCGCCGATGATGATCGCGTCGTAGGTCATGGGATTGTAAATTGAGCATTGCAATAACTATTGCTTCTTCGCCACTTCCGTCATCCGCGGCTCCAGATATTCGACCGTGCTTTTCATGCTGGCCAGCGCGGGATATTCTTCTTCGGGAATCTGGATGCGGTAGCGCTTGCGCAACTCCATCACGATGTCCAAAAAGTCCATGCTGTCCATTTCCAACTGCTCGCGGAACGAAACGTCTTCCTTGAGGTTGCTCAGGTCTTCGTCCGGGGCGATGTCGGAAAGAATTTCCAATACGGCTTCTTTGATTTCGGCGGCGGTCATATCGAGGCAACTTTCGTATAATTTTAATTGGTTCGTTTCTTCTACTCGTTCCCACGCACCGGCGCGGGAATGCAATTCCGCGACAAATAAATAATCATCGCAAGGCTATCCGGATTTTCGCCAGGTAAATCGCGGCCTTCCCCTCGTGGCTCGAATAGTAACTCAGCCAAAGCATGTTATCGTGCCAGACCATGCCGGGATAACTGGTGTCGCCGCCGCTGGGCAAAGTCAGTTTAGGAATGCATCGTTCCGTCGTCATGACGCCGACGACCGTTTTCGCGGTGGCCACCGAGGGTTTTGAATTCTTCCCGGGATAATCCCGCCCCGCATAGAGCATCGGGCCGTCGGGAAGGATCATAAAGTTCGGGCCTTGCGCCGCGGGACCGGCGGCGGACCATTGCCATCTGTCGTAAGGGGCCGCGCTGCGGCCGATTAGTGTTGGATTCTCGCTGCTTGCCGTGCGCGCCAGTGCGAGCAAAGTGCCGTCGGCTTGGAAACGGAGGGCCGATTCGCCCGCCGAATCGACGGGCATGTTCGGCTCCGCCGCCCGCTCGTATTCGATGCCGTCGCGGGTCTTCCAAAGGATGAATTTCCCGCGGTCCGCGGCGGTATCCACGCCGTAAGAAAAACCGTATCCCACGCCCTCATGCCAGGTAACCCGCCAAAGCCATTGGTGTTCGGGCACGCCGACCGGTTGCGGCGGCGACCACTGCAAACCGTCCGCGGAAAAGGCGACTTGCGAGCGGTTCGTAATCCGCTTGCGAGATCGAGATTTCTCGTCGCCCGAATAGACCGAACCGCCCATCAATGCCATTAGGCGTCCGTCGGGCGTAATCGAAATTTTGGGATCGCGGAGATCGATTCCCGCTTTCTTCAATAGCGCGGCGCTTTCCCACTTTCCGCCGTCCAGGCTGCGAAGCACGCGGATCGTGCCGTCGGCGCCGGGCACGTGCTTGGATCCCTCGCGAAACACGCAAAACCACCGGTCGCGGAAACGCACCAAATCGGTGAAGGCGTTATGTGCCGCCGCATCCCAAATCTTCCTCGATTCCACGAGATTCATTTCGACGCCGGGCGGTTCCGCGCGTACCGTTGGCGGAAATCCCCACGGGAAATAGACGATCAAAAAAACAAAAACCGCAAACGACGTCCTGATTAAAGTCATTTTATCTCTCGATCTTATCCGCCTCGTTCAGTGTCTCGGTATTCACTCGTCCCTATCCCCTATCCCCTATCCCCCATCCCCTGCCTCCCCTCATCCCTCGAACTTCTTCACGATCACCGCCGAGTTGATGCCCAGCATTCCGAACGAATTGTTGAGAATCACCTTCACCGGCCCCAATTGCCGGGGTTCGTTGGCAATCAGGTTCGGCAAGGCGCATTCGGGATCGAGGCGGTCGAGGTTGATCGTGGGATGGCAAATGCCGTCGTCGAACGCCGGCAGATTGCCGGCCAGTTCGAGCGCGCCGGCCGCGCCCATCGCATGGCCGATGTAGCTCTTTGCATTGTTGAACGCCGTGCGGCTGCCTTCGCCCCAGACCATTCGTAAAGCCTTGCATTCCTGGATATCGCCCGAAGTCGTGCCCGTGGCGTGAGTACTGACGATATCCACGTGGTCGGGCGTCATGCCCGCGCGGTCCAGGGCCAATCGCATGCACTCGGCCTGCCGGATGGGGTCGGGCAAGACGAAATCGGTGGCGTCGCTGTTCATCGCGTAGCCGGCGATTTCGCCGTAAATCTTCGCGCCGCGCGACCGGGCGTCTTCCAGGCGTTCGAGCACGAACATGCAGCCCCCTTCGGCCACCACGATGCCGTTGCGGTCCAGATCAAAAGGCCGCGAGGCTTTTTGCGGATCTTCGTGCTTGGCCAAGGCCCCTTGGCTGTTGAAGCTGGCGAAAATGCCGAAAGTGTGGATGCTTTCCGAAACGCCGCCGCTTAGGGCGAGGTCGCAATCGCCCAGCCGCAACATTTGCACGCCCTGGATGATGCCCGCGTTGCCCGCCGCGCATGCCGCGCCCAGCGTGTAATGCGGCCCGGTAATGCCCAGGTTCAGCGAAATCTCGCCGGCGGGATTGTTGGCCACGGTTCGCGGATTGTGGTGATGCGACCAGAACTGCGTGTCGTAATCGTAGCCTTTGATCAGAAAAATTTCGTTTTCCGTCTCGACATTGCCGTGCTCGGTCACGCCGACGTAAATTCCCACCCGCGATTTTTCCACGTTTGGCCAATCGAGCCTGGCGTCGGCGATGGCTTCGTGGGTGCAATAAATTCCGATGCTTGCCGCTCGCGTGCCGCGGCGAATGTCTTTCTTTTTTTGATGCCTAAGCTCGTCGAAATTACAAACCCCCGCCAGCGTGGGGCCAAAATAGCGAATTTCATAAGGGACCACGCCGCTGCGGCCGTTCAGCAGACTTTCGCGGAATTCCGACAGCGAATTCCCATTGGGCGCGGTTAGCCCCAAGCCCGTAATCACGATCCGCTGATTGTCTTGTAGTTTAGTTGACATTACCGCGCGCCTATAAATCGACAAACAGATAAGAGTATCCGTTTATGGTCTAACAGGCAAGCGGATAGCCAACGACCCGATCGAGGAGGGGTGTAGTGGAACTGAGCGGCTTTAGATTAGTTTCCAGGTCATTATTGAAAACGAAAATCTCAAGCCGGCAAAGCTTTGCCGATTGCTTGATATTTTTCCTCTGGGCAATTAGGATCAATAAATGGCACGATATTGCCTATTGATCGACATAGAAAAATAACTGTGGGGGGGGATCCCTCGTTTTTCCAGGAGATAAAAACCCATGTTGCGTATTACGGTCTCGATCGCCGCCATCGCCCTCTCGTTATCCGCCATTTCCGCGCACGCCCAGGAAGTCGTTTTGGGGCAGCTTTACGGCAACGGCGTTCACGCCTATTTCGCCGGCGATTTCGTGAGAGCGCACGATCAACTTAGCGCGGCGGTCGCGGGCGGCAGCCGCGATCCGCGGGTTTACTATTTCCGCGGCTTGGCGTACTTGAAACTCGGCCGCGGACCGGAGGCGACGCAAGACTTCCAAAAGGGGGCGGAATTGGAAAGCAAAGACACGAATCGTTCGTTCAACGTCGCCCGCTCCCTCGAACGCGTGCAGGGCGCTGCGCGTCGGCAATTGGAAACTTATCGCGTCGTTGCCCGGCTGGCTGCATTGGAAGAAGCCAACAAGATTCGCAAGGCGCGCTTCGAGGCCATCCAACGGGAAGAAGATCGCGTTTTGCGGAATCAAGCCGCGCAGGCTCCGGCCGAAACCGTCCCTGCTCCGGAAGCTCAATCGGGCGAAAAGGCCGCCGAAATCGATCCTTTCGGTAATCCGCCGGCACCTAAGGAACCTGCAAAGTCCGGCGACGCAAAAGCCGCCGAGCCGCCCGCCGAACCGCCTGCTGAACCATCTACCCCACTGCCCGCCGAAAAGCCGGCGGATGCCGGCGCCTTTGGGAGCGGCGCTGCGGAACCGCCCGCCAAGGCAGCGCAACCACCGGTTGAAATGACGCCCGAAAAACCGGCGACGGAAACCAAGTCCGCTCCCAAAAAGAGCATTTTTGGCGCGTTAATCAAAGGGGGCAGTGAAGGCATTAAGAAATCGGTCGGCGGTTTGGGGAATATGATTCCGTCAGGCGCGGGCATTCCCGGCGCCAAAGCGCCTGGCGCGATGGCTCCTCCGGCCAACGCCGTGCCCGGACCCGCTCCTGCCGAAGCCGATCCATTCGGCCCCAGCAGTCCAGAAAATCCTGCTCCACCCATGCCGCCGGCGGCCGCGCCGCCGGTAGCCGTGCCGCCTTCCGCCGAACCAAAACCGTCGGACGATCCGTTCGCCCCCCGCACCGAACAGGAAAAAGCTCCGCCTCCCGAAAAGCCCGCCGAAGCCAAGGTTAATCCCTTCCAAGCAGAACCGGTCCCCGCCGAAAAACCTGCCGAGAAGAAACCCGCCGACGAGAAACCGGCGGCAGCCGATCCATTTGCTTAAAATCCGCCGATTCCTCCTAATCCGCATTAATCATAAAAGCGATTTGTAGAAGCGGCATCTTGCCGCTTTTGCCTAAAATGCGACAGGATGCCGCATCTACGATGTTTATGAATAATCCCAGCTAACGGGAATTATTCTCAACAAAAACTGGCCTTATCTTTCTTTAGTTCTCGGTCTTCAAAGGCTCTCGGCGAACAAACGGGGGCCTTTGATGCGTATCGGTAGCAGATCAAAGCATGTTCCGCCCGGCTGGCGAGACCTGCCCCCGTTGAATATACGCCAGGAGAGGGTTTCGGGCTTTTTTTATCGATTTCCCTATTGCGAAAAATCCGCGAAATCGGCATTATGGTGATTGAATGGTAATCGCCCCTCCTCTTGCATTGGAAAATCCATGTCCACCACGACCACATCGAATCGAACGGCAACGGCCAACGAGGCCGGGGCGCTCTTCGACGAGTTGAAGCCCGGCGACCGCATTGAAGTCGAACACACCGTTACGGTGGGTCGGCGGAATTGGCCGGCGAAAACCTGCGGCACCGTCGTTCGCACCGAACGTCGCCGGCACGGCATGCACTTCCGCCGCAATTTCGACGACAAGGTCTTTAGCGACACGATCCTGCTCGAACTCCCCGACGGCGAACTGACGGCCATCACCGTCGATGAATTCACCGCGCTCCGCCGGTCGTAGGTCGTGCCGTTAGGGTCGTGATTCCATGCAGGACAGGTTTTCAGCCTTTCGTGGAAGACAATCGATTAGGGAAATCCCCGTGCAATTCTCTGCTGGAGCCTGATGATGATACCGCACCGTTTTCCGAGAATCGGGACTCGGCCCGAGTGATCGTGGTTTTCCGTCGTCATCGGGTTTTTCAGTTCTCGCGCCCGTGTGCGGATGGAATGGGACGATCTCGACTGGTCGAAGCCGCCGAAGCATCCGATGGTTTTCGAGGTCTTTCGCAAGCGCCGCGCCGCGCCCGATACGGCCGCATGGTCGTTCGTCGATGCGTCGATCCTGGCTTTCACCGGCAGTAAGCGTTCACGCCCCGGTCGGGGACTGGTCCATTTTTCGGCGGGAAAACGTATTTTGTGGACAAACGGTAGGCCGAAAACATGGACCTGTCCCCTTCCCGCGGCGCGAGGGGGACAGTCCCATTT
>JADLEL010000199.1 GCA_020846145.1 Pirellulales bacterium | reverse complement strand
CGCACGTTCCCGTAGGCCGGCCCCAGGTTCACCACCCCCTCGGCCTCGACGATGTAGAAGTCGTTGATGGGCTGGTCGGGCAGGGCGAAGGAGGCGCGGATTTGCAGCACGTCGTAAACGTCGATCAAATAGGGCGGCTTGGGGACCATCTTCAGCATCTCGATGGAGAGCATGTCCGGCGGCTCGACGACGTACGCCGGCAGGGAGACCTTTTCGACTTCCCGCGGCGGCCGCAAACCCGGCGGCATCGGGGCCTGCAGGGTGTTGGTGTAGTGATCGAACGGCTGCTGGCAGCCGGCGACGGCCAACACGACGGCCGCCAAAAGCGGAAGGCGGAAGGCGGAAGGCGGAAGGCGGAAGAATGAATGGATATTGGACATGACGTTGCCCGGGGTAGGGAGGTCGTTGGTCTTAAATATAAACAATATAGGCAAGCTACGTAAAGCGACACTACGCCATTAAGGTCCATTTAATCGGCACTGTCGGAATAATCGGCAAAGTTTAACAAAGACTTTCGACAGAATCGAAAGAAGAGCAAAAAAGAGACGAATTATCGAGTTTTTGCTCAGAGAAACTCCCTGACAAAAACTTTTTCTCGTTCCCAGGCTCCCGCCTGGGAACGCAATGTCCGCGAGGCTCCCGCCTCGCAGAATTGCCAACCAAGCCGTGCCCGCATTGAACAAAACGCGGTTTTGATACTGGAATGGTTCTTATCCCAACCATCTTCCCATGCCCCTCGCCCCACACCCCTCGCCCCACACCCCACCTCGTGGACATCCTATCCGGTGGGGGTTATACTCTCCTGCGTTGAGTGTTCTTGCCGCCCGATCTCCGTTTACCGCTATTCGAATCGATGGCCAAACGAACCGCCTACCAAGATAAAATCATCCGCCGCTATTACGAGAACCAGGACGACATCATGCTGCAAAAGCTGGGCGAACTGGTAACCGATCTGTATTTGGCCGAAGGCAAGGCCAAGCAGCGCGTGTGGGAGCGCATCGCCGCGGCGCTGAAAAATCTGAAAGTGCCCGAAACGCAAATCCAGCACCTCGTTAACGCCGACAATCCTTCGTTGGTGGCGAATTTATTGAAAGAGTTGCTGGAAAAGAAGTAAAAAATGTAACACTTCAGCCGAATGAAGCGATAAGCGAGCCGCCGGATTTATCCCGGCGCATCGGATGGAAATGCCAATCGACCGAAGCGCCGGGATAAACCCGGCGGCTCGCCGTAAAAAACTCGTTTTTCGACAGTGCTCCTCCATTCGGCTAAAATGTTACAAAAAATAGGGATTCGGGATTGGATAAGAATGCCCCTTCCTTTTCCAATCCCCACCCTCTATCCCGATCCCTTCCTGGAGTACCGCGCCATGTCCGCCCGCGAACGTTGGATCGTTTATCCGCTGCTATTCCTGACCTTGGGGATCGCGATGCGCAATCAGTTCTTGCCGACGAAGCGCATGGGGGCCGTCGATTTCCGGGCGGGCGAACTCTCCGCGCAGACCATCCACTGCAATAACTTGGAAGTCATGCAGGACGGCATCGTGCACAAGAATCTCGGAGTCGCGCAAGAGCTTCAATTTCAGCGGGCGAGAGGAAATGCCATCCGCACCGATTACGCCGAAAGCCAGCAATCGAAGACCGGCGAAGCCGAGTTCCAGAAACTGGCGGTTACCGACGCGCAAGGCAAGCCGGTCGTCGTCATGCTGGAAGACCAAAACACCAAATCGGGAGCGATTCAAACGATGACCGCCGCCGGCGCTCCGCAGGTGCAAATCCACTCGAACAACGCGGGGGGCGTCGTGAAGGCGATCGGGCATTTAGGCCAAGCGCTGGTGGCGATGGGGCACGAAGGCAAGGTCTTCGGCGTGTTCGGCCAATATCCGCAACAAGGCCCGCCGTTTCTGCTCACCTCGCTCTGGCCCTTCCAAACGCAGCCGGCAACGCCCAAGCTCGCGCCCCTGCCCCTGCCCAAAACGCCCGCCGCAAAGGAGAATGAATCGCGGAAAGAAGCGCCGAAAAAGAATGATGCCGACCGAGAAGATTTGAAAATCGAGGGGCCGAAGCCGGGGATCGAGGGAACCTAATCATGCAAGCCAATTTTATCACGCGACGGAATCTCCTGAAAAGCGTTTCGGCGACTGCCACCGGATTGGTATTGGCCCCCGCCGGTTTCGGGCAAACGGCCGCCGCGGAAGAAACGCCGGTCCGCATCGGCTGCATCGGCGTGGGAGGCCGCGGAACCGGCTTGCTGCGGATTTTAATGGCCATCAACGGCGTGGAGGTGCCGGCCGTCTGCGACATCAACCCCGCCGCCGCGGCGCGTGCGCGGAAGATCGTAGCCCAAGCCGGCCGGAAAGAGCCGGAATGCTACACCAAAGGGGAGGAAGATTACAAACGCCTCGCGGATCGCTCGGACCTGGACGCCGCGATCATCGCCACGCCTTGGGAATGGCACGTGCCGATGTCGGTTTATGCCATGCGGGCGCGCAAGTACGCGGGCGTCGAGGTGCCTTGCGCCATCACGCTCGAGGAATGCTGGGAGTTGGTGAAAACTTCGGAATCGACCGGCGTCCCCTGCATGATGCTCGAAAACTGGAGTTACCGCCGCGACAATCTGGCCGTGCTCAACATGATCCGCCGCGGGCTGTTCGGCGAGATCGTCCACTGCCATTGCGCCCATTCGCACGACTGTTTGTCCTGGTATTTCGACAAGCAAGGCAATCCCCGGTGGGGCGGCAATCACCTTCTCCGCCGCAACGCCGACCAATATCCCACGCACGGCCTCGGCCCGGTGCTGAGTTGGATGGACATCAATTGCGGCGACCGCTTCGATTACGCGGTCTCGATGGCCTCGCGGTCGCTGGGCATCAAAGACTATCTGGAGCGGACCTACGGCAAAAACCACCCGGCCGCCAAGCTCCCTTATAAACAGGGCGACATCGTTACGACGATGGTGAAGACGGTCAAGGGGAATACGATCGTCATCGCCATGGACATGCAGCTTCCCCGCCCTTACGACAACCGCTGGCAAATCCAGGGAACGCGCGGGCTGTACAACGAGCAGCGCGGCGCCGTGTATATCGAAGGAACCACTCCCGAGCACGAAGAATGGGAGCCTTTCCCGCCGTATCAGGAGAAGTACGAGCACGCGCTCTGGAAGGACGCCGGCTCGATCGTGCAGCAGTACGGACACGGCGGTCCCGACTTCCTCGTGTTGCGGGAGTTCGTCGCCGCCGTGCGCGGCAAGACGCAAACGCCCATCGACGTGTACGATTCGGCGGCCATGAGCGCGATCTTCGCGCTTTCCGAAAAATCGATCGCCGCGGGGAGTATGCCCGTGAAATGCCCCGATTTCACCGCCGGCAAGTGGGAAACGACGAAGCCGAAATTCGCCGTCGATGGCTGAAGCGGCACGATGGTGAAGTAGCAGGCACTCTCCGTGTGCCGTCCGCATCTTACGGCACACCGAGTGTGCCTGCTACTTTGAATTATGATTTTGACGCGACTCTAAACTCGTCGCCAAGGCGAACCAATCGATTTCCGGTTCGCATTTCCCGGCGTTCCAGACCACTTTGCCCAGAATAGGAACCTCGCAGCGGATTTCCAGTTCGCGGCGGTTCGTGGCGAGGCTGGGATCGTTCGGATTCGGGGGCGCGGGATGGTTGAGGATGACGCCGGCGACGGGGAGGCCGCCGCGGAGGGTTTTCGCGGCCTGGAGCGTGAGCAGCGTGTGGTTGATGGCGCCCAGGGCGTTCTTCGAGACGATGACGAGGGGGAGCCTGAAATCGCGGGCGAGGTCGGCAATGTATTCTTCGTCGCCGAGTGGGGCGAGCAGGCCGCCGGCCCCTTCGACCAGCAGGATATCGCTTTGCGCGCGCCAGTAGTTCAAGCCGTCGCGGAGCAAAGCGCGGTCGATTTCGCGGCCTTCCGCCCGGGCGGCGAGATGCGGGGCCAGCGGGGCCTCGAAACGCTGCGGGCAAACGCGGTCGAGCGTGCCGGGCCGCCCGGCGGCTTGCCAGAGCGCGCGGGCGTCGTCGGAAACGAGTTCGCCCGCTTCGCGGCGGCAACCGCTGGCGGCGGGCTTGTAAACGCCCACTCGCCGGCCGGCTTGGCAAAGCGACCGTGCCATTAACGCGCCGACGTAGGTTTTGCCCACGCCCGTATCGGTGCCGGTGATGAAGAGTCCGGGAAGCATGGGGAAGAATGAAGGAGGGGGCAAGGGATTTGCGCGGGGTGCGGCCGGATTGTGCAATTATAGCATGATGGAGGAACGAGCGGCCGCGATCATCCTGCAAGCGAAAAATCCGGCGGCCGAACTTTCATTCGACTGGCGAAATGCTTTCTAGAACGTAACCGTTCACGCCCCGGTCGGGGACTGGTCCATTTTTCGGCGGGATAACGTATAGTACGGACAAACGGTAGGCCGAAAACATGGACCTGTCCCCTTCCCGCGGCGCGAGGGGGACAGTCCCATTTTCGCGGCGATTAAGCATTTTTTCTGCGCCATCATCTTTTGCGCCGCGAAAATCGGGACAGTCCCCTGTGAACGCTTACCCTAGTGGTTCGACAACCGTAAAATGACAGGTTGTTGGGATGGCAGTTGTACTGCCATCCCTGGGGCGATAGTACAACTATCGCCCCAACATGAACCTGTCAAATTGTATTTGTCGGACCACTAGAACAATAGACCGGTAATAAATCCCGCGATCAGGAAGAAAGCGAACAGAATCGCCGCGAGGGGTCTCGATACCTCGCGCCATAGATAAATGCTGGGAATGATGCTGTACGTTCCGAGGGTCATGGCGAAAAGCATGACATACCCGTCGGCAACTCCCTGTTGATGAAGTTGCGCGGCGAACATGACGTCCAGGGCGATGGGAACCGGCATGAAGACCGAAACCAAACCGACGAGGAACATCCGCGCGGGAGTGGCTTCGGAGAGCAACGCGGTCCAAGGGATCAGCGTCAGCATTGCGGAAGAGACCAAACTCGCCAACAACATAATAGTGATGGTGGGCTTGAGCAACATCCAGACGTTTTTCGCGAAGTCGCGCGACATCTCTTTGAATACGTCCCCAAAACGTTCCGTGCAATCCGCGGGCGCGATCGGAATCGAGCAGGCCGCATCCACATTTTCGGTCGTCAGAGTTTTCAGAGGCTTCGAGCGTTCCAGCCAGGAAATCGTGAATGGCACGACGACGAGGATCGTCAAGAGGATGATGGCGTACTTGGTAACGCCCATCGCCCAAGGCAGCGCCATGAAAGTCATCATCACGACGACGGGATTGAAATTCGGCGAACTGAAAAGAAAGCCCAGCGCGACTTCGATTCGTCCATTCCCGCGGGTTACACCGCACGCCGTGGGAACCGCGCAATTCGCGCACACGCCCATCGGCACGCCGACTAACGCCCCTTTGAGAGAATTCAAATAGAGGTTTTTGCCGATTTTCAACGGGTAATAACGGAGGAAAGTGTGCAGCAACGCGCCGAGAAGCACGCCAAAGGACATGCCGATTTTCATGCCATCGAGCCAGTTTACCGCGCCGACGATGATCTTCCGCCAGGCGGGCGCATCTTGGGCCGCGTGGAGAACTTCGCTGCTATAAGCCATGCTCGGCAGGGCATCCCCAACGTGTTTCGACTTGGAAATCAACTGCGGGTAGCGAGAGGCGAACCAAAAAGTGCCGAACAAGACGACCGCGGCGGCAATCAATATCAAAGGTCGGTAATGGCACGCTATCCGAGAAACATTGAATGTCGATGAAACCGATGACATGCGAAACTCCGATCGCGGTAAAAGCTGGTAAATACGCACCGTCGAGTCATATCCTGCCTCGTCGATTACATTGTATCTTGGAGGGCAAGCGCCATAGAACCTGTCCAGTATCAAGACCGCGTTTTGTTCAATGCGGGCACGGTTTGGTTGGCGATTCTGCGAGGCGGGAGCCTCGCGGACATTGCGTTCCCAGGCGGGAGCCTGGGAACGAGAAAAATGGCATAAAAGCGATTTGTAGAAGCGGCATCTTGCCGCTTTTGCCTAAAATGCGGCAGGATGCCGCATCTACGATGTTTAAGAAGAATCCCGGTTAAAGCGGCTTAGAGGAAACAGTAAAACCCGACGGCCGAACTCGCGTTCGACCGCCGGGTAGTCATGGCTCATTCATCGATCGACGCGATGGATGCGATTCCCCCAAGCGGATCCGATTGAAAGCCTCGTGCCGGGGCGACCGTGCAACGATTCCACGAAGGAGACCGTTGACCTCGCCGGGCGGGTGTTTTTATTTCGTGACCAAGGTAGTCCCGATGACCGGCGGCAAGGGAATCGCCAACGTCGTTTTGGCTGGCGGGGCCGGAGTGGGGGCTTGCGGCTTGTCATCCACGGCGGGAGGCGGAACAGCGGTTCCGTTGCAGCCGGCGGCGCAGGCGGGGCAGAGGTACTGCACGACGCATTTGTATTTCGGCTGCTCGCACTCGTATTCCTTTTTCACCAGGATTTTTTTCACGCGGGCGTTCCCGCAACGGGGAGTATGGATGGGCGGGTTCGGGCACTTTTCGCCCCCTCGGCAAGCGTTTGGGGATTTGTCGCCGTTTCCGTCGCAAGCCTTGCAATCATCGCATCGGCGGCCGGGAAGCAGCGGACAGAACTCCTCGCACTTGACTTCCCAGCAATACTTTTTCACCTTTTCCTTGCCGCATTCCAGTTGGCAGGTACGCTTGAGGCAGCAGCATTCGCAGCCGCATTGGGCGCATTTGTCGGCCGAGCCGCAACCGGCCGGATCGCAAGCGGAAACGCCGCACGCATCCGCCGCGACCGCCCGAATGGCGAGCAAGGAAAGCGCGATCGTCAGAAATATGCCTAGCACTCTCATGTTTGGTTCCTCCATTAGCCGTTCCGCCGGGATTTTGCCTCGGGGGGACGCGCCATTATGAAATCGAACGAATTGACTCTAAAGTATTATTCGGAATCGGGATCAGAATTCGAATTGCGCCCGCATTTCGAAAGTGTTGACGGTGTGGTTGGGCACGAAGGTCGGCACTCCGCCGATGCTGTCGTATCGGTCGAAGTCGGTGAAAATATAGTTGGCCATGACTTTCGTGCACGGATTGAGATACCAATTGACGCCGAGCGTATGATCGGTCGCCCGGCCCAGGCCGACGGTGGCGGCCGTGGTGGCATTGGGCAAGCCGTCGAGCATATCGACGTAGGTTATGCGATAGCCGACTTCCCAAGCGCCCCAGCCGGAGGCGACGTCGCCGTCGCACGTGCGGACGCGGAAGAAATTGGTGAACGGCCGAACGCGGTCGAAGCACGCCGTCTTTCGGTTGTAGAAACGGTTCTCGCCGGTGAGGAAGTAGCTGAAATACCCGTACGCGCCGGTAAAGGTGACTTCCGTGCCGCCGGGCTGATGAATGTAATCGGCGAACACCTCCGATTGGGCGGAGAACGAGCCGTAAACGAAAGCCGTTTCGAGGCCGACCAATTGATTGTCGATGGCGGGCAAAGAACTCGTATTGAGGATCACCGGCGCGAGGAAGGCCTCGGGCTTGACTTGGTAGTTCGTGGCGATCACGCCGTTGCCGTTCGCGCGGTAGCCCGTGTCCGAACGGTAGCTATAGGCTCCGCCGACGTGCCACAGGCCGCGACTGCCGTTCAGTTCGCCGGCGGTGGCTTCATCGAACCAAGGGGTCCACGTGCCGCGCATGGTCCCCGCCGTCTGGGAATGGTCGTCTAAGGTCGCGGCGCCGGCGGGCAATTGCGGTGCCGCCGCGCCGGGGATGACGTTGTAACCGAACAAAGGGGGATTTTCGACGCCGGGCTGGTTGAGGAAGCAGCCGACCGCGAAAGTCGCCTTTTCATTCTCGCTTTGGCCGAAAACCATGATGCCGACGTTGCGGGCGGGAACGATAAAGCCCTCGTCGCACATCGATCGTTCCATGAAGGTCGTGTGGCGATCGCTGTTGATTTGTTCCAATCCGAACGGTTCCTTGAAGTGGCCGACGCGGGCGTTTTGAACCCAGGGCAATTCCTTGATTTGAAAGTACGTGTCCTTGAAGGTGGGACGGCTGGTGGTGTTGAAATCGACTTCGAGCTTGTATTCGGTGTTGTACCACATGTCGCCGGTTACCTGAAGACGCAATCGGCGCGGTCCCGTTGCATTGATGAACGGATCGCTGCCGCTGCCCGGAGGACCGGGCAACGCGAGCGTGGCGGCGTTCTTGTTGCCGAACATCGCCGTTTCGAATTGGATCAAACCGCCGACGTTGAACGTGGGTTTGTTGAGCGCGGCTTCCTTGTCGGCCTTGGCCTTGTCGTCCATTTTCTTGAGCGCCTTCTCGAGGTCGGCCACGCGCTGGGCGAGGTCCGCCGGATCGGCGTTGGCGGCCATCGAGGCGTTCGCGGCGGGCGGTTGGTTATCGGGCAGGACGGGACCGCCGTGCGCGGAATCCGCATAGCCCGCGTTATAGGGCGGGACGTCCTGGGCTTGCGCCGCGGCGCAGAGGCCGCAGCCGATCGCGACGGCCAGCATTCGAGCCAGCCCTCTGGGAATAGGTCCAAGCATTGGTTTCTCTCCCAAATCGGGAATGGTGGAAAGGTGAATCGTTTACCGTGGGAATTAAACGCGGAAAACAGTTATGGAAGGGGCAGGCCCCCTTGTCGATAGCACCCCTCGAATCCTAATAATGCGAATCCGCGATACAAGCCAACCATCGATCATTTGCCGAAGATCGCTTACATCCGCTGGAATCGTCAAGTTCGCTAGGCTCTGTATTATTGTCGGAATCGTTATGCCTGGAATTCAATGAGGACGCGGCACACTCCAAAAAACCGGAAAAGAGGCGTGTAAAGAGCGTTATAACCGGCAAAGTTTAACCCCCGATCGGAGAGATTCTTGCCGCGGGGCAGGGAAAGGCTTGCCGTTTCATCGAGTTGAACGATATTTCCGGCCATGCCGCGAAAGCCTAATTTACAGGCGCAGCGCCGCGGCGCTGGCCAGGGCGCTGATGATGATGCTGACGATGGTGAAGGCGATGAAGATTTCCTGGAGGGTGAATTGGGGGATGAAGCGGTTGCGGCCGGACTCGCGGCGGTCGCGGACGACGATGGCGGCCAAGCCGGAGACGATCGCGCCGGAGGCGGTGAGGATGGCGAATGCAATGGCGCAGAGCGCGTAGAAACCCGTGGTGTAGATGTGCAGGGTGCGGAAATAGGTGAACGAGAGCACGGGGATGCAAATGAGGGTGGCCAGCCCGCAAAGGATGCCGCCGCGGAGGAAGGCGGCGTTGACGCTTTGGCATCGTGCTCCTTCCTTGCCGGCGAAGAAGCCGATCACGGCGGCGACGAGGGAGAGTTTGATCGCGATTTTGACAACGTCGAGCGATTCGGGCGTGTTGAGCGAATCCCAGCCGAGCCGGTCGCGGTACATCGTCGGCAGAATGATCGCCACGATCAGCGCCAGGGAGATGAGGTAAACGAGGATTGCCCCCAACAAGCCGCCGCGGAGGGTGAAAGTGGCGGGCGGGGAGGGTTGTTTCGGCGGATCGGGAGTTTCGGACATGAGTAACGAGGATTGCGCATCGCAAATTTCAAATTTCAAATTTCAAATTTCAAATCGCAAATCTCAAATTGAACAAGATTCAGTCTAATGCGGGATGAAAAATAAGTAAACGGAAAAGTTTGGAAGGGCGATTTTTTGATGCCGGGAGGGAGGGGGCGCCGGGGGGAGGTTTGGCGGTCGCGGGAGCGCGGGAACGAGGGGACTGGCTTTCAGTGGGGGTTGCGGACCATCGCCGTCAAGCAAGCGAAGACGACGGCCATGAAGAAAAAGCCAACGAGCATTTCGCCGAGGGTAAAGCGGGGCCATCTGCCGATTCCGCCAGAGTCGATTCGGTCGCGATTGGCGATTGCCACGGCGCCGCCGACGACCGCGCCGAGCGAGGCACACGCGGATGCAAAATAAAGCAATTGCCTAGAATTGGGAAAGGCCGACATTAATAGGATCGGGAACAGTATTCCCAAGACCACGCCATAGAGAAAGCCGCTGGCGAGAGCGGCATGTTTCGGCTGTGGCAAATCCGCCACGATACTGCCGACGATCCCGCCCGCGAAGCCAAAAAACAGCGAAGGGCACACCGGGCCCCATACGAGATTGCCAAGGGTTAAGTCCACGATTCGTTCGGGCAGAAGAAAACTGATAAAGACCAACACGCCGTAAACGAGAATGCAGGACACGGCCGCCCCGGCAAAAAACGCTCTGACTCGTTTGGAAAAATCGGGCGGCTGCGGTTCGTTTTCAAGCTCGTTCATCTTACGTTTACCGGGGCCGCGTGGACGGGGCCGCTAAACGATACGGGACCGAGGGGCGGAACGGGGCCGCCGGACGTTCGGTTAGGGGATCGGGTCCATGTAGCCGTTGAGGATCAGCCACCAGCGGGTGCAATGGAAGAAGACGGGGGCGGCGAAGCAGATCGAGTCGATGCGGTCGAGGAGTCCGCCGTGTCCTTCGACGAGGGTGCCGTAGTCCTTGACGCCGCGGTCGCGCTTGACGGCCGACATGGTGATGCCGCCGGCGAAGCTCATCAGCGAGATGACGCCGGACATGATGCCGGACATCCACCAACTGCCGCCGTGGAAGGGAGTCGCCCACCAGAGGACCGAGCCGATCAGCGTAACGCTGGCGGTTCCGCCCAGGAGGCCTTCCCAGGTGCGGCTGGGATTGATGGCGGGGACGATGACGTGCTTGCTGGGGAGTTGCGCCCAGAGGTATTGCAGGGCGTCGCTCAATTGGACCATGAGGATGAAGAAGAAGAGCAGCCGGGCCTTGCCGGCGACGTCGGCGGAGGAGAGTTCATCGACCGATTGCTTGCGGATTTTTTCGGCGTCGCGGTCGAAATCGGCCGGGACGATCAATCCCTCCTTCAATTCCGCCTGCAAATGCAGCGTCTTGACGCGGTAGCGCTCGTAAACGGCGCGTTCTTTTTCGCCGAGGGGAGCGGGCAGTTCCTTGCGGTATCTATCGGGCGACTCGCGATAGGATTCGAGCTGTTCGCGGAGGGCGTAGTCGTCGGAGAGCGGGGGCAGCTTGAGGGTCATCAGCGCCGGCGCGAAGCTCAGGCAATAGACGCAGATCAGCAGGCCGGCCTGGATTTTCGCCGTGCGTTCGAGGAACCGCTTGTGGTCGCCGGCCAACGCGATGGCGGCGGGCACGAAGAGGAATCCATAGACGGGGATCATGATCCCGTAGAGTCCGTAGCGATCGGCGATCACGAGAATGAATTGCAGCGGCGTGAAGACGAAGAAGACGAAGAACAGCGTGCGGTGGTCGCTGGGTCGGGTGGGCGTGAGGGTGATGAATTCCCGCAACGCCCAAAAGCCGAGGAATCCGAACAGGAGCACGACCAGCCACTGCCAGAGAAAGAAGGCCAGGGAGAGCACGGAGAAGAGAATCCACCAGGAGCGGACGCGGAGGCGGAAGGTTTCGACGATGGCCGGATCGACGCCGCTTTCGTGGCGGTGCTTGAGGAACTGGACCAAGCCCGACGCCGCTCCCAAGAGCAGCAGCACGCCGCCGACGAGTCCGAATGTGCGAGGGTCCATCTATTCCGTTTCTTTCAATCTTCTTACGGCTTCGCGGGCGCGGGCGAGGAAGTCGGTTTTCGGCTCGCCGGCTTCGAGCCACAGCGGCGGGCCGAAGGTGATGCAGGTCAAGAGCGGCACGGGGAGCACTTCGCCGCGGGGCAAAATGCGGTTCATGTTGTCCAAATGCACGGGGATCAGCTCGAGGTCGGGGCGTTTTTTCGCCAGGTAATACAGGCCGCTTTTGAACTCGCCGATCTCCCGGCCATCGCCGCGGCCGCCTTCGGGAAATACGATCAGCGAGTGCTCGTGGCCGATCTCGCGGATCATGTAATCGACCGGACTCTGATGGGCCTTGATGTTCGTGCGGTCGATGAGGATCGCATTGAACAACCGGTTGGCCATGAACCGGCGGATGGGACCGGCCATCCAGTAATCCTTGGCCGCCACGGGGCGGGTCAACACGCGAATCTCCTGGGGGAGGGAGGCCCAAATGATGATCGCATCCATGTGGCTGGTATGGTTGGCGAAATAGACCCGCTGACAGGTATCGGGCTGGGAGTCGATCCAGCGGCAACTTGCCCCGCTTAAAAAACGGGCCAGGAGTGCCAATCCATACTTCATCAGGTTAGTGGTCATTCATCGCTACCTACCTGGGTGTCATGGTAACGTAGGAAAGGATTTCGGCCAAGGCCCCCGACGCGAGAGGGGAAGCAAAGAGGGCGTCAAAGAAAAACGCGGATCGGCGCGAACGATGTAGAGCGAAAAATCAAAGTCGGGTTATAATAAAAATGTAACCGTTCACAGGGGACTGTCCCGATTTTCGCGGCGCAAAAGATGATCGCGCCGTATAAATGCTAAATCGCCGCGAAAATGGGACTGTCCCCCTCGCGCCGCGGGAAGGGGACAGGTCCATGTTTTCGGCCTACCGTTTGTCCGTAATATACGTTATCCCGCCGAAAAATGGACCAGTCCCCGACCGGGGCGTGAACGCTTACATAAAAATATCCACTACCGCGCCGGGCCGAAAGAGTTCGCATGGGACTATTCAAAAAAAAGCAAGAGAATGGCCAGACGCAACCGGTTCCGATCGCCGAACCCGAATGGCTGGAGGAGGAGTTGAGCCTCGGAGAGCGCTTCAAGCAGTGGATACTGCACGATTCTCCTTCGTGGATGATTAGCGCGTTGTTTCATACGGTGTTGCTGTTGCTGGTCGGATTATTCATGGGCGGACAGGTCATCGTGGATGAGTTGACCGACGCCACGGTGATCGAATCGGCGAACGAGGAAGCGGATCCCAAGCCGTTGGAACCGTTCGACCTCGCGGGCACGCCCGAAGAACCGACGGAACTGACTACCGAATCGCTGACGATGGAGCCGCCCGCCCAAGAGGCGCGGGAGGCGATCAAATACGACGATTCGGGCAAGCCCTTCGAGATGGAAGGGGGCGGCACGGAGAGCGGCTTGGAAACCGGCGTAGGCGGTCTGGGACTCAACATCAAGGCCTCCGGCTTGGGACCGGTTTTGAGCGGCAAGGGGGGCGTGGAATCGGGAAGAGGCACGGGACAGGGCTTCGGCAAAGGGGGCGCGGGCATCGGCTTCGGCGGCCGGGGGCAAGGCGCCCGCGAGGCCATGCTGGCCCGCGCCGGCGGCACGAAACAAACCGAACGCGCCGTGGCCGGCGCGCTCAACTGGCTCGCCCGGCATCAATCGAACGACGGCAGTTGGAGCATCGACAATTACGCCTGTCCGGAAAAATCCTGCACCGGGGTGGGCACGATCCGCAACGCGAGCGCCGCGGGGACGGCCTTGGGACTGCTGCCGTTTCTGGCCGCGGGCCAGACGCATCAGAGCAAAGGGCCGTATAAGACGCACATCACCAAGGCGGTGAATTGGCTCATCGGCCACCAGGCGCGCAACGGCGATCTCTCGGCGGGCGGATCGCAGATGTACTCGCACGGCCTGGCGGCCATCGCGCTCTGCGAGGCCTACGGCATGACCAACGACTCGCACATTCGCCACGCCGCGCAAGGCGCCATCCAGTTTATCGAGGCCGCGCAAAACGAAGAGGGAAGCTGGCGGTACAGTTTCACCTCGAAGGATTCCGACACTTCGGTCTTCGGCTGGCAGATGATGGCCTTAAAGAGCGCGCTGATGTCCAATTTGGAAGTCAATCCGGCGAAAGTCGAAAGGGCGCGGAAATGGATGGCGACCGTGCAACCGGAAGGCGAGAACTCGCAATCCATGGGATTGTTCGGCTATCAGGCGGGCAACCAGCCCACGCCGAGCATGACCTCGGTCGGATTGCTCATCACGCAATACCTCGGCGCGACGAAGGACGATCCCGTGGTGGCCGGCGGGGTGCGCTATCTGATGAAACATCCGCCGGACGCGAAGGCGCGCGACACTTATTATTGGTACTACGCCACGCAGGTCATGCACAACATGTGCGATGCCGATTGGGACGCCTGGAACCGCAAGATGCGCAAGCTGTTGGTGGAAACGCAGTGCAAGACCGGCTGCGCCGCCGGCAGTTGGGACCCCGGCGTTCCCGCCCGGGACAACTTCGGCACGATGGGCGGCCGCGTGATGATGACCAGCCTCTCCGCGCTCACGCTGGAGGTGTATTACCGGTACTTGCCGCTCTATCAACTCGATAAGGAAGAAGCGAAGAAATAAAAACACGAAGAATTAAACACGAAGAATTAAACACGAAGAAATAAAAACGAAGAAATAATAACACGGAGACACGGAGAACACGGAGGAACAGGGTGAATCGGTATCATAAAATAATTCAATCTTCTATCGATAAATCTAATGAAACACGATTTTTTCTTTGGGAATCGTCGTTGCGCGATCTCCGTGTACTCCGTGCCTCCGTGGTGTTTAATGTTCTATTACTGCTTCGTTTTCCCGCCGATTGCCATATTTCTCGACGGCGATCGGGGCGCCGCGCTTCCCGATGCCTTCTCATTTTAGCGATCGGGCTGATTTCGGCCATGTATGCGGCGAATTTCGCTTCGGCGAAGGAGCCGTACGCGAGATTTTTGCGGGCGTTGCAGGAGAACGGCTACGGCGACGTGGCGCTGGAGTACATCGACCGCATCGAAAAGCGCGGCGATCTGCCGCCGGAGGTCCGCGAGACGCTCGATCTGGAGCGCTCGAACAGCCTCCGCGCGGCCGCGCGGAACGCCTACGACGCGCGGCAAGCGGAGCAACTGCTCGCCGACGCGCAGAGACATCTCGATCTGTTTCTCAAAAAACATCCCGGGCATCCCGCCGCCGCCTCCTCGATTCTGATGTGGGGCGATTCGCTGTTCGAGCTCGGGCAGCGCAGCCTCGCGGCGGCGCGGCGGGCGTCCGATCCGCCGCAAAAGGCCAAGCTGTTCGCCGAAGCGCGGGAATACTTCAAGCAGGCCGGCGAGCGCTACGCCGAGGCCCTGAAACGCTTTCTCGCGCGCTACGAGCAGTTGACGCCGAAGGCGTCGGACGTCGATCCCCGGCCGGCGCGAAAAACGGCGGCTTCCGCCGAGCGGGAAGAGATGGAGATCGGCGTCGTGCAGGCCCGGTTCAAGTCGAGTCTGGCGAAATACCACCTCGCGCAGACCTACGACGATCCGAAAAACTCCACGCGGAAAGCGCTGTTGAAGGAGGCGGCCAAGGGATTCGACGATATTTTCCAGCAGTACCGCATGAACGCGGAGGACGAGCGCTGCATCGTCGCGCACCTCTGGCACGGCCAGGCGCTCTTGGAATTGGGCGACGAGCAGACCGCACTCGAAGTTTTCGACGAGGTGCTCGGCCCGGACAGCGGCGCGGCCGACACTGCCCTGGCGCCGATCTACACCCAGGCCACGCTGTTTCGCTACGGCCTGCTCAGGAAACAAGGCAAGATCGACGAACTGGCCGCCGAAGGGAGCAAGTGGGTCGAGTCGCACAAGGATTGGGCGAAGTATCCCTACTTCAACGGCGCGATCCTCGAACTCGCCCAGGCGTACCGCGAGCAGGCCGAGAAGGCGTCGGGCGACGCGCGGCGGAAAATTTTGCAAAAGGCGGCAATCCTCTTGGCCGACGCCGCGAAGATCGACGGCCCCTATCGCGCGGAAATCCTGCTCTTGCGCCGCGATATTTTGAAGCGATTGGGGAGCGAGAACGTGGGCGCGGCGGAATTTCTCGCCCTGGGCGATGCCGCGCTGGGGGACAACAACCTCGCCGAGGCGAAAAAATCTTTCGAGCAAGCGCGGCAAAAGGCTCTCGACGCGAAGGACCAAAAGACCGCCGACGAAGCCCGGCGATCGCTCGACCGCGTGGCCCTGAGGGAGGCCCAGGAACTTTTCGAGAAGCAGCGGTACGGCGAGGCGCTGCAAGCCGCCGAAGCGCTGTCGCGGGGCGACGCGACCGATTCCAATGCCGTCAATGCCGCGGAGTTGGCGCTGCGCTCGGCCTACTATTTGGGCGCGACGTCGAAAAACAAAGCGGACGCCTACGCGCAATTGGAGAAGGTCGCCGATTTCGTGAAGAACAAGTGGCCGGGCCGTCCCGTGGCCGACGCGGCGCGGATGATCCTCGCGCAATCGCAACTGCAAAAGGGCGATGCCGCCGCCGCCTTGGCGCTTTTCGGGCAGGTGAAGCCGGAATCGAGCCGTTACCCGTGGGCGCTGTTCAACATCGGACGCATTCATTGGTTCCGGTATTTGGAGGAGAAGAAGAAGGAAACGGGCCGCGACGAGCAATCGCTGGCCGAGGCCGCCGCGAAGGCGCGGGAGTCGCTGCAACTATGCATCGAGATGCTGCAAAAAACGCTCGCGCCGGGTCGTAAGCTGAGCGGAAGCGAAAACGCCGATCCCGCCGAACGGAGGCACGCGCTGGAATTGGCCGCCGACGCACGGTTGCTTCTGAGCGAGATCTTTCTCGAAAGCAAGGAGCATCGAAAGGCCGTCGAACTGCTCGAACCGCTCGCGGAAACGAGCATGGCCGACGCGGCGGAATCGAGCGACGCGCGGATCGCGGTTTTCGTGGCGCTGATCCGCGCCCGCCTGGGCCTGGAGGAGACGGAAAAGGCCGCCGACCACGCCCTCGCGCTGTTGGCGCTATCGCCCGACGACGCCAAGGCGAATGCCAAGCTGGCGAGCATCGCCCGGCTGCTCAACGAGAAGCTGAAAACGGCCGAGGCGTCCGTCGCCGCGGGCCAGGGGGGCGATCCGCAAAAGCTCGCCGCCGCGACCGCCCGCCGCGACGCGCTCAAGGAACGCTTCCGCAAATTGATCGAGCCGCTGGGGAATCGCAAGGCGCATGCGCTCGCCGATCTGGTTTTCCTGGGCGGCGTTTGCTTCAACTTGGATCTCGCCGAAGAGGGCGGCCGGATTTACCAAAACCTGCTCGACCGCGCCAAGGACGATCCCGAGTTCGCCCGCAACTCGGACAAGGCTCTGGTTTACGCCCGCTCGCAGCTCATCGGCGTGCTGCGATCGCAGGGGAAGCTCGACGAGGCGCTGAAGCAAGCCGACGAATTGGCGGCGAAATATCCCCGCGCGCTGTCGCCGAAGATGACCCGCGCCGACATCCTCGAGGACTTGTCCCGGCAGGACTCGAAAAAATTGGACGACGCCATCGCCCAGTGGGCCGAAATTCGGCTGCTCTTGAACCGCGAGAATCCCAAGCGGCCGGAGTATTTCGAGGTGGTTTACAAGATCGCCAAGGGCCTCTATTGGCAGTATGAAAAGAGCAAGGATAAATCGAAGCTCGTCCCCGCCGAACAATTGCTGAAGACGACGCTCGTCCAATACGCGAACCTCTCCGGCCCCGACGAGGTGGCGCGGTACAAGGAATTATTGGAGCGGATTCAGGAAGCAAAGGGGAGGGGATGGGGGATAGGGGATAGGGGATAGGGGATAGGGGATGGGGGATTATGAAAACCTTGTTTGTTCCTGTTGTCGCTCCACAAAGGACAGCCGATCAACCTACTAGCCCATCAAGCATGGAACGCAGAACCCGGCTTTCAAGTCCTTTTCGCTTTTGCTAGAATAGAATAATTGATAATCATCACACATTTATGGGAACAATGCTCAGTAACCCGGCAGAGGGGCTGCCATTCTTGACTGGCATGAGTTGAAAATCGACACAAAACTGAGATTAGGTGCCAACGTGAGCGATTTGGTTAAAATTGATTTTGGGCTTGGCGCTGCCCAGCAAGAGAAGAATCTGAAGGACTATTTCTATCGCTCCGGTTCGTTCCAATCCGCTTGCTCCGAAAAAACCTATTTGGTCCTGGGCGCTAAAGGCGCCGGTAAGAGTGCGATCTTCAAGATGTTTCAGGAATTAGAGTCGGAAATAAAAATCTTTTCCAGTCCGAATTTATGGATCCACGACGAACCGCAGCTTCGGGATCATTGGACGACTCTTCAAAAGATCAGAAACTCTTCCGAAATCACTCTCTGGCGATTTTATATAGCCAGTCTGATTGCTAATTATTGTTTGAAACAGGCTTTACCCAATGAACTCGAAAAGAGTTTCAAGCGGTTTTTAGCCCGTTGGGGATTGGTACGAGAAGTGCCCACAAAGTGGCAAGCAATGCGTTCAGCGCCGATCAAAATTGATTTTGCAGGTATTCAGACCGAGCTCTCGACAAAATCCCCTTTGGAGCATACGGAAATCGACTATGTTATTTACTCCGCCGATAAATGGCTTGATGATCGCGGATCCGATTTGTGGATTTGCCTGGATACTTTGGATGAAGTATCCTTGAACGGTCACTCGCACGATGATGTTGAAAATCTTTTAAGCAACATGATGCGTTCGGTAGCCGAACTTATCAGGCTAAAACGGATCAGAATAAAGCTCTTCTTCCGGACCGATATTTATCACTCCTTAACCTATGTCAACAAAGATCACTTCAGCGCTCTCAAGTTGGAATTGAGATGGTCTAAAGAAGATTTGGCGATTATGCTTGCCCATCGGCTCCGAGTACTGCATCCCGGCGTCATAATCCCCCTTGATTATCCCAATAGCATTCGATGGATACAGGACGTTTTCGATTGGGGAACAAAACCGCCAATAAGTTTCGACGATTTATACGAGTTACTTAAAGATGGGAACGGCGATGTCCTCCCGCGGGATTTGATCAATTTCTGTATCCAAGCTCAGAAAGCGCAGGAAAACTTCAATATCCAGGGTATCCACCCTCCCAATCATGGGAAATTGATTTCGTGTTTTGCATTACAAAAAGCTTTGCAACAGACAGCCGCGTCAAAACTAACTGATTTTCTGCAAGTTTTTCAGAACTTCAAAGATACTTACGATCAACTCAAAGGCGGCAAATCCCGACATTTCACGCGAGATGAATTAAGTATAGCATTAGGAAAAAAAGAACCCTTGGATGCAAAAATAGTGATTGCCGATCTAGTTCGTGTCGGTGCTTTAGCCATCAAAGACAAAAAAGCAGTCAATTTGTCCGACAGTTTTGAAATTCCTTTTCTCTACGCAAAAGCATTGGAAATAGGTGACCCCGATGAATGAGTCTGAACTTCCAAAGGAAGAAACTAGGAAAGCACGCGCTCCGAAATTATCGGCAGAACTCGCTTTGCCTCAGTCTGGAGCTGACACCTTAGTAAAAATCATAAAAGGCTATGCGGTCGCATCCAATGGGGGTGAAACCCCAATTACTTACAAGGATGTAGCCAGCGCAGCGGGTCTGAATTCCACCTTAGTCAGCCGCAACAATCGATTTCTCGCCGATTCAGAGATTCTTAGTTCACCCAAGTATGGTTACTATGTCCCTAACGAAGGAGCCATTCGTTTTGCCCGAGAGGCCGCCTGGGATGAAGTTGGAGCAAAATCTCATTTACGTAGAATTGCAGCCGGTTGCTGGTTTGGCCAAGTCAGCATTCAAATCTTTACTCTGCGCCCCACGCTTACCAAGGAAGAATTCAAAAAGAGCCTTGCAATCAAGTGCGGAGCAAGTGAAGGCGATTCCAACGCATTAGATTACTTAATCGATTTCATCATCTATACTGGTCTGATTGATGTGGATGAGAACGGCACATTAACGAAAGGTAATTTTGACGAAATCGAAAGACCACAACAAACACAAGAAATATTCAGAGTTGGCCAAGGGCCGGTTGATGTGTCTCCCCCCCGTCCACAAGATCACGCAATTCATCCTGCCCAAATCCTAGGCGCTTCCTTAGTAATTCATATTCATATAAAGAATTTCGATGATCTTACACGAGACCACGCTGTACGTTTAATAGATTGGATGAAGATACTTAGACAGTCAGCCATCTCTGCAGAACTTAACATTGACACCGAAAACCTGTCGGATTCACTTGCATAATCCGCGATGAATTAGTTTCCTTTTTCGTAAATCCTTCTACTTCCAATGGGCACCGGCAATTCTTGGAGCGTTTTTTTCTTGAGGGTCATGAAGCCGCCGCCGACCGAGGCGGCGCCCAACTCGGCGCGGAGCAAAGCCGTGGCGCGGGGGGAATTGAGCCACGCGCAGAGTTTTTCGAGCGAATGCACATCGTCTTCGGGATGGAAGATGGAATAGGTGGAGACCGCGCCGAGATACTCGCCGTGCGGATCGAAAAACGCCTCGAACCGGTCGCACAGACCGGCCACGAGCAGTTTCGGCCGCGTCGCCGCTTTTTTCAATCGGGCGGCCAGCGGGGGCGAGAGCTTGCCGTCGGCAACGATTCGCGGCCGGGCGTAGGTCGAGCCTAAATAGCGGCATTCTTTCCGCCCCCAGTTGCAAGCGAAGGGCTCGATGAGGCCTGTGGTAACGAATTTCGGGCCTCCCGCGGCGGCATCGTCGCGGACGAAAGGCTTGACCGCGTAGGCGTCGCCGGCGGTCATGCTTGCCGCGACTTCGAAATGCGCGCCGAGCGGGACGAACTCGCCGGGGGGCAATTCTTCGAGTCGCCCCAATATCGTCTGCACCGAACGCCACCAGTTGGAATGCGAAATCGCGCTCCGACGCCAGGCGGCTTCCGCGGGCGATTCGTCGTCGGAGACCGCGCAGGTCGAATCGCCGCCGAGCACGACCAGGCAAGTGTAAGCCGACGCGCCGGGAAAATAGACCCCTCTCGGCGGAACGTGAATCATCGACGGCGGCCGTTCGCGGCACAGCCGTTCGCGCAATTTGACGGCCGCGTCGGCGTTCAAAAATGTTTTCGGCAGCACCAGCCCGACGGTTCCGCCGGCACGGACAAGTTCGTGGCTCAAGCGGACGAAATGGAAGGCCAGATCGGCCGTGCCGCGCAATTCGCGGGAGAGGGCGGCGAGGCGTTTCTTGGTTTCCGGCGGGATCGCGCCTTCGATGGCGTTGACGAAGGGCGGATTGCCGATCACCGCGTCGAAGCCGCCGTCGGCGAAGACTTCGGGAAAGGCCGAACGCCAGGGGAAGAAGAGGCTGTCGCCGCGGCGGATGCGGCGTTCGAGGAGCGGGGGCATTCCGGCGGGCTGGCCCGCCGCAAGCCAAAGATTGTATCTGCACAATTCGACTGCCGCCGACTCGATATCCGCGCCGTAGATGCAATGTTCGATCGCGCCGGTGAGCATCGCTTGCACTTTTTCGGCCGATGGATGTTCCTCGCCCCAGCGATCCATTGCCAACCGCCGAGCGATTCGCCGAGCCGCCGGCACGAGGAAGTGGCCGGTGCCGCAGGCGGGATCGCAGATTTTCAAGGGGAGAGGGGAGAGGGGAGAGGGGAGAGAGAGAAGTGGAGAGGGGAGAGGGGAGAGTGGAGAGTGAGCTTGAATCGCGTTGTCGTACGTCTCTCTCCCCTCGCCCCTCACCCCTCGCCCCTCGTCCCTTGTTTCTCTCCCCTCGTCCCTCGTTTCTCTCCCCTCGTCCCTCGTTTCTCTCCACTCTCCACTCTCCACTCTCCACTTAATAGCGAAATCCAGCAGGCAATCGATGAGGCAGGGCGGAGTGTAATAGCTGCCGGATTTTTTTCGCGCCGACTCGTCGCTCCAATCGAGATCGTAGATTCCCAATTCGGGATTGAATTTGGCTCGCGGCGGAAGGCGCATTTCGACTTTCATGGCGAGTTTTTCCGGCCCGATTCTCGGATTCCGCCCGCCATTCTAACGATTTTGCCCGATTCCGGGAGACTACCCCAACCTGAAATAGTGGATATAATGCTCTGTGGAAGTCCCCGCGGGACTTTTGGCACTTTTCGCACCTCGATTCCCAGGAGGAATACCGATGATCCGAACTGCTATCGTTCTGCTGGCGTCGATCTCGTTCGCGTCGGCCATCGTCCGGGCGGCCGATGCGCCCGCCGCCTCGCGGCCGAACATCATCCTCATTTTGTCCGACGACGTCGGCCTGGGAGATATCCATTGCTACGGCGGGCCGTTCAAGACGCCGCACATCGACGCGCTTGCCGCGGGGGGCACGCGGTTCGAGTATTGCTACGCGACTCCGCTGTGCGGGCCGTCGCGCTGCCAATTGCTGACCGGGCGTTATCCGTTCCGCACGGGCTTGAACAGCAATCAGAGCCGGAACGCGGTGGACCCGAGCCGCGAAATCATGATTCCCACCGTGCTGAAAAAGGCCGGCTACGCGACCGCCAGCGTGGGCAAGTGGGGACAGATTTGCCTCGGCCCCGGCGAATGGGGCTTCGACGAGTATCTGGTCTATCCCGGCAGCGGCCGCTTCTGGCGTAAGCAGACCACGTTTTACACGGTCAACGGCGAGCAGAAAGACCTTCCAGCCAGAACTTATCTGCCCGGCATCATGCACCGGTTCGTGGCCGATTTCATCGCCCGGCACAAGGACCGGCCGTTTTTCGTGTACTATTCGCTGTCGCACCTTCACGGCCCGATCGTGCGCACGCCCGACAGCAAGCCGGGGGCGTCGCCCGAACAGCTTTACACCGATAACGTGGAGTACATGGACAAGCTCGTGGGCATGCTCATCGAGGAACTCGACCGGCAGCGCTTGCGGGAAAAGACGCTGGTGCTGTTCACGGGCGACAACGGCACGGCGCGCTTCGGCGTAAAGCAGGCGACGGTGGACGGCAAGCCCATTAGCGGCCAGAAGGCGTCGATGCTCGAGGGGGGCAGCCGCGTGCCGCTGGTGGTCAATTGGCCCGGCGCAACGCCCGCGGGAAAGGTGAACCGCGATCTGACCGACTTCAGCGATTTCTTCGCCACGTTCGCCGAGTTGGCGGGCGCGAAGCTGCCCGAAGGCGTAACGCTCGACAGCCATAGTTTCGCGCCGCAAATCCGGGGCGAAAGGGGATCGCCGCGCGACTGGGTGTATGTGGAACTCAACGGGCGATCCTACGTCCGCGACGCGCGGTTCAAGCTGACGGGCGGCGGCGAGTTGTTCGATCTGGCCGAAGCGCCGTTCAAGGAAATCCCCGTCGCCGCGGACGCGACCGATGAGGCTCCCGCCGCGGCAAGGAAGAAACTGCAAGCCGTGCTCGAGAAGCACCCCGCCGCCCCCGGCCGCGCCAACGTCCCGGCGCCTACCCGGTAGCCGGCGAACAATAGGCTCGCAACGAGAACGGCGAGCCGCGACGATTTCAAAAGCCGTTCCAACGGTGGAATCATGAATCCCCGCGCCGCCGACTCTGCGGAAAATCCTCCCATAACGAGCGCGTGCATCAGGAAAAGAATTCCAGCAGAATGACGTTGCGGAGCAATTCGGCCAGCGAGGAGACTTTCATTTTCTCCATGATCTTCGCGCGGCGGACCTCGACGGCGCGGACGCTGAGCTTGAGCGATTCGGCGATCTCCCGGTTCGGCTTGCCGGCTTGCATCAGTTCGAGCACGGCGAGTTCGCCTTCGTTGAGTCTTTCCATCCGCCGGCGGATGCGTTCCACTTGCGCCTGCCGCCGCCGATATTCCGCGTCGCGCTGGAGCGCCTCCTGGAGCGCGGACCAGAGCCGCTCCTCGTCGAGCGGTTTCGCCAGAAAATCGATTGCCCCGGCCCGCATGGCCCGCACGGCGGCGGCCGCGTCGGCCTTGGCCGAGACGGCGACCGCGGCGAAAAAAACGCCGGCCGCGCGGAGTTTTTCCAGCAATTCCAAGCCCTTGATGCCGGGCGAATGGACTTCGACCACGAGGCAGCCGGGCCGTGCGGGATCGAACTTGTCGAGAAAATCGTCGGCCGACGCGACGATCTCGAGCGGCATTTCCAGCGAACGGGTCATCGCCGCGATCGCTTGCCGCGCGGCGGGATCGTCGTCGAGCAGAAACACCGTCGGTTCGCCGGGGCGGGTCAAATCAACAACTCCGCTTAGTTATTTAGAACAACCGATATCGCCAATGGGCGGTTTGGGCGCGGAATTTGGCCTCCAACTCTCGCAGTTCCTCCGCCAGTTGGCCTCGCTCCCGCTCGGAGCCGGCCTCGCGGAGGAGTTTTATTAGCTCTTGCTTGCAGGCTGCGTACTCCGCGCGAATCGCCGCCCGAAAAGCATTGCCGCCGCCCGCATGGATAGTATTCATGATGTTACGCGAGTTTATCGGATAATTCGGCCCGTTTTGCGAATTTCTCGAATTCTTCGGCGGTGGGCAACGAGGGCTGCGCGCCGAGTTTGGTGACGGAGAGCGCGCCGACCAGGTTCGCCCGGCGGACGGCCTCGAGGAGCGGCTTGCCCGCGGCCAGTTCGCAGGCCAGCCCCCCGTTAAAGGCGTCGCCGGCGGCGGTGGTATCGACGGCCTTGACGGGAAAGCCCGGCGCCATTCGCATTCCGTCGGCGTCGATCGCCAAGGCCCCCTTCGCGCCGAGGGTGATGATGACGTGTTTCACGCCGGCATCGAGCAGCTTTTGCGCGGCCGCTCGGGCCGAGTCCTCGTCGCGGACGGGAATGCCGGTGAGTTGTTCGGCCTCGGTCTCGTTGGGCGTTAAATACGTAACCAGCCGGAGGATGGAGGCGTCCAGCGGCGCGGCGGGCGCGGGATTGAGAATCACGGGAATTTTGCGGTCGGCGGCCAGTTCGGCGGCCCGCCGCACGCAGTCGAGCGGAATTTCCATTTGCAGCATCAAGAGGTCGGCATCGCGGAGGAGCGGAGCGGCCGTTTCGACTTCCGCGGGCGTGAGTGCGTGATTCGCGCCGGAGGCCACGGAGATTTGGTTCTCGCCTTTTTCATCGACGAGAATGAGCGCCACGCCCGTGGCATGGTCCGGGTCGCGGAGGATGCCGTCGGTGAGGATGCCTTCGCGCCGGTATTGCTCGATCGATTGGTCGCCGAACATGTCTTGGCCGACTTTGGCGACGAGCGTAACGCGGCACCCCAAGCGCGCGGCGGCGACGGCCTGGTTGGCCCCTTTCCCGCCGCCCGCCAAAACGAATTGCCCGCCGGTGACGGTTTCGCCCGGCGCGGGGAGGCGTTTGCCCTTGACGACCATGTCGGTATTCACGCTGCCGACGACGAGGATTTTGGGAGGATTTTGCATGTTAGTTTCTCGATTAGGAATGGGATGATGAATGAGCGGAACTCCACGGGCGATATTCGAGAGACGCCAGTGATTTTTCCGCCAAGGCGTGATTGTCCGGGGCCGGCTTATTGATCGGTTTCTCTTGAGGCTTGGCGGCGATAATCAGGCCGAGCCCAAGGATATAGCCGATGAACATGACGGTCAGCAGGCTGTTTGTGTTTTTGGGCGCTTCGCGGAACTCGCGCCAGATAAAGACACCCCATAGCGCGGCGACGAGCGTGGCGCCTTGTCCCAGTCCGTAGGAGATGGCGGAGCCGGCCTTGCCGAAGGCGATCAGGCTGAACATCATGCCGACCGACCAGATCATTCCGCCCACGATGCCCCAAAGATGATCGCGGGACGTGCCGCGAAAATAGGCCGATAAAGGGACGGGGCTGCCCGTGAACGGCTTAGCCATGATGATCGGGTTAACGAAAAAATTACTGAGGAGAATTCCCAACGAAAAGAAGAACATCGCCGTATAGGGCGAGAGTTTTCCGGCGGGCATGGCGAGGAATTCCTTGGGCAACACGGCAGCCACCGGCCAATAAAAATTGCCCATCAGAATTCCGCAGAGGATCGAAATGACGAGGCCTTTCATTCCCCCTCCTTTTCCCGCACCCGGGAGTCGCCGGTAGGCGACGGCATCGAGCACAATGGCCGCCGCGATCAGGGCCACCCCGAGAAACAGCAATGCGGGATTGTCAGCCGCTTTGCCGGCGTACGTGTCCAGTACGTAATTGGCCAACACGCCCCAGACCAGCGCCAAGCCGATGCCCACCGGAAAGGCGACCGACATGCCGGCGATGGCGATGGCGGCCACCAGCAGGATGTTGGCGACGTTGAAGATCACTCCGCCGAGCAGGGCGAAGCCGATGTTTTTGGGATCGGCCTGCGCCAGATCGGCGAAAAAGCCACGGCCCGCCGTGCCGAAGCTGCCCATCGTGAGGGCGAAAACGACCGCCATGAGGAACACGCCGAAGACGTAATCCCAGTAGAACAGCTCGAATCGCCAGGTTTTGCCCGCCAACTTTTGGGTGTTCGCCCAAGAACCCCAGCAGAGCATGGTGATGATGCAGAAAGCGACGGCTAGGGGGTAGTTGTCCAGCACGAACATTTTGAAAACTCCCGGATTTTCGAGCGGAACGAGTCATTCCAAGAAGGATGCGATCAATATAGGCTCGAAAAGAAAAAACGTCAAGATGCACCCGGGGATTCGAGACACCGTAACGTGAACGAAATTTGTCCGAGAAAGACGGGCGTTACGGTTTGCGGATTCCCAAACGGTAATAGTCAAAGGTGTTTGGTGGGACTTCGCTTCGCTTGTCCCACCCTACGCGATGGAATCATGCACCGATATATTTCGCGTAGATCGAACGTGCGACGCCGATGTCGTCGGTGCCGGAGACGATCGCGCGGCCGTCGGCGAAGAGGGTGATTTCGCAGTCTTCCGCGCGGAACCGCAGGAGGTAGGCGTTTTTCACGAGCGCGAAGTGCGGGGATAATCGAGCGGCGAGTTCGTCGAGCGACGAGATCGCGCGCGGCGGCGTAATCTGCACGGCGTTGCGGCCGCAGAGCACCGCCGTGCGGCTCCCCTCGCGGCCGGCGAGCCAGGGAAACTCCCGCCGCTTGCACGTCGGGCAATCGGCCGCTTCAAGCAGCTTTTGCACGTCGATTTGACGAATGCGATTTTGCCAGAGATCGACCGCGGTCAGCGATTTCGAGACCGCGGCGCGATTGCCGCTTAAAATCTTGATGGCTTCCATCGCTTGGATCGAGGCGATGACGCCCACAATGGGGCCGAGGATGCCGGCCGTGTCGCAGGTGGGCGTGCTGCCCCAGGGCGGGCAGGTCTCCATCAGGCAACCGAGGCAGGGCGTCTCGCCGGGGAGGATGGTCATCGTCTGCCCTTCCGCCCCCACGCAGCCGCCGTAAATCCAGGGAATCCCGCTTTTCACCGCAACGTCGTTCAACAGAAACCGCGTCTCGAAATTGTCGGTGCCGTCGAGAATCGCGTCGATGCCTTCGCAGAAACATTCGACATTCATCGGGTTGACGTCGGCCACGACCGGTTCGACGGCGACCGTGGAATTGATGCGCCGCAATTTCTCGGCGGCCGCGACCGCCTTGGGCGTTCCGGCGGCGGCGTCCTGCTCGTCGAACAGCGATTGCCGCTGCAAATTGCTCAGTTCGACGAAGTCCCGATCGACGATCCGCACCAGCCCCGCGCCCGCTCGAACGAGCGCGTTGGCGATCGCGCTGCCCAGTGCCCCGCAGCCGCAAACCAGCGCCCGGCCCGCCATTAATCGCCGCTGGCCGTCTTCGCCCAGCGGAGCAAAGCGCGATTGGCGGATATATCGTTCAGTTTGCAATTTGAAATTTGCAATTTGAAATTGATTATCATCCATTTACCGCATCCTTTTTCAACACTTCGGCCAAATAGCGTCCGGTGACCGAGTGCGGGCAGTTGGCGATCATTTCGGGCGTTCCCTTGGCCACCACTTGCCCGCCCTCGTCGGCCGCGCCGGGGCCGAGATCGACGATGTAATCGGCGGCTTTCATCATCTGCAAATTATGCTCGACGACGATCAGCGAATGGCCCACCGCCAAGAGGGCCTCGAAGCAGTCGAGCAGTTGCACGATGTCGAAAAAATGCAGGCCGGTGGTCGGCTCGTCGAGAATGAACAGGCAGCGGCCGCGCTTCGCGCCGCTCATGTAGCCGGCGAGCTTCAGCCGTTGCGCCTCGCCGCCGGAAAGCGTGTTGGCGGGCTGGCCCAACCGCACGTATTCGAGGCCCACGTCGATCAGCTTCTTGAGCCGGGCTTGCACCTTCGGCCGGCCGCGGAAGAACGTGAACGCCTCGCGGACGGTCATCTCCAGCACTTCGGCAATGTTGCGGCCGCGATAGGTGATGTCCAAAACCTCATCGCGGTAGCGCGTGCCGTTGCACTGTCCGCACTTCATGTAAACATCGGCGAGGAACTGCATGTCGATTTGCAGGCAGCCGTCGCCCTGGCAGGCGTTGCAGCGGCCGCCATCGACGTTGAAGCTGAAGTGCCCGGCGTCGTAGTTCCGGGTGCGGGCTTCGACGGTGTCGGCGAACACGTTGCGGATTTCGTCGAAGACCTTCAAATACGTAACCGGATTCGAGCGCGGCGAGCGGCCGATGGGGCTTTGATCGACCATGATCGCGTCGTCGATCGAACCGTCGCCGAACACGTCGTCGTGCGCGAGCGGCTTGGGGGCGTCCTTGCGCAGCCGGCGGCAGAGGGCGGGATAGAGCGTGTCCTCGACCAGCGTGCTCTTGCCCGACCCGCTCACGCCGGTCACGAGGCAGAGCATTCCCAGGGGAAATTCGACGGTTATGTTTTTCAGGTTGTTTCCCCGCGCGCCGGCCAGTCGGACCCAGCCGTGGTTGGGCGTCCGCCGCTTGCCGCCGCCGCCGAGTCCGCGGCGGCCGGCGAAATAATCGCCGGTCAGGCTTTCGGGACATTGCTCCATTTCCCGGGGCGTGCCTTGGAAGACGATGCGGCCGCCGCGGTCGCCCGCTCCGGGGCCGATTTCGACGATTCGGTCGGCCGCGCGGATCATCGCCTCCTCGTGCTCGACGATCACCACCGTGTTGCCGCGGTCGCGGAGTTGTTCCACCGCGGAGAGCAGTTGGTTGATGTCGCGCGGATGCAGCCCGATCGAAGGCTCGTCGAGCACGTAGAGCATGTTGACCAGGCTCGAACCGAGCGCGGAGGTCAGCGCCACGCGGCGCGCTTCGCCGCCGCTTAGGGTCCGCAGCGGCCGGTCGAGCGTGAGATAATGCAACCCCACGGACTCCAAATAGCCGAGCCGGTTTTGCACCTGTTCGAGCATCATCCGGCCGACCTGCCGCTGCCAGCCGGTCAGGGCGAAAAAGGGGACAGGTGCATTTTGTGCGCAGCACCCTCCGGGCCGTTCCGGCAAAATGCACCTGTCCCCTTTTTCGCCGTGCCCTTCCGTGATGCTCCGGAAAAATTCAGCCGCGTCGCGGATTTTCATCGCAGAAATCTCGCCGATATTCTTGCCGCCCACGCGCGCCGCGAGCGCTTCGGGCCGGAGCCGCGCGCCGCCGCACGCGCCGCAGGGCCGGTAGCTGCGCCAGCGGCTCAAGAACACGCGGACGTGCATCTTGTACTTCCGCCGCTCGAGATAATCGAAGAAGCCGTCCAGCCCGCCGAATTTCCGCTCCGGCACGCCGTGAAGGACGATCGCCGACTGCCGCTCGTCCAATTCGCCGAAGGGCTTGTCGGCCGGCAGATCGTAATCCGCGGCCAGCGCGAGCAGTTCCTGCAATTCGTGCTCGTAGGCCGGCGTGTTCCAGGGCGCGACGGCCCCTTCGCGGAGCGATTTTTTCCGGTCCGGCACGACGAGGTCCATGTCGATGCCGATCGCGTTGCCGAATCCTTCGCATTCGGGACACGCGCCCAAAGGACTGTTGAAGCTGAACAGCCGGGGCTCGGGCGGCGGATATTCGAGGCCGCAATCCTCGCAAGTCAACTGCGCGCTAAAGCCGAGACGCCGCCAATCGGGGAGAGTGGAGAGTGGAGAGTGGAGAGTGGAGAGTTCAGCCGCCGCGTCCGCGCGGGGGCCGTTAGTTGAGAAATTGTTTTGCTCTTCGACGAAAACATAACATCGCCCCGCGCCTTTGGCGAAAGCAGTTTCCAGCGAATCGCGCAGCCGGGTATCGCTCGAAGAGCCTGCGGAGAGCCGATCGACGATGACGTAAAGGGGAGAGTGGAGAGTGGAGAGTGAAGAAACATCGGGTGGTGGTTCCGCCAGATTGAGGATTTTCCCGTCGGCGATCGCGCGAATGAAACCATCTTCGCGCAACGCTCCCAAAAACTCCGCGGAGTTTTTCGCCGCCGGCGGATCGAGCCGGAACGCGACCATGAACCGCGCGCCGGCGGGAAGCTTGGCGAGTTGCTCGGCGACGCTTTGCGGCGTGTCCCGATGCACTTCCCGGCCGCAGCCGCGGCAATAGACCTGCCCGATCTTGGCGAACAGCAGCCGCAGATAATCGCTGGTCTCGGTGGCCGTGCCGACGGTCGAACGGCTCGAACGGTTGGCGTTCTTGCCGGTTACGGCGATGGCCGGCGGGATGCCTTCGATGCGTTCCGCTTCGGGCTTTTCCAGCCGCGCGAGGAACTGCCGCGTATAGGCCGAAAAACTCTCGATGTATCGCCGCTGCCCTTCGGCGTACAGCGTGTCGAGCGCAAGGCTGCTCTTGCCGCTGCCGCTGAGGCCGCAAAACACGATCAGCTTGCGGTGCGGCAAGTCCAAATCGACGGATTTCAGGTTGTGCACCGAAACCCCGCGAAGGATGATTTTATCGGCGGCGGGCATGTAGCGTTCCCCATGCGGACTATTTCGATAATCGGCCAAACTAGCAATATAGCGGAAAATGGCGACCTCGTCCAGCAAGGCCGTCCGTCCGCGGCAGCGGACGTTTGCGGCATTCCCTCGTTCCCTCTCCCCTCCCCTCTACCGAAAAAATGCGGGAAAATGTCCTCCCGGCGGTGTCTATATTTCGGACGGCGAATGCGGATCGGAGAGCATGGGCATCAACGACGCGGAAATGCTGGCTCGGCTATTGGACGCGCACGGCGCGGCCTTGGTGCTTTACGCCCGGCAATGGTGCGATACGCCCGAAGACGTTGCCCAAGAGGCGTTTTTGGCCCTCCTCCGCCAGCCGGCACCGCCCGAAAACGCCGTGGGGTGGCTGTATCGGGCGGTGCGAAACGGGGCGATCAACGCCCGCCGTTCCGCCCACCGCCGCGCGCGGCGCGAATCGACAATCGCCCGAAGCGTCGAGTCCTGGTTTCACGTTTCCCCCGACGACCGCCTCGATGCCCTCGCAGCCGCTCGGGCGATGGAAACCTTGCCTATCGAGGAGCGCGAAACCTTGGTCGCCAGACTGTGGGGCGGATTGACCTTCGAGGAAATCGCCGAACTGACCGGCTCCTCGACCAGCACCGTCCATCGCCGGTATCAAGCCGGCCTGAGCGCATTGCGCGAAAGGTTGGGTGTCCCGTGTCCAGAGAAAAAAGAAAAGAAGAGATGAGAGAAGAAGATTCGGAAGGATTGAAGGCCTTTGAGGCCGCGCTCGCTTCCCTCGTTCCCCGCGCCGACCGCCTCGACCGCGACCGCCTCATGTTCCTCGCCGGTCAGCAAAGTAGGACAGGTTTCCAACCTGTCGAGAACGCGGGTGCCATGCCCACGCTTGCCGTGGGCATGTCGGAGACATCGGGAAAATCGCAACATGCCCACGGCAGGCGTGGGCATGGCACCCCGGCTTCCCGCTGGGCCTGGCCCGCCGCTTTCACGGCGATGACTGCGGTAGCGGTCGCGTTAGCGATTCTCTTGGCGATTCGCCCTGCGGGGCCCATCGCGGGACCAGATGGGACATCGATCGTCGCAAATGCAAACGATACGAAGAGGATGACGCCAAACGCACATTCCCAAAATCAAGACCTTCCTCCAGCCTCAATCGACTCGGAGCAGGATTATACCGC
Source organism: Pirellulales bacterium (assembly GCA_020846145.1). Taxonomy (GTDB): domain Bacteria; phylum Planctomycetota; class Planctomycetia; order Pirellulales; family Thermoguttaceae; genus JADLEL01. The sequence goes on along the minus strand of JADLEL010000199.1, from coordinate 28,909 downwards.
TCGATTCCAACCGCCATCCCCGTGGATTACCTTCATTCAATCGTTTGGGAGCGCGGCCGATCCGGCCAATGCAATCGATTCGGACCTGCCTACTTCCGGCACCGCGCCTTTTTCCTATCCCCAGATGCGCGACCGTATCCTCCGCTACGGCCTCGATTCCTGGCAGGTAGCCCAAACCGTGCCCGGCCATTTTCCCGCGAACTTCCACGAACCCTCGACCCGTCGCGAATTGCTTAAAGAATATCTACCCGAGTTGCAATAGTTGTTGCATCGTTTAATCCGGAGCCAACGGCGACGGCGGATTTTCGGTGTTCCCGCGCGAGTGCGCGGGTGCGAGTATATTAAGGATCAAATTCATGAAAACCTCATTACGTGCAATCGCCGCCGCTGGGCTGCTGTGCTTGCCCTGTCATGCAAACGCCCAAGTCGCCGCGCTTTCCTCCACGCCAAAGGAACCGGTGGAAATCCCCGTCGTGAAGATCGTGCTGCACCCGATGGGTGAGCCGCGTCCCGCGCTCAGATATCGGCTGCTCCCACCGTTTCTCGATCTCAAGCCCGGCAACGCGGCAGTGCTTTATAACAAAATACCAGCGGCGCGGGGATTATTTTGGAACGACGATGAAAAGATCAACAAGATTTGCGAACTTGCCGAAGCACCGTTGGACAAACTGCGAGGGGACGAGGCATCGCGGCTTTTGGCGTCCTACGAACCGATCATCGAAGAAACGATCCGCGCCGCCCATTACGAGTATTGCGATTGGCAAATTCCGATCCGCGAGAGGGAGTATTATTTGATACCTTTGAATGAATTGCAGCAGTCGCGCGGTTTCGCGCGGTTGTTGGGCCTCAAGTCTCGGATTCAGATGGCCGAAGGGAAATACGTCGAGGCAGTGCGGACATTGCAGGCGGGTTATGCGCTTGCCCGCCATGTGAATACGGGACCACTTATCGTTCAAGGATTGGTCGGATTGGCCGTCGCCGACATGATGTCCGATCAAGTGCGCGAATTCGTCCAGCAACCCGACGCCCCGAACCTCTATTGGTCGTTGAGCGCTTTGCCAAGTCCGCTCGTCGATTTGCGTCTCGCCTTGCAAGTCGAAGCGCAGGGGCTGTACCTGATATTCCCCGAGCTCCGCGATCTGGACAAGAAAGAGCTTTCGCCGGAGAGTTGGAGAGAGCTATTGGTCGCCTCGCTTCAGAAGCTCTCAAAATACGCCGGAACACCCTGGGGCAACGCCGAAGCCGAATCTCGGGTCGCCGCGTTGTTGTTGATGGAATACCCACGGGCCAAAAATTTCTTGATCGAACGGGGAATGTCGGACGATAACGTCGAGGCGATGCCCGTTAGTCAGGTTGCGTTGCTCTATTGCACCCGCCTTTATGACGAATTCTCCAACGATTGTCTGAAATGGAGTTCGTTTGGTTATGCCGAATCGAAAAACATGCTACGGAAGTATGATCGGCGTTTGTTGGAATTACGTCACCAAGGGGGGATTTTTCCTTTTTTCGAAATAACGATTCCCGCCTTCCAAGCCGCCTTTTTCGCCCAAGCCCGCTGCGAACGCAATGCGGCGATGCTGCGAGTTTGCGAAGCCTTGCGGCTGTACGCCGCCGCGCACGGCGGCCGCCTGCCGGAGAAATTGGGCGATATTACCGAAGTCCCGGTGCCGCTCGATCCCGTCCGCGGCAAGCCTTTCGCGTACCAGGTTAGCGGCGACACGGCCCGTCTCGAATCGCTCTACCCCGAAGAGAAGCCGCAGGAACATCAATCGCTCAGATACGAAATCCAAATGCTGCCGAAAGGAAACGAAAAGAAATGACAGGAAAATGGCAGACAAGAAGATACGAAAGAAAATATTTTCCTGTCTGACATTTTTCTGTCAGTAAGCTCGAAACCGCCCTCACCCCCGGCCCCTCTCCGGGCACCGCGCGAAGCGTGGTCGTTGGTCAGGAGAGGGGAGACTTGACTCTCGAAAGGAAAACGACCATGAAACGCCTCACTCCGCTGTTTTTTTTGCCCTTGCTGCTCTTCGCGATGACCTGTGTTTTCGCCGAAGAAAATTTTGATCCCGCCGCCCGGGCAAAAACCATTGCCCCGTTTATCGATGAAGCGTCTTATGCGGTGGTCCATATTGATTTCACCCGCGTGAAAGCCGATCCCCTGGTGGAGGAAATCAAGCGATTGATACCCAATGCTTTCGGCATGGAGGATATCGCGAACGTAAAAGCGGGCATGCAAAAAGGCTTGGATATGCTCTCGAAAAACGGCGTCAAAGACCTTTATGCGATCATTCGACAAAATAAGCTTGATGTTCCGTCGTTATTGGTCATGCCTATCGCCCCTTCCGCCGATGAGAAATCCATCCTGGCAATGTTCCCGAACAATAAAACCGCCAAGAGAATCGGGAACGTTTTGCTGGTGCTTCTCGCGAACCGTTCGGAGATAGACCTCTCGAATATCAAACCGGATCCTCGGCCGGCATTGACCGCCGCGTTTGAAGCCGCCGGCGATACGGCGGTGCAGATCGTCTTTACGCCGCCAAAGCATTTCAAACGGGTGATCGAGGAAACCATGCCGCAATTGCCCAAGGAGATCGGCGGCGGAGAAAGCAAAATCCTCACGCAAGGCTGCCTCTGGGCCGCATTGGGGATCGATCTGCCGCCGCAGCTTTCGATCAAGCTCGTCATCCAATCGCAAGACGCCGACGCCGCGAGACGCTTGCAGGCAAAATGGATCGAGGCAACAAAATTCGCCGCTCAACTGCCAAAGACGAAAGAGCTCTTCCCAAATTTAGCCGAAGTATCCAAGAACTTAACGCCCGAGACGGCAGACAATCGGCTCGTGCTAACTTTGGACGACCGCGAAGGGAAAATCGGCAAAATCATCGCCTGCGCCCAGCCCACGATCGACATACAGCGTGAAAATGCGCTGCGGACGCAATCGATGAATAATCTGAAAATGATCGGCTTGGCGATGCATAATTACCACAATGCGAATAAACACTTCCCCCCTGCGGCAATTTATTCGAAGGAGGGGAAACCGCTGCTCAGTTGGCGGGTCATGGTGCTTCCCTGGCTGGAACAGAAGGAACTTTACAAGCAATTCCATTTGGACGAGCCTTGGGACAGCCCGAACAACATCAAGTTGATCGATAAAATGCCCCGAATTTATCGTTCGCCCATGTCGAAGCTGAAAGAGCCTGGCCGAACGAATTACCTCGTTCCCGTCGGGCCGGGCACGGTATTCGAAGGCAAGGAAGGAATGAGAATTCGAGACATTAAAGACGGAACGTCGAAGACTATCATGGCCGTCGAAGTGGATGACGACCACGCGGTCGTCTGGACCAAACCCGATGATCTCGTTTACGATCCCAAGGAACCGGCGAAAGGGCTCGGTGGTCATTATACGGATGTTTTCCTCGCCGTGATTTGCGATGGCAGCGTGCGTGCCTTCCCCCTTTCCTTCCCCGCCGAAGATCTCCGCGCCTGGTTCACCGCCGCGGGGCGCGAAATGGCGAAAAATCCGTGAGCCGCCCAACTAGTGTAGTGATTCATTCTAAAGGGGATTTTTAATTTGGGTGCCACGGGTGGCTTGTCCACCCGTGTTTCAGCACTGCTGGACAAGCCAGCAGTGGCACCCAAGTTCCTGAAAATACCCATTTTACAACACCGTTTTTTTGAATCACTACATTAGGAATTCGCAATCGCAAGTATCGTGCGCGCCTCCCCTGAACCGATTTGCGTCCCAAGGGCTGGTTTTCCCAGCCCGTTTTTTTGAGAAAAAGTTTGAAAAAAGCCACTCGACCAGACATACTCATCGGTAGGTAAAGGCAATCGCATCGCAAGAATCGTTATCCATTCTTCTCATCTTTCCGATTTTGCCCTTACCCAGTCCGCCAGTGCAACATACCATAAACAGGTGGTTCGCACTTACAATTTCAACTATATTTATAACTCATTACTACCAAAGGACTTAGAGAATTCATATCAGACGTAAAAAAACAACGCCTGAAAAGTGCGTCCCACCTCAAAGTGTCCCTTTCACTCGCTCAGGGGAGTCGATTGCCAGCAAAGCATGGATTCTTTTCCCCCCTCCAGTGAATCATCGCTGCAACTCGTCAGTTCAATCTGGACGGTTATGGGCCGCAAACAGTAAGATAGGGCACATGATGGTCCGCTCGCCAACGTTCTCTACGGCCAAAGTTCCAAGTCCAAAGACCCAAAACCAAAGTCAGTTTGCCGCCGCGACCACGCCTCGGCCTTATATATACCCGCTGAACAATCATGTCCACCACGACTTTTCTCGAAAGCAACCTCACGCGCACGTGGGGCGGGCATCCGGCCGCGAAATGCTCCGAGGAGCTATTGGGCCGCTACCGCTCCATCGTCGATGAACAGCGCCTGAGCTGGACCGAACATCATCGCTTCATCAAACTGCTGGGCCACGGCGGCCAGGGGGTGGTGTATCTCACCGAACGCCGCGGCACCGACGATTTCACCCTCCCCGTCGCCTTGAAAATCTTCACTCCCGAACGCTACGAAGACGACAAGGCCTACGACGAGGCAATGGGCCGCATGGCGCAGGTGGCCGCGCGGGTCGCGCAGATTCAGCAGGATAATCTGCTCGACGTTCACAATTGGGTCGAGCGCGACCGCATCCGCGTGATGGAAATGGAATGGGTCGATGGCTTCGACCTCTCCCGCCTCTTGACCGACGACATGCTCGAGCGGATTCAAGCCCGCGTGAGCAATAAGCGCTGGCATTACATCAACGAAGTGATCGTCACCGCCGGCCCGGCGCAGCCGAAGCTCAAGCCGGGCATCGCCGTGGCGGTGGTCCGCGATTGCCTGGCGGCGCTGGCGGCGCTGCATCGGGAAGGCATCGTCCACGGCGACTTGAAGCCGTCGAACATCATGCTGAAGCGCACGGGCAACGCGAAAATCGTCGATCTCGGCTCGGCCTTCGATTTGGAAAAGATTCCTCCCCGCCGCACCTGCACGCCCACCTACGCCGCGCCCGAAGTGCTCGAAGGCATCGAATGCACGCCCCGCAGCGATTTGGCCAGCCTGGGCTACGTGCTCATCGAAATTCTGTCCGGCACGCCGCCTTTTGCCGGTTTGACGAGCTTCACTTCGCTGCTGGAAGCGAAGCGCAGCCTCACCTATCGCTTGCCGCACATCCTGCCCGACGAAGTGGTGCGGAACGACCTCTTGATGAGTTTCTGCCGCGGCCTGGTCGCGCCCGACCCCATGCGCCGCTTCCCCAGCGCCGAAGCCGCCGATCTGGTCAAGGAAGGCGCCGCCAGTTTCCACCGCCAACTCATCATGAGCAACCTGGCCAGCGAATACGACAACGAAATCCGCCTCTGGCTGGAAGAACTGGAATTGCTCGAAGAAATGGGCTAAAATAGATCGGGCTTTTTTGCGTAGCGCAGCCGATGCAAATAGCCCGATCGATTATTGCGCGTTTGCGGCATAAAACTCTCTTTCCCGCGGCCGGTTTATTTCTCTCCGAAAACTTATGAAGATGAAACCGCGACTCGGTATTTCCCTTGGTGCGATGCTTTGCCTGGCGGCGATCTGTCGAACGATGCCTGTCGGGGGCGAAGAGGCTTACCGTTTGGAGCGCGGCCGCTGGGAACCGGTCGCCGCCCGGACTCTCGCCGAACTGCCCGATTTTCGTCCGGAAACCGTGAAGTTGAGCAAGTTCGGCGGCATGGCTTCGGGCCGCAAGCTGAAGGCCACGGGCTTTTTTCGTACGGAACGAGTGGGGCGGGAATGGACGCTCGTCGATCCGGAGGGATGTCCATTCATCAGCGTCGGTTTGTGTTCGGTGAACTTGAATACCTTTGCGGAAGGCGCCGCAAGCCGGACTTTCGGCAGCGACCGCGCATGGGTGGAAGCGACCGCGAAACTGCTCAAGACCCACGGATTCAATACCTTGGGGCGCTGGTCCACTGGGGAGGATTTCCGCAAACTGGAGGAGCCGATCGCCTATACGACCGCCTTGAGCATCATGGCGTCGTACGCCAAGCAACGGCCGAAATACAACGGCCCGGGCGGCTTTCCCCAGCAAACCCTCCCCGTGTTCGACGAGGAATTCGCGGGCTATTGCGACGAGTATTGTCGGCGTCTCGAAAAGACGCGGGACGATCCGTGGTTGTTGGGCCACTTCTCCGATAACGAATTGCCCTTCCGCCCGGAAGCCCTCGACAACTATCTGAAGCTGCCGCCCACGGATCCGGGCTATCGGGCGGCTGCCGCTTGGCTCGCCGATCGGCATCGAGATTCCGAGCGGATCGCGGAGCGAGACCGGGCCGAGTTTCTCGAACTCGTCGCCGCCCGTTATTATCGCACCGTGAGCGAGGCCCTCAAGCGGCACGATCCCCATCACCTCAATTTAGGAAGCCGGCTGAACGGCCGGAACATCAACGATTCCGCCTTGCGCGCCGCGCGCTTCGTCGATGTGGTCAGCATTCAATTGTATCATTCGTGGTCGGTGAATCACGATCGGCTCAACCGTTGGGCCGAACTTTCCGGCCGGCCGATCCTCAACTCCGAATGGTACGCCATGCGTCTCGACGGGGCGGAAGTTCAAATCGCCGGGGCCGGTTTCCGCGTTCGCTCCCAGCGCGATCGCGGTTCGTTCTATCAAAATCTCTGTCTGGGCATGATCGCCAATCCGCATTGCGTCGGCTGGCATTGGTTCAAATACGGCGGAGACGGCGAGAATTATTCAAAGGGCTTCGTCGATAATAATCTCTCCCCGCACACTCCCATGACGAGCCTCATGAAGGAATTGAATGCCCAGGTTTATCCGCTGAAAAAATATCTCGCTTCGCCCGAAGCGAAATCCGCGAACGCTCGATCGCTCGAAAATGGCGGCGGAAGCCCGGACTGAGCGACGAGGAGCCAGCGGCGGGAGATCGGAGCATAGCGGCAGTTGCATTCAAAGCCGCCGTTTGCGAAAGTTCACGCCGAGCTGGAAGGTAAAATGCCGAAGCTCCCGCCGGAGAACCGATAGCCCGCATTATTCATAAAATCGATTTGTAGAAGCGGCATCTTGCCGCTTTTGCCTAAAATGCGGCAGGATGCCGCATCTACGATGTTTATGGATAATCCGGGATAGGCCAAGCGATGAATCATTCGCTGGACGGCTTTCCTCCTCGAAGAAAGTCATCCGACACTTGCTCGATGCGGGAAACCTGCAACAAAAAAACCACCCCAGCGATATGGGGTGGTTTGAGAGGCTTTCGACGCATTGCACCATATTACCGCTTGCGTTCCACGATTTTAAGAATCGACGCGCGGGTTTCCTCGCTCCAAGGAGTGCGGGCATTTGCTTGGCGTCGGCGGACCAGCGCCACACCGGTCCCCCCGAGACCGAGCAGCGCCCAGATCGCGAAGGCAAACGGTTCGGGAACGGGGGTGGGGACGGTTCCGGAGGCATTCGTGCCGCCGTCTTGAATCGAAGTTACCCCCCAGTCTGGGGCTGCATTCACCGTGTAACCCCATAAGCAACTGGACGCGCCCGCCGCTAAATTGGGAAGAAGAAAAGTGGCGACTTGGCTACCGCTCCCAGAGATTTGAAAGTTCGGGGTGATCGTCCCCAAACCGGCTAGGATGGCGACGGGGGCAATCAAAGCCGGGGACGGATCTCCAGGGGGAGCCGACGGCATGGGGGTAAATCCCGTGGTGGGGAAAACTCCATGTGAAGTTACCAGCGGATTCGGAGCGGAAACCGTATTTTGGCTGATGGCCGAAACATTAACGCCGTCATTGACCGTTTGGAACAGATACACGTAGGCCGCCGTCGTATCGAGCGGACCCGATCCAATCCCTGCGGCGAACAACGCATCGAATCCGGGTATCCCCGTTCCCCAGGTATCTCCGGGAGCCCCGCCCACCGTGTCCAAGACCGCAAAGTTCACATGTCCGTCCACGGTCGGGCCGACATTGCTGGGAAATGTGTTTCCCGTAAAGCCCACGACGAACGCGCCTTGCGCGGCCGAAGCGCCCAGAATTAACGGTAGTCCGAAAAGGACCAAAACGAGAAGAATCTTTGTAAATCTCATTTTCACACCCTCCTAAACTAAGAACGGCTCATATTTCTTTGGAATAACTGCCCTTGCTTCAAAGACTTATACCCCACCGCCCCACGATTCCTGACAAAAAAAATTAAAAATAGTCCGACGACTGGTTTTTGTCGCAGAAACCCCTCTGTATAGTTATATGCGAAAAAACCATAAGTGTTATCTTTTGGTCTTTTCCAGGTTAACATGCCCCTAGTGGTCCTCGAAATACTATTTGACAGGTCGTTGGGATGGCAGTTGTACTGCCATCCCTGGGGGACAGTACAACTGTCGCCCCAACGGGAACCTGTCAATTAATACTTGCCGGAACACTAGGCCGAGTGTAAAAAATTAGTTACTTGATAAGGCTTGTCTGAGACCTTTAGTTGGGGCACGGTAGCGATTAGTTATTTCTGTTGCATTCGCGGCGAAGACTTCTTTTTCCCCGGCGCTTTCGCGAACGATGGTCTTATTTGCCGTGCAAAATCCCTTCGCGCGCAAAAAAACACTGTAAATAGTTGCCCGTGGAAGTATAATGGGTTGTAATTGCGACTTCGACAGAAAGCATAGCTACGCCTAAGAATTTCTCCATCTCCAGTTTTAGACCACGGATTTATTTATGTTGAAAACGATTAGTTTCCCCACCCTTCCCATCCATCCTTCGCGATTAACTTTAGTTCTCAGCGGTTGTATTGCGTTTCTCGCACCCACGATCCTACGCGCACAAGTCTGGAATCAGTGGATCGGGCAGGACGGTTATTGGAAAGTGAGCAGCAATTGGACGAGCGATCCGCTGTTGCCCGGGCCGAATCATAACGTGCAGATTCAATCGCCCACTCCCGTCAGTGTAACTCACGAGCAAGGCGCGGATTCCATTTATGGACTCTACAACGACAACCAACTCGCGATTACCGGGGGTGCATTGAATATCAGCGATAATGCCTACCTCAGTTACTGGGGCGGCGACGCCCAGGTATCCTTGAACGCCGCCAATCTGCAGGCCGCCAAGGAGTACGTGGGCTGGATCGGCAAAGGAACGTTTTTACACGAGAGCGGAACGAATCAGACGACGACCTTGCACGTAGGCGTGAACGTAGGCGGCGATGGTCTGTATCGCTTGGAAGCCGGCACGTTAGACGCCGTGGAGATCTCGATCGGACATGCGGGCGGGAGCGGCGCGTTCCAACAGACGCAAGGCGAAAACCACGTCGCGCAGGCGCTCTACTTGGGCAGCGCGACAAACGCCGGTTCGTCCGGCAAATACACGGTCTCGGGCGGGATCCTGAACGCGGAAAACGGTAAAATCTACTTGGGACAAATCGGCGCGGGGACCTTCGAGTTGAACGGCGGCGCGGTGATTGTGGATGAATTCGTGAAAAATGCGGCCACGGGCGCCTTCACGAGCAGCGACACGGGCATTCTGTTCGTCAACAAACTGACGGGATGGGGCAACGACTTCTCGATCAACGGCGGCCTGGCGTTCGGGCACGTCGGCGGAGCCGCCGCGGGAAACTATGCTTTGGGCAACGGCCAGAGCCTCGCCGTGAACGGCGAGTTGACCGTCGGCCACACCGCCCCGGGCACGCTCGCGCAAACGGGCGGGACCACTGCCGTTGCGGATCGCATCTACCTGGGCCGGTATCCCGGCGCGACGGGAAGTTACCTTCTAAGCGGCAGCGGCACGATCGCGGTCAAGGAAGTGGATGTCGGCTATCAAGGGCAAGGCACTTTTACGCAAAACGGCGGGATGCAGCAAATCGCCGCCACGCTCTATTTGGGCCGGTATTTGGGGGCGACGGGCGCCTATTTTTTAAGTGCGGGTGGATTGTCGGCTAACGACATCTCCATCGGACATACGGGGGGAGCCGGTATTTTCGAGCAGTCGGGAGGGATAAACACCGTAAACCACGATCTACTTTTGGGAGCGGAATGGATTCCCAGTTCCGGCGGCGGCTATACGATTACCGGCGGCACTTTGAATGTGCTTAACGGAAAAATCCGCGTGGGCCAAGTCGGGCAAGGCGTTTTCGATCTGAATGGCGGCGCGGTATCGGCCGGCGAGGTCGGCATCAGCAGCAACGGAACTCTGAACTGGCGGGATGGAACTTTGACGATTCCCGCGGGCGTTCCCTTGGTGAACGACGGGATTTTCAATCTCTTCGGCGGCGACCGCGCCTTGGGCCGGATCGAAGGCACGGGAAAGACGGCGGTCATCGGCGGGTCGCTTACGGCGACCGGCATCAACCAAAACTCGCTCTTGATCGGAGGCGCGGCCAATGCCGGATTTCAATCCGTAAGCGGCGCGTCAACGAGCGAAGGCGGGAACGCCATTACCGTTCCCGAACCAATAACTCTGCTCTTGTCGGGCTGGGGCGTTTTCGGGATGCTGATTTTCGCTTGGCGGCGGCGTTAGTCGTTCGCGGAAACGCTCAAGGCGCGGGGCCGACGTAACTGAGAAACTTCTTGTAGATGCGGCGCGTCATCTGCCAAATATACGCCGAAGAGAAGGAATGATCCGCGAGCATCGCATTGTCGTCCCCGGAAACGTGCAGGTATTCGCAGCAGAAATCGCGCTCGCGGGGCGTGAGCGAGGAAAGGAACTCGGCCAACATGCTCGAAAGGGATTCGCTCCGATCGGCGGATTCGCGGCGGTTTCGGTGGACGAGGCTGGCGAATTCTTTTTTCAAACGCCGCTGCTCGGAACGAAAGTGGTGGGAGATTTCCTTGCGCGCAATCAAACGGATGTAAGTGAGGATGCTTCCGCGGCGCGGGCTGTACTTGGTCAATTGCTTCCCGTCTCGATCCACCAAGGCATACCAGACCCGGGCCGCCAATTCGTCCACGAGCTGCGCGTCCGATCCCGATTTACCCAGATGGATGCGGATGGTCGTGCAGAGCGGCTCGTGGCATTTGCGGTAGAGTTCTTCCCAGGCGGCCACTTCGCCGCCGATGCAACGCGCGACCAAACCGGCGTCCTCGGCCAAGGCCCGCGGGTCCAGGGCCTTGGGGCGCTCGCAATCGTCCGCGAGGTTTTCATCCCTCGGGGATTGAGGATCGAGCCGTTGTTCTGATGGAGAGTCGGCAGGGAACACGAGTATTTCGCCTGATGTCGAGGAAATCAAGGAGCGCTTTGTAAGCCGACGCCGGATTTCGTTCCTTGCGAGGAAATGGCAACCTTACTTCGGATGCCGCGTCGAACGCGCCATTCGATCGAATTGAATCGTCGCGCGGAGGCCGGCCGATCAAAGCGCGGATGAATCAGCCGCCAAAACCGACTTAAATATATCGGGGAAGACCAGGAAAAGTCAACCGTCAGGCAGGATTATTCGCCCGAAGGCGAAACAAATGTTGAAAGGCGTTCATCGATTGCCAATAAACCACCTAGGGGATGTTGATGGACAGTTAAGAATTGGGGAAATGCGTTCCGGGAAAGATTATATATATCTATGTATTTGCTCCGTAATAAGTTGCATCAATATCTCATTTCGAGATTGCGAAAAGAATGGGGGGGTAATCGCTAAATTTACCCCCTCTTCGATAATTACCCGCACGGGGGACAAATTGTAGGGAGTCGCTTCCATGAGTAGTATTTACCGGGGATATCTCATTTCATAATTTTTTTTCGGAGAGAACATTTTTTCCGAAAAAACGCCGAAACTGCTTTAATAACTTGTTTTCCCGTATATATCTCTCTATAATTCGGGCAGTATTTTTTATTGCTTTTCTCGAAATGGAAATTCGAGGGAAGAGTGCAGCGTGAAAACGATCGTTTTTCCTCGATCTCTAGGATGTAAAACGGGGCTTTCCGAGCGATTATTCGTAATTCGAGGCGGTTTTGCTCCCCCGGAATATTCCGTCGTTTCGAATTTCGAAGTAGATAGTTTTGCAAATGTCCAAAGTGGCGTTTATTCCTATCGGGACGCATCGGGTGGAGTGGGCGAAAAGCGGCAAATGAACCTTTCGATGCGCCACCCAGGAGAACGGAGTGCGCGCGGAGGGAGAAGTCCGCCGCGGGCACGAAATAACCACGGATGCGTTTCCCATGGCCACGACCGCGAAAACTAGGGCAATCTCCGTGGATGCGAACGAACTCATAAAAACGGGGACGCCAAACCTCCGCGAGGAATCGATCGTCCGAGCGGGTTCCGAGGCATCGACGGATTCTCCGGCTCCCGCAACGGGGGGGGGAGTCGCTGTTTCGGGAATCTCGCCGTTAAGTACGCCGATTTCCCGCACGGCATTCGCGATATGCGTTTGCTCTCTAGCGGGCGCTTTTTCGTGGTCCTATTGGCCCACGCTAACGCAACTCGTCGAGGCGTGGGATCGCATCCCGGATTATTCGCACGGCTATCTGGTGGTCCCCATTGCAATCTTTTTTCTGTGGGTGAAGCGCGAGCAATTTCCCGGTTTCGGACCGGGCCTGGCCTGGGGGGGGCTGGTGCTGATGGCCGCCGCTTTCGCGATGCGGTTCGTCGGCACCCAATTTTTTTTGGGCAGCGTCGATGCCTGGTCGATGGTGCCGTGGTTGGCGGGAACGGCGTGGTTTCTCGGCGGCCGGCGATTATTTCGGTGGGCTTTGCCCGCGCTCGTTTTTTTGTTCTTCATGATTCCGCTGCCCTACGGCATGGAGCGCTGGCTGAGTTTGCCCTTGCAGCGAATCGCCACGAGCACGAGTTGTTGGGTGCTGCAGTGTTTGGGGCAACCGGCGATTGCGGAGGGGAACACGATTTGGATCGGCAGCCACACGCTCGAAGTGGAGCAGGCTTGTTCGGGACTGCGGATTTTCGTGGGAATCCTGGCTTTGGCGTACGCCTACCTGTTATTCATGCGCCGCGGATGGTGGGAGCGAATTTTTTTACTGGCGGCCGCGATCCCGATTTCGATCGCGGCGAACGCCGCGCGGATCGTGGCGACGGCGTTGCTGCACGAGTACGTTTCGGGGGAAGCCGCGCGGCGCTTCACCCACGATTTCGCGGGCTGGGTCATGATTCCCTTCGCCGCCGGCTTGTTCGCCTTGGCGCTTTGGTACGGGCGGTCGCTGGTGCGCGAAGAAGAGGAGGTCGATATGCGTTCGATTATCGGCCTGGAAAGGCTATCGTAAGCAGGAAGCATTCGGCGATTCGCGATGGTTGATGAACTTTCGGCCGAGAAGGCCGGTTCGCCGCGGAGAATGCAAAATGTTCGACATGGAAAAAAAATCCTTCCCCGCCAACGATTCCTCCGCCCCGCTGCCGATTTTGAGCGGCGTGAAGCTGCCGTTGGCCGCAAAAAAATTCGCCTCTTGCCCCTCCGCGCCGCGCGATTCGGCCAGCGGGGTATTTTTCCTGCGGGACGCCCTGCGGCGCTGGTGGAAGTGGGCCGTGCCGACGGGATTGATTCTCGGACTGGGCGCGGCGGCCGTGGTGTATTGGCTGTTCGTGCCCTACTACGAGGCCGTGTACTTGCTGAAAATCACTTCGCGGAAGCAGCCTATCGCCTTCGATTTCAATGTGGAGGATCGCGAAGCGAGTCGGATGTTCGTGAATACGCAAATCGAGTTGCTGCGGCATCGGCTGATTCTCGGCCCCGTGCTGGCCGATCCGCGAATCGCGCGGATGCCGGAGATTTCCGCGGAAGCCGATCCGCTGCAATGGCTGGCCCGTCAGGTCAGCATGAAACAAGCCAACGATTCGGAACTTTACCGCGTGGCGTACGCCGCGCCTTCTGCCGAGAACGCGGCCGCGGTGGTGAATGCGGTGGTAAAATCGTATTTAAATTACCTTTATAACGAGGATAAGAAGCAAGAGATGGCGGTGGTCAATCGACTCAATCAGGCGCTAGATTCCCGCGCCAGCGAAGTGAAACGCTTGCGGGGAGAGGTGCGCGATTCGGCGATCCAATCCACCGGCAAGGATCCGTACGCAGGGAACCTCGAACCGGTAACGGTCGTGAATCATCCGCTGACGGAAATCCAGAATCTGCTCGTCAAGGCCGAAGTGGAGCAGGAAGTGCTGAAGGCGCGGCTGCAAGCCTTAAAGCAAGCGGCCGCGCAACCGGCCGCCGTCTCCGAAACCGCTCTGCAGAGCAAGGTCGAAAACCATTCCGAGGTCGCGCGGCTAAAGCTGGAATTGATGGAGATGCGCGCGCAACTGAGGAATCTCGATTCGATCTCGGCGCGGAAGGAACGCGATCCCTCGCGGCAGCAGTTGACGCGGGAGATCGGCGCAACCGAATCGGCGCTGGAGCAGTTGCGCAAGTATCTGCGGGAGTCCCTGCGCGGGGAAATGCAAGCGGCGATGGACGGGCAGCGCACCGAGATCGAGGCCGCCCTGCGGAGCGATTTGGAGGGCCGGCGGATCACGAGCGAAATGTTGCGGCAAAAGTACGAAAACGAAATCAAAGGCATGAAACAGTCGAGCGGCGACACCTTGACGCTGCGATTGAAGCAAGGGGAACTCGAACGTGCCGAAAAGATCGAGGGCTTGATCGCCGAACGAATCGTGAAATTGCGCACGGAGAGCGAAGGTCCCAATCGCGTGCTGACCTTCTCGGAGGCAGAACCGCCGAAGTCGCCCGTAGTGGCGTTTCCTTTGCGGAACGTGCTCTTAGCCGCGCTGGGGGGACTCTGTTTTCCGTTCGCGCTGGTCTTGGGTTGGGAAAAGATCGCGCGCCGCGTGGGCGACGCGGCCAACCTGGAGACCGAAGCGCGGCATCGCGTGCTGGGCGAAATCGCGCGGCTCCCCTCGCGGCGGATCGGCGCCCGCGGCCGCATGCCGCAGCGGATGGGCTTCGATCTGCGGATGTTCGAGGAGAGCGTCGATAGCCTGCGGACCACGTTGATGCTCGAGGAGGATTTGCATGAGGTGCGGATTCTGGCGATCACCAGCGCGATCAATCACGAAGGCAAGACCAGCATCGCCGCGCAATTGGCCATGAGCCTGGAGCGCGCCACGGACCGCCCGATCCTGCTGATCGACGGCGACACCCGCGCGCCGGACATGCATACGCTCTTCGATGTGCCGCTCGATCCCGGCCTGATCCAGGTCTTGGAGGGCAATTGCACGCTCGAGGAGGCGATCGTTCCCGTCAGAACTTCGAATTTGGACCTTCTTCCCGCGGGAAAATTGAAATCCAATCCGCATCAACTCTTCGGCAACGGCGCGCGGGAGGCGTTGCGGCGGGCGATTCCCGAAAAATATCGCTACGTGATTATCGACACGCCGCCGATCTTGGCCGCCAGCGAAGCGTTGATGCTGGCGGCCATCGCCGACGCATCGGTGCTCTGTACGCTGCGGGACGTGAGCCGCATCGACCAAGTCCGCAAGGCCTACGAACGGCTGCAGAACACCGGAGGCAATCCGGTGGGGCTGGTGCTCAGCGGAGTGCCCACGAGAACGTACGCCAGCCGATACGGCAGCTATGGCTATGAGCGCGTCGTGCGCGGTTGAATTCCCCTAGCCGGGGTGCCGTCCGCGCGGATCCCGCCGCGGACGACCTCGAACTAATCCGGTTGACGAGAGGTTCCCATGAAAGACGCGAAATCCGAAAAATCCGGAACCGCCGACGTTCCACGAACGGCGTCCAAACGGCGGCAAACGATCAACGGCTGGCTGCTGTTGGTCAGCGCAGTGATCTTGTTCGTCGTTGCGCCGGGCCTCTATTTTTGGCATTATTACCAAACCCGGCGGCTGGCCGATTCCTTCCTGGCGCGCGCCGACGAGTTGCTGGCCGAAAACGATCCGCACGCGGCGGCCGAATATCTGCAGCGCTATTTGCTGATCGAACCGAAGAATGCGGAGGTTCGCGTGCGCCTCGCGGAGGTTTACGATTCGGCAACGACGGGATTATCCAAAGAACGCGCGATCGAACTTTATCATCAAGCCCTCGGTTGGGCCGCGGCCGACGAGATTCCCCCGTTGCGCGCCCGCCTCTGCGAACTGCTGCGCGAGACGGGGCAATTCAACGCGGCCGAAAAAGAGGCCGAAACCCTGCTCGAAGAAGTGCAGACCGCGGGAAAAAACGAGCCCGCCAAGGAGTCCTTGGCGGTGCTTCGCGCGCGGGGCTTGCGTTTGCGGGCGCTGGCCATTTTCAGACAGTGCGAACAAGGCATTTGGAAGGCGAGTTCCAAGGAAAACCGCAGCGTCGAGGAGATCATTGAAGAAGCGTTGAAAGCCAATCCCGGCGACCGGGAACTTGTACTCCTGATGGCGACGATCTATCGCGAAAAGCCGCAGTGGCTCGCGGAGGACAAACGATCGATGCCGGAAGCCGAGCGCCATCGGCGAGCCGATCGCTTCATCGAAGAGATGGTGGCGGCACACCCCGCGGACGCCGAGGCGCTGATGACGCGTTTTGCCTATAAACGCATTTATGGGAAGGCCGGCGCCGAAAAAGACCTCGAGCTTGCGTTGGCGTCCGATGCGAACGATCCCCGCATCGTGTTTACGCAGGCGGAAATGGAGCACAAGGCGGCCCAGGATCAGCTTTATAAGAGCGGACGAATGGAAGATGCGATTCCGCGATTCAATGCGGCGATGGAGTCCTATCGACGCGTGATTCAACTGGCGCAGGAAAAGCTCGACGCGGAAAGCTCCAAGGAGAAGAAGGAGTCTCGGCAAAAACCGCAAGCCGGCGACAAAGTCCAGCCGACCGCTGGGGAGTGGCGGGGAATCCAGGAATTTTCCTTCGCGAATTTGGGATTTATCCAAAAACTTCGGGGCGAACCGGAAGCGGCCATCCAGACCTGGAAGACCGGACTGAAAAAAATCCCCAATAGCGAGCCGTTGAACCGGTATTTGGCGGATATCCTCCTCGCTCTCGACCGGGTGAACGAGGTTTCCCGCGCCGGCAATACGTCGGCGGCGGAGGGGCCGCTGGACATTTTGGAATCGCTTGTCGCCCGGCTGAGCAGCCAGAACGATCCCAGCACGGGAAGGCAGGAACCACAATATGTCGCGAAAGTGAACGCCCTGCGACAATCCGTGGGGCTGTTGCGGGGACGATGGCATTTTCAGCGCGGGGAACTGCAAGCCGCCTTGCCGATTCTGCAACTCATCGCGGACGGCGAGAAGCGCACCCCGGAACAACTTCTCGAGGTCTATCGTGCCGCGATGTTCGTGGGAGAGATCTACACCCGCCGGAATCAGACCGATCGGGCGGCAACCGCGTACGAAGCCGCGGTCCTGCTCTACGAAGAAGCCGCAAAGCAAGATCACCACATGCCGCCCGCGCCGCGGTTGGCGGCGGCCAAGGCTTGGCAGGCAATGAGCCGGTTCGATCTGGCGGAAAAACATCTCCGCCGCGCGTTGGAAGAGGAGGATACCGCGCGGAACCGCTTCGAGTTGGCGCAATGCCTGCTCCAAAGGGAAATGGAAAATCCGAAGAAAGCGCGGCAATGGGCGGATTTCGAGAATGCGATGCGCGACGCGCGGTCGGCGAAGGGCGGCGCGGAAGCATCGCTTGCCTGGCAGTTGGATTTCCTGGAACTGCAGGCGGCGCACTACCGCCTCCAAGATTCCGCCGATTTGGCGGCGGCGCGCGCGGAATCGCTCCCGCGATTCAAAAAATTGGAATCCCAATATCCGGACGATCCCGCGCTGCTGCGGGCGCTGATTTCGATCTACGAAGCGCTGCAAGCGCCCGCGGAAACCGACCGTGCGCTGGCTCTGTACGCCAAGCTCCGGCCCTCCGACTCGCAGGCATATTTACTGCGCGCGCGGATCGCCTTCGCGCGGCGCCGATTCGCCGACGCGGTGAAAGTTCTCGAAGCGGAAATCGCGCAGGCGCCGCCGAAACTCCGCGCCCCCCTGACGCGCGAATTGATCGGGATGGAGATCGTGCGGGACCGCACGAAAGAGGCCGGCGAGCGGCTGCGGGCGCTGCTCGACGCGGAGACCGCCGAGAAATCCGAGGCGTCGGATGCCGAATCGATCAAGCTGATTTTCGCCTTGGCAATGCGGATGCTGGAGAACAACCAGTTATCCGACGCGAAACGCTGGGAAGAAGAACTGGCGCGCCGCGAGGGGACCGAAGGCACTTTATGGCGCTACTGCCGCGGGCGGCGTTTGGCGGCCGCGGCTAAAAGTCCGAACGATGCGGAGTTCGCCGAGGCCGAACGCGCGCTGGCGGAACTGAAAAAAATACGGCCTTCCTGGTCGCGGGGATTCCAGTTGGAGGCCGCGATCCAGGAGCGGCGGGGACGGCTGGAAGATGCGGCGGACGCCTATCGGAACGCCATCCAAGCCGGCTGCCGCGAGCTTGCCGTTTATGAAAAACTCCTCGCCTTGCTGTATCGCTTGGGGCGATACGCCGAAGCCGAACGCCGGCTCGCGGAGATGCAAGACCGCGCGGCCGGTTCCGCGGCGCTGACCGCGCGGGAAATCTCCCTGGCGGCCGGACAAGGGCAATGGCGGGAGGCGATCGAATTGGCGCGGAAGAACGCGCAAATTCAAAATCGCGATCCGCAGGCGATCGTCTCCTTGAGCCGCTTGCTCGTATTCGACGATCGAATCGCGGAGGCCGAAGAAACGCTTCTGCGGGCGATCGGGGAATCGCCCGAAAATGCCGCCTTGCACTATCAATTGCTCTGGTGCTACCAGCACGGCGGAAAAACCCAGATCGCCAAGGAACATCTGGAGAAGATCAAGGCGAACGCCAAGATTCCCGAAGTCGAGCGCCAGCGATTGCTGGCCGAAGGCTGCGAATTGTTGCAGGACGCGGCCGGCGCCGGGGCGGCGTGGCAGGCGGTGATCGGCCTGACGGGGGACGCGCCGGAGGAACAGACCGCATTAGCCGAACGGCTGCTGATGGCGGATCGCGATCCCGCGTCGGCGGAAAAGGCCCTTCGCGGCGTGCTGAAAAAAGCCCCCGAAACGGCGCGGGCGCGGCAATTACTGGCGAAGATATTAGTCGCGCGCGGCGGAGAACGCGAATGGAACGAGGCGCTAAGCCTGGTTTCCGGCAAACATGCCGACCCTCAAGAGGAGCGGCAATCGCAAGCGCTGAAGGCGGTGATCTACGCGAACCGGGGCGGGAAAAAGAATCTCGAACAAGCCCGCGCGATCTACGAAAAACTCGCCTCCGGTCCTCAACAAGCCCGTGCGGAAGATTTGGTATTTTTAGCCCAGATCTACAAGGCGGAGGGGAAGTTGGAGCAGGCCCGGGAGAAACTCCGGTCCGTAGTGGAGATGCCCTATCCGACCGCGCCGCAGTTGGCGGCGTATCTGGAGTTGATTTTGCAAATGGAACTTCCGCGAGAGCGAGAATCCGCGCGGAAAATGGCGTTGGAAGCGGAAAAATGGCTCCAAAAACTGCAAGCATTGGCCCCCGATAACCTTCAAGCCGTCGCCTTGAAGGCGCGTTTTCTGAACAAGTTCGATCGATCCGGGGAAGTCGGCCCGCTGATCGAGAGTTGGGCCGAAAGGCAACGGCCCAAACTCCCGAAAAATCCCCGGATCGAAATTAGCTTTTTGGAAACTACAGGCGACCTTTACAGTTCCGTCCAATTGCATGCCGATGCGGAACGGTGGTATCGGCGGGCGATGGAGAAGTCTTCCGACCACTATCGACTTCTCGCTCAATCGCTCGCGCGGCAAGGGCGTCATGCAGAAGCGCTCCGGCTGTGCGAGGATGCCGCGGCCAAAGATCCTGCTCCGCAGCCTTTCCTCATCGCGGCGTTAATGATGCTGGAAGGCCGGCCCTCGGCGCAGGATTACGAGCGTGCGAACGCCTTCTTGGCGAAGGCGGCGGAAACCTACCGCGACCAACCGGAGCTGCTCAACGTGCTGGCGGCTTTGCGAATCCAAGAGTCGCGGATGGAAGAAGCCGAATCGCTCTTGCGGCGGGTCGTCGAACTTCGACCGCGGGACGTGCAGGCGCTCAATAACCTGGCGACCGTCCTGGCCGAGCAGCCGGGCAAGCTCTCCGAGGGGAAATTGTTGCTCGAGCGCGCCATGGCGCAGGTCGGCCCCCAAGCGGGTCTCTTGGATCTGCAGGGGGTGATTTTAATCGCGGAAGACAAGCCCGGGGAAGCGATCCCCCTCTTCGAGGAAGCGTGCGCCGCGCCGCAAATCGATCCGCGTTATTGTTTCCACGGGGCGGTGGCTTATCAGCGCGCGGGCGACCTGGAAAAGGCCCGCGAAGCCTTGAAGCGCGCCCGGAGTTTGGATTTGGAGCGGCAGATATTGACCCCCGGCGACAAAAAACTACTCGCCGAACTCGAAGGCGCCTTGTCGCGAAATAATTTGTGAATTGCTTTTACGAAGGGGGCGGCATTAAAAACAGATCGCATTTGAACGGTTGCCTAAGTAGATAGCCGCAGGGCCGAGAGGACTCGCGGAATCGCGGGAGAAATCGCCGAATACGAAATAGTTCCCGACCGGTTCGAATCGCCCTTGATTCGGAATATATTTGCGTATAATTCAGAAAACCGCAATCCCTCGGCATCCGCCGATTTTCCGCGAATTATTTTGTTTGCCGCCCATCGGTCGAGTCGCCGAAAAACAAGGAATTCATGAAAACTTTCGTTTTAGGATCGATCGTCGCGTTCTTCTTGACGCTTGCCTCCGGTTTCATGCAAGGATCGCTGAGCAATCGATGGGGGATCTCGAACCTCCAGCGTCAAGCCGGGGAACGGCTCGAATCGTTTCCGGCGAATTTCGCGGACTGGGAAACGAAAAAAACGGAGAAACTCGGCAGCGACGCGTTGAATCAACTCGTCCCTTACGGTTATTTTCAGCGCGACTACGTGAACCGCAAGAGCGGCGCCGCGATCAACGTTTTGGTCTTGTTGGGATCGAGCGGTCCGATTTCCGTGCATACCCCGGAAGTCTGCTACGCGAGCCGCGACCACCAGCAACTTGGAGAGCGCATCAAGCTCCCGATTCCCGGCCGGAACGGCGGCGATTCGATCTGGAAGACGACCTTTCGACTGAGCGGGGTCGATGCCCAAGTGCTGAATATTTATTACGGTTGGAGCGCGGGAGACGCTTGGGTCGCGGCGGAAAATCCCCGCTTTTCGTTTTCCACCCGGAAGTTTCTCTACAAGGTCCAAATCACGAATCGCGCCGCGGAGAACCGCTCCGCGAACAACGATCCCGCGAACGATCCGGCGGTCCAATTCATGGCGGATTTCATTCCCGCCTTGCAAACACACATGAATCGAGCGCTAGTGCGATAGTTTTAACGGATTTGCATTGTTTTCGAGGAAAGGCAAAACGCATACGCGGATTTCGACGCGCAGGCATCGAGAACCGGTCATACGCAAGGAAGAACATCATGGTGAGCACGCTACTTAAACAAGTTCGACGGTTCAAGCCCCCCCAATCCCAGCCGACGAACTGCCGTCCCGCGCCGGCGGTTTCCGCCCTGAAACCGTCGCGATACGTTGGCGGCAAATATATTTTAGATTATTTTATCGCCGCTTTGTTACTCGTGCCGGGCTTGCCGCTGATGGCATTGTTCGCTTGCCTCGTGCGGCTCACTTCCCGCGGTCCGGCAATTTTTACCCAAACCCGAGTGGGACATAAGGGTCGAATCTTCAAGATGTTTAAGATTCGCAGCATGACGCACAATGCCGAAGCCCGCACCGGGCCGGCATGGACGCAGACCGCCGATCCGCGGGTAACGCCGTTGGGGCGCTTCATGCGCAAATTTCACTTCGATGAATTGCCGCAATTATTCAATGTCCTGCGCGGGGAAATGTCCCTGGTCGGCCCCCGGCCCGAACGTCCGGAGTTCGTGAAAATTCTTTCCCGCCGGATTCCCGATTACGCGAACCGCCACGCGGTCAAGCCGGGGATCACGGGATTGGCGCAGTTGAATCTCCCCCCCGATAGCGATCTCGACAGCGTGCGCCGGAAAATAATGTTGGATCTCGAATACATCCAAACGGCCACTTTATGGCTTGATTTGCGGCTGCTGCTCTGCACGGCGCTGCGGATCGCCAAATTGCCCGTTCTGGGGATTTTCGGGCTTAAGCGGGCGGCGAAACTTCCCGCCGAAGAAGACGCAAAATCCGCCTTCCAACCCGCGGAAGCGGTAGTTACCCTCAAACAGTTCCAGATGCAGCTCGAATCGAATCCGTCGAATGCAAACGGGGCCAAAAGCCGCGGCGTCAAGGCGTACGATCCGCGCAAATGCAAACAGACGCTGTCCAAATAGCCGCGGCGGGGATCGATCGCATTTGCGGCCGCTGAAGAGCGGCAATTCACCCGCATTCGGGAACCGAAGACTTCAAGATTTGACGCAATCCGTAGCCTACTCCCGCCCTCTCCATGCCTTCACGGTGGACGTGGAGGATTATTTTCAAGTCTCCGCTTTCGACCGCTGCGTTTCCCGGGAACGCTGGGATGAATATCCGAGCCGCGTCGAGGGGAACACGCGGAGGCTGCTCGATCTTTTGGCGAAGCATCGGGTGCGGGGGACTTTTTTCGTCTTGGGATGGATTGCCGAGCGATATCCGCAATTGGTCCGGGAGATCGATCGGGCGGGGCACGAGGTGGGTTCGCACGGATACGCGCATCGATTGATCTATTCGCAAACCCCCGCGCAATTTCGCGCGGACCTCCGCCGCTCGGCGGAGCTCTTGGAAGACATCCTGGGTTCGCGGATTTCCGCTTATCGCGCGCCCAGCTTTTCGGTGACCGGCGCTTCCCGCTGGGCGCTCGAAATTTTGCTGGAGGAGGGCTTCACGGTCGATTCCAGCGTGGTTCCCATCTACCACGATCTCTACGGAATCCCCGGGGCACAAACCGGCCTGCATCGCCTGGCAACGCCATCGGGCGCGCTCTGGGAATTTCCTCCCGCCGTTTTGCCGCTCTGGGGAAAAATCGTGCTCCCGGTGGGCGGCGGAGGATATTTTCGGATGTATCCGGCGCGGTTCAGCTTATGGTGTCTGAGGCAGTTGGAACGGCGTCGGCCGCCGTTCGCGTTCTACATCCACCCCTGGGAAGTCGATCCGGAGCAACCGCGGTTGCCGGCTTCCTTCAAATCGCGCTTTCGCCATTACCGGAATTTGCATCGCACTTTGGGCAAACTCGACCGACTCCTCGGAAGTTTTCGATTTGGCTCCATGCGCGAAGTGCTGGCCGAGCAGGGGATTTTGCCTCCGACCGCCCCTCGAAGGGCGCATTGCCTGAAATCTTGAGCGCGACGTCCTCGACTACCTCCGATATTTCCGCGACCCTCGGCGCAAAGAGCGAGGACTTGTCGATCGGCGCGATCGTTCCCGTGCGGAACGAGGGGCGGCATATCGAGTCCACCCTGCGGCAGCTTTTGCGCCAAGAGTACGATGCCGAGCGGTGCGAGATTCTGGTCGTGGATGGAGGCTCCACGGACGATACCGTCGAACGAGTCCGCGCGATCGCCGCGAAACATCCCCGCGTGCGTTTGCTCGATAATCCGCAACGGCTCTCGAGCGCAGCGCGGAATATCGGCATCCGCCATTCGCGGGGAGAAGTCGTGTTGATCGTGGACGGGCATTGCGAACTGGGAAGCCCGCTGCTGCTGAAGAACGTTTCGGATGCTTTTCGGCGCAGCGGCGCCGATTGCCTCGGCCGCCCGCAACCGCTGGACGTCGCGGGCGCCACGTTAATGCAACGGGCGATTTCACTGGCCCGGTCGAGCCGTTTGGGGCACCATCCGTCTTCGTTCATCTACTCCGATCGAGAGCGCTTCGTGCCGGCGCACAGCGTGGCGGTGGCCTATCGCCGGAAGGTATTCGAGCAGGTGGGTTATTTCGACGAGGAGTTCGACGCCTGCGAGGACGTGGAGTTGAACCATCGCCTCGATCGGGCGGGACTGAAGTGTTTTTTCACTCCCGCGATCCAAGTGCGGTATCACCCGCGTTCGAATCTTGCGGGGCTTTTCCGCCAGATCGTCCGCTACGGCCGCGGGCGGATGCGCCTGCTGCGGAAACATCCCGATACCTTTTCGCTGGGGAGCTTGCTGCCCGCGATTTTTTTCCTGGGCGTATTGGCCGGTTGGAGCGGCGGATTCCTCCGGCCGTGGTTGTGGTGGGTGTATTTTGGGATCTTGGGACTGTACGCGGGAGCGATTCTTTACGAAAGCGCGAAGATCGCAATCACCCAAAAAAATATGCGGCTGTTGCCGTTATTGCCCGTGGTTCTGGCGACGATTCACTTGGCATCCGCTACGGGATCGATCGGCGAGTTTCTAGCAGGCATGAAGCGCCGCGCAATGGAATTACTATCGCATCCCCACCGGCGCCGATCGCAAACCTCGGCGGTCGATCGAGCGGACGACCTTCCCGACGAGCGCGTTCCCACGCATGAATGACGAACGTTCCAAGCCGCGGATCCTGATTATCGCCGCATCCCAGCGTGCGCTGGGCGGTCAAGCGGTCATGGCGCACCAACTGCTGGCCGATCTCCGCGAGGACGGATATCGAGTCGGCTTCGTGCCGGTCGATCCGCGGCCGCCGGGCATATTGCACCACCTCGAATCGATTAAATTCGTCCGCACCGCGGTGCGCACGTTCTTTTACCTGATCGCACTGTTGAGAGCGATGCCGAATTACGACGTGATCCACATTTTTTCGGCGTCCTACAGCTCGTTCCTGATCTCGCCGGCGCCGGCGATTCTGCTGTCGCGCTTTTTTCGCAAGGCCGCGATTCTGAATTATCATTCGGGCGAAGCCGAAGACCATTTGGCTCACAGTTGGCGGATCACCAAATGGTTGATGCGGCTTCCGGCTTGCATTGTGGTTCCGTCGCCCTACCTGGTGTCGGTATTCCAACGATTTGGATTCAGCGCCGCGGCGATACCGAATTACCTCGCGGGGGCGGCGATCGCGCCCGTCGAACGAAAGCGGGTGCAACCGAAGCTTTTGATGACGCGCGCATTGGAGCCGCTCTACAACATCCCCTGCGCGTTGCGGGCATTTCGCCTCGTTAAAAATAAATATCCCCAAGCCGAATTGACGATCGCCGGGGAAGGCTCGCAGCGGGATTGCCTGCAACGCCTCGCCGCGGAACTCGATCTCGATAACGTAACGTTCGCAGGGCGAATCGAACGCGCGGAAATCGGACGCTATTACGAAAAGCACGACGTATTTTTGAACACGTCGTCGGTGGACAACATGCCGGTCTCAATCCTCGAGGCCTTCGCGGCGGGGATGCCGATCGTTTCCACCGCGGCAGGGGGCATTCCATTTATCGTAACCGACCGCTTGAACGGCTGCCTCGTCGGCCTCGACGACCATGCCGCCGCGGCGGAGCGGATCATCGAACTGATCGAAAATCCCGCGGAAGCGGCCCGGTTGTCGCGCGCCGGACTGGTGGAATCCAAAAAATACACTTGGCGGGCCGTCGCCGGGCAATGGAAAGAACTTTACCGAACGCTAAGCCGAACTCCCGAGTTCAACGATCCCCTGGAGAGCGATGTCGAAATTCCCGCGACTGAACGTCATGCATGCGGTGTATAGCCTGGAAACCGGCGGTTTGGAAAATGGGGTGGTCAATTTGTGCAACCGCTTGAATCCGGAGCGATTCGCCCCGTCGATCTGCGTTTTTCGGTCGGGCGGGGCGTTGGAATCGCGGGTGGACGCCCGCCGCGTGAAATTAGCGGCGGCCAAATCCTGGATGGGGATCGATCCCACGCTCCCTTTTCGGCTGGCTTGGCATTTGCGGCGGTTGCGAATCGATATCCTGCACACGCATTCCTGGGGAACGCTCGTGGAGGGCTGGGCGGCGGCTAAAATGGCGCGAACGCCCATCGTCATCCACGGCGAACACGGCGTGATGGAAGAACGGCCGCGGAACGTGATGATTCAGCGTTGGTTGTGGTCGAAGGTCCGCCAGGTTGCCGCGGTGTCCGCTCCCTTGGCCGACCGAATGGCACAGGTCGTCAATTTTCCACGGAATCGCATCCAGGTGATTCCGAATGGCGTGGACACCGAACGTTTCCGGCCGTGCCGGGAGCGCCGATCCGAATGGCGGCGCGATTTCGACCTTCCCGAAGCGGAGTTTACGGTCGGGATGGTCGCGCGGCTCGTGCCCGTGAAAAATCATCTGGGAATGCTGCAAGCGTTGGCGCTTTTGAAAGAGCGCGGCGAGAATGCGGTCTTGGCTATTGCCGGGAGCGGCCCGTTGCGGGAATCGCTTCAAGCGGCGGCGCGCGACTTGAATATTTGCGACCGCGTACGTTTTCTCGGCGATATTCCGCAAATCGAACGCTTTCTCAACGCGCTGGACGCCTTCGTGCTGAACTCGGTTTCGGAAGGGATGTCGAATACGGTGCTGGAGGCAATGGCTTGCGGATTGCCCGTCGTGGCGACCGCCGTGGGATCGAATTCCCTGCTTCTCGACGAGGGAAAGGCGGGTTGCTTGATTCCGGCGGAAAACGCCGAGGCCTTGGCGCGAAACCTGGAGCAACTCATGCGCGACCGGCCCTTGCGGGAAGAGTTGGGAAGAATCGCCCGCGTGCGCGTCGAAAAGCATTTCAGCATCGACCGCATGGTGCGGGATTACGAAGAACTTTACCTGCGAACGGCGATCGAATCGACCTTGGAGCGCGATCTGGGTTTGGAAAAGGCCTGAACGGCCAGGGATCGTCCCGCGGCGCGAGGGGAACAGTCCCATTTTCGCGGCGATTAAGCGCTAGTACGGCGCGATAATCTTTTGCGCCGCGAAAATCGGGACAGTCCCCTGTGAACGGTTCGGAAGAACGGTAGAAAAGTAACAAGGCTTTATTATGTGCGGCATTGCGGCCATTTTGAGCAGCCTGGGCGGGCGAATCCCGCGGAAAGAGGACCTCCAGCGGATGAACGATGCGATGGCGCACCGCGGTCCCGACGGCGAAGGCATTCAACTCTTCACGGGCGCTCGCCACGCGGTGGGATTGGGGCATCGCCGCTTGAGCATTATCGACTTGGCCGGGGGCAAACAGCCGATGTGCAACGAAGATTGCAGCGTATGGATCACCTACAACGGCGAGATCTACAACTATCTCGAACTGCAAAAGGAACTGCAAGCCTTGGGGCATCGCTTCCGCACGCGCTGCGATACGGAGACGATCGTCCATGCCTATGAAGAGTGGGGCGCGGGTTGCGTCGAACGCTTGCGGGGGATGTTCGCCTTCGCGATCTGGGACGCCCGAACCGAATGTTGCTTCGCCGCCCGAGACCGCTTGGGCGTCAAGCCTTTTTATTACGTCGAATCGGCAGGTGCGCTGCTGTGCGCTTCGGAAGTGAAGGCTCTTTTGGCCGCGGAGTGGATTTCCGCGTCGCTCCGCCGCGAGGCCGTGCCGGAATATCTGACGTTGGGTTATCTGGCGGGCGATGGCACCCTTTTCCAAGGGATCAATAAATTGCTTCCCGGGCACTGGCTCCTGTGGCGGGAGGGCAAGCTGCAAATCGAGCGGTATTGGGACGTGCCCTTGCCCGCGGTCGGCAACGAGTCGCGGAGCGAAGGCGAGTTGACCGAGGAGTTTCTCGCGCTCTTTCGCGATTCGGTGCGGATGCGGCTGATGAGCGACGTGCCGCTGGGAGTATTTTTGAGCGGCGGCTTGGATTCGAGCGCGATCGCGGCGGTGATGGCGGGGCAAATGTCCGCGCCCGTGAAGACCTTTTCCGTGGGCTTCGAAGCGGATTACTACAGCGAATTCGATTTCGCGCGGGAAGCGGCGGCGGAGATCGGCGCGGAGCATCACGAGATCGTGCTCAAGCCGAACGACGCCTTCGCCTCGCTGCCGCGATTGATCTGGCACGAGGACGAACCGATTCGGAACTCGTCGAGCGTCGCGCTCTACGAAGTGTCGCGGCTCGCCGGCGAACACGTCAAGGTGGTGCTCACCGGCGAAGGGAGCGACGAAACTTTCGCCGGCTACGAACGCTATTGGGCGACGCTTTTCAATATGAAGTGGGGGGGACTCTATCATCGGATGGTGCCCGATCGGCTGCACCGATCGTGCGTGCGTGGAACGCTCTGGAAATGGCCGCTGCCGCTTGCGATCAAGAAAAAGCTCAGCCATACTTTTTTGAATTATTCGCTTCGCCCGGAAGAGATCGTTTACGACAATTTCTATGCAATATTTTCGCCGGAGGTCCACCGGCAGCTTTTCGCCGCCGAGTTCTGGGACGGCTGCCGCGAGGAGAATCCTTATCGGGACACGATGGAACTCTATCGCCGCCGCGATTCCGGCCTCCTCGATCGGTTGCTGTACGCCGACCAGAAGACCTATCTCGTGGAACTGCTGATGAAGCAGGACAACATGAGCATGGCGGCTTCGATCGAAAGCCGGGTACCGTTCCTCGACCATAAACTGGTGGAATTCGCGGCGCGCGTGCCCGCGCGCTTCAAGTTGCGGGGATGCAACGGCAAATATCTCGTGAAGCAGGCGATGAAAAATATCGTGCCGAAATCCATCATCGCGCGAAAAAAGATGGGATTTCCCGTTCCCTTGAACCAATGGTTCCGCCGGGGATTCGACCGCGTCGTCCGTTCCGTGCTGCTCGGTGCGGAAGCGCGCGATCGGGGGATTTTCAACGAATCGTACGTGGCGCAACTCCTCGGCGAGCATCTCCAAGGCAAGCGGGACCGCAGCGAGGCCCTGTGGACGTTGCTGAATTTCGAGCTTTGGGCGCGGATTTTCCTCGATCGCGAGGGGTGGCCGGCAATTGCCGATCGGCTGGCCGAGGCCGCGAACCTGCAACCCGAGCGCAACTCCGCCGCGGTGGCATAAGACTTCGGTGGATCGATCGTATTCTTCCCCGGTAAGCGTTCACGCCCCGGTCGGGGACTGGTCCATTTTTCGGCGAAATGACGTATTTTGCGGACAAACGGTAGGCCGAAAACATGGACCTGTCCCCTTCCCGCGGCGCGAGGGGGACAGTCCCATTT
>JADLEL010000198.1 GCA_020846145.1 Pirellulales bacterium | reverse complement strand
CCGCATATTCAGCGCCGTCCTCGCTGCGCAACACGCCACCCTGCAACAACTTAACGCTCTCGCCGCATAAAACATTGAGGAGAAAGCCTCAATCCTGAAAACTAATGGCATAAACATCGTAGATGCGGCATCCTGCCGCATTTTAGGCGAAACGGCAAGATGCCGCTTCTACGAATCGCTTTTCTGAATAATGCGGGCAAGGATACAAATCGCACAATGTCGCATCAGCGGCCCGCTTTTCGCATCAACTCCAGGTTTCGTTCGATCAAGGCGATGCGCTGCCGGACGCAGGCGGCGGAGCGGAGCGGATCGCGCGGGGTGTGCATGCAGTAATCGATGAGTTTTTCGACCGTGGCGCCGGCCACGTGGCAGCGGGTGTCGCTCGAGGCGTAGTAGAGGAGCAGTTCGCCATTCGATCGGGCGATCCAGCCGTTCGAGAAGGCGACGTTCGAGACATCGCCCACCCGCTCTTCGCCGCGCGGGGCGAGCAGATACCCGCCGGGTTCGTGGATGACGCGGCGGGGATCGTCGAGCGCGGTCATGAAAGCGTAGAGCACGTAGCGCAAGCCGGCGGCGGTGTTGCGCACGCCGTGCGCCAGGTGCAGCCAGCCTTCGGGCGTTTTGAGCGGCGCGGGGCCAAGCCCGTTCTTCGCCTCGTAAACGGTGTGATATTTCCGGTCGTGAACGATGGTTTCCGGACCGAGCACGGCCTTCTCGATATCGTCGGCCAACGCCCAGCCGATGCCGCCGCCCGAACCGGCGTCGAGGAAGCCGTCCTGCGGCCGGGTGTAGAAGGCGTATTTTCCCGCGACGAATTCGGGATGCAAGACCACGTTGCGCTGCTGCGGCGATTGGGTTTTCAAATCAGCGAGTCGCTGCCACGTTTTCAAGTCCTTCGTGCGGACGATGCCGCACTGGGCGACCGCCGAGGAGAGATCGCCGCGCGGAGCCTTGGGGTCCTTGCGTTCGGTGCAGAACAGCCCGTAAATCCAGCCGTCCTCGTGCCGCACCAGCCGCATGTCATAGACGTTGACGTCCGGCTCCTCGGTCTCGGGAAGCACGACGGGGTAATCCCGGAAGCGGAAGCGATCGATGCCGTTTTCGCTTTCCGCGACGGCGAAGAAGCTCTTGCGATCGGCGCCTTCGACGCGGGCGACGAGATGAATCCGCCCCTCGAGTTCGATCGCGCCGGGATTGAAAACGCTGTTGATGCCCAAGCGTTCCAACAAGTGCGGATTCGTTTCGCGGTTCAAATCGTAACGCCAAAAAATCGGCGCATGCGCGGCGGTCAATACGGGATTTCGGTAACGATGAAATACGCCGTTGCTCGCGGTATCGATTTCGTTCGGCCGCTCGATAAGCTTCTCGTGGTCGGCGAACAGCCGATCTAACCGTTCGTTGAATTGCTCGTTTGTCATGTTCTATTCTCGAAATTTCAAGAGGCGGAGATTCTGCGCAGGATTTCCAAGCAGCAGCGGCCGTTGTGGTAGGGGCATTTCCAGGCGGAGATTTTCGGCAGCGCGTCGTCGGGGACGCCGCGTTCGTCGATCCGCCAAAACCACTCGCCGTGCTTGCGATCGACTATTTTCTCTTGAATGAATCGCCAGCATTGCATGGCGGCATTCCTGAACGTCGGCTCGCCGGTGATTTGCCAGGCGTTCCAAAAACCCACGACCGCTTCGGCCTGCGGCCACCATTCCTTGCTCCGGTTGACGATCCGGCCTGCGCGGCCTTCGTAGAACAGGCCGCCGTCGGTGTCGATGCCCTCTTGAAGCGCCGCCCGGGCGATTTTCACGGTTAATGCTTGAACCTCGGCCAAGAGCGTTTTGTCCTTCAAGGCTTCTGCCGCTTCGCATAAAAGCCAACTGCCTTCGATATCGTGCCCGAAGGTGTAGCCGTCCGATTTCACGGTCCAATCCTCGTCGAAAAAATGGTGAAAGTGCGTTTGCGAGGCGTCGAGAATGCGATCTCGAAATAAACCGATCAACCCCCGCAATTGCCGGGCTGAAAGTTCGTCGGGCCATGCCCGCAGCAGCCGGGCGTAAGCTTCGAGCACGTGCAGGTGGTTGTTCATCGATTTCTTTTCGTTCCGGTCCTTCTCGCTCAGCCGCATGTCGTTGCACGGCCGCCAGTCGCGGGAAAAAACCTCGAAATAGCCGCCTTGGTTTGCGTCGCGGGCGCGTGTCTCGATGAGGCGGAAAATTTCGACTGCCAGTTCGCGAGCTTGCGGCGCGGCGAAAACATCGGCGTATTCGGCCAGCGCGTAGATGGCGAAGGCCTGGCCGTAGATTTTCTTCTTCTCGTCGAGGACGCGGCCTTCGGCGTCGAGTTCCCAGAAGAATCCGCCGTATTCCGGATCGTGGAACCGGTTTGCGAGATAATCGTACGCCCGATGGGCGAGCGACTGGTCGGCCGCTTCCCGCGTGTAACGAAAGGCTGCCGAGAACGTCCACAAAAGACGGCTATTCAGGATCAGTCCCTTGGCGGCATCGGGCTTGATGCGCAAATCATTCGACATCTCGCCGATGAATCCGCCGTACGTCGAGTCCACGGAGCGGTCGCGCCAGAAGGGGAGGATGTTCTCCCGCAACTCCCGCCGCACGTCGGCCGCGAATTCTTCATCGTGGGGGAAAATCATGATCGATTTCGATCCTCGAAATTTGTGCCTCGGCGGGAAATTCGATTTTCAGGTAGCGGGCGTCCTGCGCGTCGGGCTTGCACGTGAACAGCACCGGCTTCCAATAGCCGTATTCACCCGCGCCGCTGAAAAAGATCTGTTTGGCAGAGGACGCTATTCGGTATTTATCCGGATTCCTATAGTAGTTTTTCGCGGAAACAAAGAAGCGAAAATCGGCGATGTCGTGGGGAAAAAACGTGTACAGGCGGCACTCTCGAATGCGGGACGGCAACTCGTAGATGATGGATTCACCTTTCTGTCCCGCGAGACGCGATGCATCTTCCTTGAAAGGGCGGCTGCCGCGGGTTTTTATCTCCGACGCCCGGAAATTATCAAAATGATAGAGTGGATTTTCCGTCATCTCATCGACCAGTGTGGCGCAATCGACATTCACCGGGCCGACAACGTTCGACGGCTCCGAGCTACCCGTCGCATTGAAAGCGCGGACGCGGTAAAACCAAATCCCTTCGGCCGCTTTCGGATCGGCAAACAGCGGCCGGTATTGGGCGGCGGTTTCGTCGATGTTTATGCCGGCGACGGTCCAGGGGCCATTTGCACTTGCGGCGCGCTCGACGGTGTAGCTCGCCGCGCCGACCGAACCTTGCCAGGAGATGGCCGCCGCGCTCTCGATCGGCAGCAACGTCGGCGGCGCGGGGCGTTCGAGCGGCGGCACGGGCAGGCCGCGAATGGCGAACGCGCGCTCTTGCATCAACTTCATCAGCGGGATTTCGTCGTATCCCTCGCCGGTTTTGAAGCCGGGCCAGTGGTACGCCTTGTACTTGTCGCCGCCCAGCGGTTCGGAGTGCCAGTAGAAGCCGCCGTCGCGGTTCCGCGGCCGCAGACTCCAGACGAGCGCGCCCGACGCGCCGGCCTCCTGCACCGCGTCGAGCGCGGCTTTCATCGCGGGCAGATCGACGAAGCCGAATTCGCCGACGAAATACGGCTTTCGCCCTTTCGCCTTCGCGCAGTTTTCGCGGATCGTCTTGGCGAACGACATGCCGAAGCTGGGATAGTGGTGCGTGGTGACGATATCGACCTCGGGCATGGCGAGCGATTCCTCGCGGAGCACGGAATTGTGAAAACCGTCGATCACCGGGTGGTTTTTGTCGAGGCTTTTGAGGTAGCCGGTGATTTCCTTGGTCCAAGCGGGAGGCGATTCCAACTCGTTGCCCGTCTCCCAGGCGAGAATCGCCTTGTCGTCGGAATACTTCACGCCGGTAAGTGCGTTTTTCCGGTTCAAAACGAAGCGAATCGTCTCCTTGAAATCGGCAATTACCTGTGGATCGGTCCAGAAAGCGTCGGGTTTCTTCCCGCGGAAGCCGGCGTATTCGGCGCGGCCGCCCCACCAGACCCAATTATCGACCAGCGGGATAATCAGCCGCACGCCGGTTTCGTTGGCCGTTTGCAGCACGAGATCGAGCGTGCGAAAGGCCTCTTCGTTGAACTTGCCGGGACCGAGCACGTGCCGCGGCGCGCCGGGCGGATCGTTCTTCCGCGCCACCGAGAGCACGTAAGTGCGCACCACCTGTCCGCCTTGCTGCCGGACGGAAGCCAAGGCGTCGAAAATCTCGAATCGGTCGGGCAGCCGCCAGGGATTTTCCTCCTTGAAGGCCATGTTGTCTTCGACCAGGAAGAGGTTGGGGACGTTGAAGGAGATGAAGCGGTACGGTTTGCCGCCTTCGACCAATTGGTCCCCCTGTACTTTGACGAAATCGCGGAAGACCGTTTCGGCGGCGAAGGCGGGGGAGACCGACGCGAGCAGAAAGCAGATAATCGCGAAAAGGAATTTAAGGATCGATTGAAAAACAACTTCCCGATTCGACGATTGAACCGGCGAAAAGTTTACACGCCCCAAAGGGGCATTCGTTCTCCCAGCCTGGAGGAATTTCGGGATCGGTCGATAAACAACTTCCCGAATCGACGAGCGGTTTGTACGCCCCAAAGGGGCATTCGTTCTCCCAGCCCAGGGCAACGCCCTGGGGAGGCGGATCGCTATAATATTTTTTAGAAGTAAAGGTGCGATCGGCCCAACGGGCCAACTGTTCTCCTGAAGGTGAACGGCTGGCCCGTTGGGCCGTAGAGAATAGTCGCGAGATCCCTCTTCCCCAGGGCGCTGCCCTGGGCTGGGCGAACGGCTCGGCCTTTGGCCGAAAACCATATCACGATCGGGAAAAGCGGAATAATGCGACGCCGGAGCGTCGCGGAATTGCGTTCCCACGCGGAAGCGTGGGAACGAGGGGATTGTTCGGTCGATTGTTTGTAGCTTATTCATGCCTTCTCCAATTTGTCGAACCAGTTAAATTTGAGGAAGACCGTGCAAACGGCTAAAACGGCGAAGATCGCGCCGGCCCATTGCCAGTTGCGAAGCACGAGATAGATGGGTAGCGCGGTGAGGCACAACTGCCAAACGATGCCGACGCTGACATTCGCCATATCGCGGCGGAAATCCCGATTGGGCTGGAACGAGGGATCTTCCCGCAGTACTTTATCGCGGATCGGCCCCCAAAAACCCCACGGCCGCACGGTTTTGTAGAAACTCATGAGAATGGCGTCGTTCTCCGCCTTGCTCAACAGCGTGCCCAAGAGGCAGCCGAGGGCGGAGAGGACGAAAATAACCGGGAAAAGAAAAAAGTCGTTGATGTTTTCGCCGTGAATTTCATTGGCCAGCCGCGGAACGAACATCGCGCTCAAGATGCCTGCTGCCATCCCCCAGAAATATCCATAGCCGTTGAACCGCCACCAGATCCATTTCAGCACGTTGGCCAGCACGTAGCCGCCGTAGAGCGAACCGACGATCCACATCATTACGTTATTGATTCGGTCGGTCAACAGCCCGAAGCAGATCCCCGCCACGAGCACGCCGATGGAAGCGATGCGGCTCATGCGGACCTGCGTTTTGGCATCCACGCGGGGATCGATGAATCGCAGATAGATATCGTTGACGATATACGCGGGCGCGGCGTTCAGGGTGGCGGCGAAATTCGACATGAAGGCCGCCAGCAAGCCCGCCAGCAGAAAACCGACCACGCCGACGGGAATGTAATGCCGGCTGAGGATGATCGGCAGCAGGTTCTCGAATTCGCCCGCTTCGGCGATTTCGCGGAGATCGGCCATGCAGAAGGCGAAGGCGATGACCGTCAAGCCGGCGACCATCATGTAGCGGGGGAAGTAGAGCACCGCGCAGACCATGCCGTTCATCATTTTCGCCTCGCGCGGATTGCGCGTGGCGAGGATTCGCTGCATGTCGTAGTTCGGCGCGGGGCCGGCCAGGCTGGCGAGGATGCCCTTGCAGAACATGAGTCCGATCACGATGCCGAACCACTCGTTGCCGTCCTTGACGATGAAGCCGTTCGCCCGGTCGAGGATGCCGGTCCAATCGAGGCCGCATTTCCAGCCGAAGAACGGATTCAGCCAGCCTTGGGGAAGCGATTCTCGAATCGCGGCCGGCGACACCGTGGCAATGGCGATGACGCCGATCGTCAGCGAAGTCAGCGTTAGAATGCAGAATTGCATGACTTCGGTGATCACGACGCTGATCATGCCGCCTTTGATGGCATAGAGCGCGGTCAACGACAGAATCATCGCGGCGTAGATGTTTTCGTTGGTCCACAAGCCCGCGGTTTGCTCGGTGAACTTATACGCCAGCATCACCGAGGCGAATTTGCCGATCCCCTTGAACGCATAAGCCAGCATGGCGACCACGTTGACGAGCGCGAAGAGCACCACGCTTAGATGGGCCAAACTGGCGCCGGTGTCGCGGCCGAAGCGGGTTTGTATCCATTCCGCGCCGGTGAGCACGTTCGAGCGCCGCAGCCAGCCGCTTAAAAACATCATGAGGAAAATTTGATTGAAGACCGGCCACATGAACGGCAGCCAAATGCTTTTCAGCCCGTAAACGAAGAGGAAATAGACCAGCATCATGGTGCCGGTGATGTCGAACATGCCGGAGGCGTCGGAGATGCCCAGCAAGTACCAGGGGAGCGTTTTCCCGCCGAGGAAGTAAGAATCGAGGTCCTTCGCGCCGCGGCGGGAGACCCAAAGGCCGATGAGGACCGTGGCGAGGAAATAGGCGCCGATAATAATTAGGTCGGGAAGCTCGAGTTTCATGGCATCTCCGGGGATGGAGCGAGAACCTTTCCTAATATATTGTATTTTCCCGCGGAATCGAGTGGGGGTTTTTAGGAAAGATGATTCGCCGAACTTTTCGTAAAATCCCTTGAATGCTCCCGAAAAACCAAAGAAAAAAGGTAAGCGTTCACGCCCCGGTCGGGGACTGGTCCATTTTTCGGCGGGAAAACGTTTTTTGTGGACAAACGGTAGGCCGAAAACATGGACCTGTCCCCTTCCCGCGGCGCGAGGGGGACAGTCCCATTTTCGCGGCGATTAAGCACTTTACGGCACCATCATCTTTTGCGCCGCGAAAATCGGGACAGTCCCCTGTGAACGGTTACGAAAAAAGGCAGTAAACGCCTTACGAAAAAAGGCGTTTACTGCCGGGTGTATATCGATCATCGAAGGTTTTCGATCACTTTCGCCGGGCCACGACGGCAATTAATCCTAGTCCGGAGAAAGCAAGGAGCAGCAAAATGCTCGGTTCCGGCACCGCGACGGCGTTTAATGCCAGCGGCGCGTATCCGCCGATATACAAACCATCTTGCGAAATGCTCGTGGCGGTCAGGGTCATGCCGTCATAGACGCTCGTAGTTCCCGTGCCGCTGATGACGCCGACCGTGTGGGGAGTGATGTCAACGTAATCCACGTCATAGACCACGAAATTGGCGTTGTTGATGATGTGCGAAGCGGGGTTGATCTGGCCGGCCTCGATCAGGGCCAAATAACCGCCTTGCACCACGGTATCGCCGGCATAGGTATTCACCCCTGCGAAAGCCAAAACGCCGTCGCCGATCACCGTGAATCCACCGGTGCCGGCGTTGGGCGCCAACGTAACGGCGGTTATCGGCACTTGATTCCAACTGCCGTATTTGCCGCCTTGCAGCGTAACGACCGGCGGGAGAGTATAATTCACGCCGGGATTGGTGATGACGATGCTCGACAATTTCCAGTTCGCGTCCAAGACGGCATAACCCGCCGCGCCTTCGCCGGTGGTGTCGCCCGAGGCGCGGGAGAATTTGACGATTGGCGGCGAGGAATAGGAATTTGCCCAATAGCCGTAATCGATGGCAACGCCGGCGACGCCGTTTCCGATAGGCGCCAAGAGCGGATTCGTGAACGCGACAATCTTCCCGTTGGTGTCGAACGTGCCGCCTTCGGGATAGACGTAAGTATCGACGGGCTTATCGCCGAATCCGTCGGTGATTTTGCTGTTGAAGAAATCGGAATTATCCGTCGCTGCCTGAATGACGCCGCCGTGGAAATTAAGTTGTCCTACCGCGGCGCTGGAGCTTTTGAACATGCCCGTGGTCTTCAACGTCCCACCCGATCCCACGTTGATGATGCCCGTGCCGAAGTCGATTCCATTTCTCGAATATCCGAGCAGGAAATCCGACCTCGTGCTGTAGATGCCGGTGCCGCTAAGATTGAGGATGCCGGCACCGGCGTCGCCCAGCACGTTCTTGGCTCCGGCGCTGTTATTGTGGTAGGTTCCGCCGGAGATGTTCAGCACGCCGATGGAATTGGGATTGATGATCCCGACCAGGGTGCGCGTAGCCACCCAGACGCTGCCGCCCGATTGTTCGAACAATCCGCCGCCGGTATGGCCGATGAACGTTTCCTGCCCGTTGCTGTTCATCGCCAGCGTTCCGCCGGAGATGTTGTAATAACCGAGCGAATTCGAGGGATCGAAGTAACCGAGCCACAATCCCGAACCCACCGTGACGGCGGCGGAATCGGATTGAAAAACGATGCCCGTGGATCCCCAATAGTTCCCCAAGTACATGATTCCGGAGCCGGACGGATTCAAGTTGACCGTCGCCGTTCCGCGGATCTTGAAGATGGCGATAATGTCGTAGATCGTCGAAACGCGGATGCTGCCCTCGCCGCCGTCGGTGGAGACGTTGAGAGTCCCGCCCGACATGTCGTATTCGCTCCAGGAGGTCGCCGGAGCGCCGCGGCCGATGACGACCTCCGACAGGACGTTCAAAGTTTGATCGGTTTGCAGCAGCCAGCCGCCGCCCGCCGGCACGGTGCCTTCGGCGTTGTTGCCGATCCACAGTTTGTCGATGTCGTTGGGGGGCGGGGTCAGGCCGAGGTTGGTCTTATACCAAATGTTGGGATTAACGCCGGGCACGTTCGAGTTTTGAATGCTGGCGACGTCGATGTTGCCGGGGAAACCGGTCGTCCAATTCGCCGGATCGCT
This sequence comes from Pirellulales bacterium, assembly GCA_020846145.1. Lineage (GTDB taxonomy): Bacteria > Planctomycetota > Planctomycetia > Pirellulales > Thermoguttaceae > JADLEL01. The sequence continues at coordinate 14,253 of JADLEL010000198.1, read as the reverse complement.
GAAGTCTGCCCCCGGATCGGTGCTGGTGTTGTTCCAAAACATCGTCGTTTGCGCGGCCGAAGGCGCCGCACAGGCCAAACCGGCTAGAAAGAAGAAAAAGATCGCCATTCCACGTCTCATACGTATTTCTCCTAAAAAAGTAAGTGTTCCCGACCGGCGGATAAACCAAGTTGTTGGAATCGTACAAAAAAACGGCCGCCCGTTCGAAATCCCCCCATTTCATCCAATTGTACATCGATGGGCAATATGCGAAAAACGGTATTGGCTTCCACGTTCGGATGCCGTGGATGCCAATGCTCTAAAGAACAAGGTAACCGTTCACGGGGGACTGTCCCGATTTTCGCGGCGCAAAAGATGACGGCGCCGTAAAAGTGCTTAATCGCCGCGAAAATGGGACTGTCCCCCTTGCGCCGCGGGAAGGGGACAGGTCCATGTTTTCGGCCTACCGTTTGTCCGCAAAATACGTCATTTCGCCGAAAAATGGACCAGTCCCCGACCGGGGAGCGAACGCTTATGGAACAATCATGCTCGCGTCTTATCGCCGACGCCAGAACCAAACCGCCGCGCCGAGCAGTCCCATCGTCAGCAGCGAGATGGTTGTCGGCTCTGGGATAATCAACAACTCGGTCGGCGTGGCGCTGCCGCCGAGCCAGCCGCCCATCTGGGAAATTTCGGAAGTCGTCAGAGCGCGGTTCCAAGTGGCCACCGTGCCGACGAGCCCCCATTGGTCTTCCCAATCGTTGTCGGCGAAGAGATTGAATCGGTCCGGATACAGAGACCAGCGGCCATCCACGGCCTGGCCCGCGCCGTCGAGGAACAGGTTGCCGTCAACGTAAACCCGGAAGAAGCTGCCGTTGTCGATGGACCAGACGATTCGGTGCCATTGCGACGAGTCGAAGGTCTGCGCCGAATAGCCGACGGCGCCGACGCCGATGGTCGAGGCGGCGCGATTCGTCCCATTAATCCACAGATCGCCGTCGCTGGTGTTGCCATCCCAATTCGTCTGGAACAGGCTGTTCCAACCGTCCGACGTTGCGACATAATCGATGAGGACCGTGTACTCGTTGACGTAGCCGCCGCCGCCGTTTGCCGAAAAACTGGGATTAACCGTAAGGTAGTCCCAAGCGCGCTCCTGTACGATGCCGCCGTCGGCGTACAGTCCGGCGTTGGCGGGAACTCCGATCATCGTCCACGGGCCGAGAAACGGAGCGCTGTTGCCGGCATTGCTGGTCGTCAGGTCCACGCCGATGGTCGCTTTGAGCTTATCGGCGCTGTTTTGGAACCGCCACAGGCCGGTCATGTCGTTGGGTAAGATTCCCGCCGCAAACGCCGAGCCGGCCACGGCGACAATTGCCAATGCCAAAACAAGTCTCTTCATGGTTCTCTCCTTCGGAAAAAATAATCGTTCGCGGATATTTCGACACGATCGGGCGACGCACCCGCTGCAAAATATCCACCGGCACGCCCGCTGCTTTTTCACTTTCACGCAGTGGAAAAGGATGATCGTTCATGGTTTGCGAGTCATGGGGCATGCCCTCGGGGTGAAAAACGCAAAGATGCAAATCAATAAAGAAAATCGGATGAACGCCGATTTTCGCAACGGTAAAAAGTTTTCGAAGAAAGAACCAAGACGGCCGCCGTAGCGGCTTGCCGGCTCGCGGAATGAGACCGTGACACGAAGAAACGAAAGATAATTTCCTTTCGCTCGAGTCGTTGCAGGCTTTGGTTTTCTTTGCGAAAACGCTCTCCGCTACCTCATGGGGAATGGAGGTCGAAGAATATGGAGATGAAATTCCGCAATAATCGGGAATTCACGCAAACATTTTTTCACGGCGATATAGACTCAAGCCTTCAAAGTGTAGTCTAAAATTTCGTAAGCGCTGGATTGACTTATCTTTATTCTAATTCTATTTGAACGTGGAAACGCGTGAAATTCAACCCCCCTATGATGGAATATATTTTTTACTGCGGAGGCATCTTCTCCTCGATAATTCGATTGGGGGCGGCAAAATGTTTACTGCAATAGGAATTATTCAACGGGTACTTCTTTCGCCGGAGGGCGTATATCGAAGCGATTCCGGCAAACGCCGTCAAGAGCCATGAATTCGGTTCGGGAACTGAAGCCGCCGCCGATTCGCCGTCGAAGGAGCACAATATCATTGCGCTCTGGCTGCTGCTGAGAATCAACCCGCTTTGCACGATGGATGCCGTGGCGAGGATCGTGCCCGCCCCTAAGACGCTCGTCGTGCCCGATCCGGTAATATACGGCACCGAATGGCTCGTCCCGCCCGCGACGACGAACGAGCCGCCGTTCAGGATGGGTGAATTGGGGATTTGCCCCGTGGCGTCGAGCGTCAGCGTGCCTTCGACGATTTCGGTCGTGCCTAAGAACGTATTCGATCCGGCGAGGATGAGATTTCCCGTCCCCCGCTTCAAAAGCGTGGCGCCCGCGCTCCCGCCGGTAATCGGGCAAGCGATCGTGCCGGTGTAATTTTGCAGGTTGACGGGAAAGGGCCGATCGGCGTTATACAAGACGATTTGTCGAGTGGAGCCGATGGTAATGTTATTCGCATCAAAGCGGAGTGCGCCGCCGGTGTCCTCCGTCGAGAGAAATATCTTATTCGTGGAATAGCCCAGCGCGGCGTTGCTCGTGAACGCCAAGGTGCCGCGCCACATTTCGATATTGCCGCGAAAATCGTTCAGGGCGTTATCGAGGATCAAGACGTTGTCGTGGTTGAGCGCCGCGCCGGAATCGACCAGCCTGTAGGTTTGGCCCGCCGCGCCGCCGGAGATTTTGCCCGTCAAGCGAACGCTGGTGGAGCCGGCGGGATTGATAATCGTGAACTGCTGCGAGCCGGCCGTCGGCAAGGCGATATGGTTGGCGATCGTGGTGCTGGAGCCGCTGGGGAAGCTGAAGTTGAGCGCAGCCCCCGCGCTAATGGTAACGCCGGCCGTGCCCAAGGCGTTGCCGTTCGCGGCGATCAGCGTACCCGCATTCACGGTCGTACCGCCCGTATAAGAGTTCGCGCCCGAGAGCGTCAGCGTTCCGGCGCCCATTTTCGACAACAGGCCGATGCCTAGAATCGGCCCGGCGATGGCGGCATTGTACCCCTGGACGTTGATGGGCGCGAGATATCCGGGCTGTCCCGTGGTAACCAACCTGATGCTTCGGCCGGCGGGCAGCGTGATGTTGTCGGCGTCGAAACGAAGCTGCCCATTGGCGTTCCAGGTGTCGATGCGGATTTCCGAGGCGTTCCCCAGCGCCGCGTTGCTGGTGAAGCCCAAGGTGCCGCGGCTCATGTAGATAATACCCTGAAAGTCGTTGGCCGGATTATCGAGGACGAGGATGTTTTTGTGGTTGCCCGACGCGCCCGAATCGGCCAGGTTGTACTCCGCGCCGGGCGCGCCGCCGGAGATTTTGCCTGTCAGACGAACGGTCGTGAACGAGGAGGGATTCAACACCCAGAAGCAATCGTTGGCGGCGGCCGGAAGCGTAACGTCTTTGGCGTAGGTGGTGTTCGAGCCGCTGGGAAATTTGAAGTGCAGGGAGCCGGAAACGATGTTCAGATTGCCGGGGATGGCCGCGGCATTGGCGACCGCGATGGCCCCGCAGAGAACGGTCGTGTCGCCGGTATAGGTATTGGCGGCGGCGAGGACCAGCGTGCCGCCGCCGGTTTTCGTAAGCGAACCGGTCCCGCCGATGACGCCGTTGGCGGTAACGGTAACGTCGCCGGTGTTGAACTGCCGGGCGGAATCGATGGCGATCGGCAAATTAAGGATCGTATCGTGTCCGCTGGAGTAATTCGCGTTCAGAAAATCGCCCGTCAGCGCAACGGCGTTGCCGCTCAAGGTAAATGCGCCCGCGCCGGTGTCGATGAGGATGCCGGCGAAGCCGGTTCCCGCCGGAAAGTCGTTGATCGTAACGAGGTTGGCAGCTCCGCGGAACGTGAGCAACTCGCCGGCCGAAGGGGCCGTGCCGCCCCAATTGGCCGCAGTCGTCCAATTGGCGTTGGGAGCGCCGCCGCCGTTCCAATAGCGCTGCGTCGGAGAAATTTCATTATGGATGGTTACGCCCGTCGGCGAAATGCTCGCCGAATAGGAGAATTCGCTATAGTGGTCGGACTGGTAGGCGTCGAGCGTGGGCGAATAGGTTTTCACGCGAATTTGCCCGGCGTCGGGATCGAAAACGATTTTTTGCAGCCAGGCGTCTCCGCCGTGGGTAACCTCCTGGTAATCGACCTGCAAGGCGACGACTTTCTTGCCGGCGACGTTCGTGTCCATCTCGTGCCTCGGCGGCCAGTTGTGTCCGCAGAGGACCATGAAAATCTGGGGATTCGCATACACCAGGTTGTTCCAAGTGTTGTTGCCGTTGGAGCTGCGCCCCAGGAATCCGTCGCCCAAGTAATCGTGGGTGGTAACGATGGCCGGCAGATTGGGATTGGCGTCGAGCACGCCTTTCGCCCAATTGAACGCGGCCGCGTCGGGGGCAAACTTCAAATTCAAATGCAAATACGTGATGCCTCCCGCGGTGAATTTCTGGTAGAAGCTCAGGCTGTCGGGCGCGCTGCCGCCGTGCCAAGCATAGTTTTGGTAGCGCGAAGGGCCGAAATACGCGGCGCAATTCGCCGGCCCCGAAGGCGCGTAAAGGTCGTGATTGCCGAAATTCACGCTGTAAGGAACCACTCCGTCAGGCCCCGGGCCGTCGAGAATCGACATCGAAGCGCTGGCGTTGTTCCAAAACGAGACGTTCGTGCCGTCGTCGGTAACGTCGCCCATATGCGATACGAACACGATATTCTCCGCGGCAAGATTGTTCTTGATCCAAGTATTTTGGCCGCCGAGGAGGTTGGGGGGAGAATAATAATTGTAGTATTGCGTATCCCCCAGGGCGATAATTTCATAGGGCGCCGTCGCATGGGTAAAAGCGGCCGGGAAGAAAAGCAGCACAACCATCGCCAAACGGAAGCGCCTTGGCGGCGAGACTCGAATTATCTTACGGGGAATAGTCAAAGGCTTCATCGTGGGCGTTTAATCACTTGCAAGAATGAACTGCCGAAAACAAGTTGCGTATTCTCCATGCACTGCCGCGTGGAAGCGTCCAAATAGCTTCTTTTCGATTCTTTTCCGTCGATGGGTGTTTGTCAAGTTTTCCCCCCATGATGATGGCATGCGCCACCGAGAATTAGCAAATGCCCGTTAGCGCTTCCTAGAAGAAATCCCGGATCGTATCCTCCGGGTAGAGGCGGAAGGCGCATTCTCGCCAGGCGAGGATTATTTCAACAAAATCCCCGAAGGAAAAGCCTTCAATCCTTCGTTCGTCTCCAACAAAATCGCGCCTCGGTCGTCGATTCCCCGGCACAATCCCGTAATAACCGTTGTCCCCCATTGCAAATGCAACTCGCGATTTTTCTGCATACACGCGGCATCGGCCGCCGCGGCTAGTTCCGTGGGCGAGGTCCGCGCCAATTCGAGAAATCGATCCAAATGATTGAGCAGCGAAATCAACAACGCCATGCGATCCTGCTTCCGTTGCGTCAGATCGAAAAGCGAAGTCGCCGACACTTGAACTTCCGCGGGCGCATCCTTGATGGAATTGTTCGCGTTCAATCCGACGCCAATGATCGTCTTTTTATCGGGCAACACCTCGACCAAAATCCCGGCCAGTTTTCGCCCCGCGGCAAAAACATCGTTCGGCCAATGCAGGCCGATTTCCCGTTCGCTTAAGAGCGGACGCACCGCATCGACGACCGCCAATCCCGCCGCCAAACCCATCAGCGGGCCTGGAGAACCTGAAACTGCCCTCACCCCCTGCCCCTCGCCTGACCGAACTTCGTGCGGTACCCGGAGAGGGGAGTCTACGAAAAGCACGCTAAAAGCCAAACTCCCCGCACCCGTCCACCAGCGATTGCCCCCGCGGCCTCGGCCGGCGGTTTGCATGTCGGCGATCACCAGAAGAGGCAACCTGCGGTCCGCCGCGTTCGCCAATTCCGCCGCCCGATCATTGGTCGATGTGAGTGTGTCATGAGGTTCAACCTCGGCGATCCACGTTTCCTCGAGCAGCCGAGCGCATTCGAGTGGAGTCATCACAAAACCTTATCTTTAATTTGGGCAACATAGTAAAATTAGGAATCGCACGTCGCGCAGGCAGTATTTCTGATCTTGACCTCAATCCCCATTCTTGGTATTCCATCCGCCGCGTCCCTTGTTCGGGATCGCGAAGCGATCCGACCTTTTCGACGATTAACTTTTCTCCATCCTTCATTACTCGGCCGAAACGCCGAACCAGCCTAACGGGAGAGAGCCAGTGTCAGCAACAGCTTGCCGGTTCTCGATTTTTTCGATCCTTGTTTTGCTGCTCCTTGCCGGCACCGCGCAAGGTCAATCCAGAATTGCCATGCCCACCACGGTCGCCGCGGAAGCCCCTGCCGCTTCGGGCTGGACCGCCGCGCCGACGAGCGGCGGCGCGGCATCGCCTTATCCTGCGGGTGGAGCCATGATCGCGCCGCCCGGCTTGCCGGGCGCGACGGCATCCGCCCCAACAACGCTCGCGCCCGCGCCGGCAACTCCCTACGCAACGCCCATCCGGCCGGGAATTTCCCCCGCATCCCCGAATCCGCAAACTTACGTCTCGCCCGGAACCAATTACGGTCCGCCGGGAGCGGTCTCGCCGTTCGATCCGCGCGCGACCGCGCCGCCGACCGGTTCCTACGGCAGCACCCTTCCTCCCCCTTCGCCCGGATTGGACCCCTATGCGTCGCCGGGAACCACTCCTTCGCCTCTTTTGGCGCAAGATCCCTATTTCAATTACGGCTCGCCGGCGATTCCGATGGCCGCCATGACCAAATTCCTGCAAGATGTCCGCTTGGACTACCATTGGTTCTTGGGACACGGCCCGAACGAACTGGGAATCAACGATTTCGATCTCTCGGCGACTTTCGCGATCCCCTTCCTCGGCAATCCGAACACGCCGTTGCTGGTTACGCCCGGCTTCGGCCTGCAACTTTGGGAAGGGCCGGTCTCGGTGCTCTCGACTCCGCCCAACGATCCCTCGGCCGCCGACTTGCCCCCGCAAACCTGGGACGGCTACCTCGATACGGCTTGGAAACCGCAAGTCTCGCCGGCCTTCGGCGGCGATCTGAGGTTCCGCATCGGCGTCTATTCCGATTTTAACACGGTTACGACCGATAGCATACGGTTCATGGGCACGGCACTAGGGGTCATTTCCCTCTCGCCGAACGTCAAACTCAAGGCGGGCATCATGTATTTAGACCGCTTGCAGGTCAAACTCCTGCCCTCCGGCGGCATCGTCTGGACTCCCAATCCCGAGATCGAATTCAATATCCTCTTCCCCAATCCGAAAATCCGCAAAAAACTCGTCAACTTCGGCAGCGTGGAATGGTGGATCTACGGCTCCGGCGACTACGGCGGCGATTCCTGGACCGTCAAACGGGCGGATATCCCCGGCGTCTCCGATCCGCTCGTCGCCGGCAAACTCGACGCCTTCGATTACGACGACATCCGCGTGGCGGTCGGCCTGGAATTTTTAACTCCACGCAATTTCAACGGCTGGTTCGAGGCCGGCGGCGCCTTCTCCCGAAAACTCCACTACCGCAGCGGATTGCCCGACGACTACCAACCCAATAACACCCTCTTCCTCCGCGCCGGAATGGCCTATTGAAAGCAAAACTCTCCCATACGATGCGGTCGTTCAATTTGCAATTTGCAATTTGCAATCGCAAATTTGCAATTCTGTTCCTATTTTTGATTGCGATTCCAAATTCACTCCCCGCCCAAGTCGTCCGCCTCCCCGCCGTCGTGCCCGAAACTCACAACTCCCCTTCGCTCTTCCCGGGCCGACTCACTTCGCATCCCGATTCCTCGGCCCAGATTCTCGCTCCGCCCGGCGAAACGATCTCCCCCGGTCCTGCCGAACCGCCGCAAAGCGATATCCGTTCCGGCTTCTTCCAACGCGCGATCATCAACGGCACGTGGCTTCCCCGCACCGCCGGCCGCGGCGGATTCGGCCAATACGATCTGCAAACGAAACTCGTCGTCGCCCTGCCGTGCCCCACCGCCGATTCCCCTCTGGTCATCACGCCGGGCTTCACGACCCATTATCTCGACGGCCCGGTCGATGTCGATCTCCCTCCGCGCCTGTACGATAGCTACTGCCAATTCCGCTGGCTTTCTCAAGTTACGCCGCAACTCGGCTTGGATTTCGCCGTTACGCCCGGCTGGTACAGCGATTTCCGGCAGGATTCGGACCGGGCCCTGCGAATCCCCGCCCACGCGGCCGCGGCATGGACGCTCGGTCCGACCACGAAGTTCGTCCTGGGAGCGGCGTATCTCGCCCGATTCGATGTCAATTTCATTCCCGTCGGCGGTATTATCTGGACGCCCAACGAAGACACCAAATGCGAACTGCTCTTCCCCGAGCCGAAAATCACCCGCCGCATCTTGTGCGAACGGTCCGCCGATCGAGAGATCAACACCTGGCTCTACGTAGCAGGCGAATTCGCCGGCGACGCCTGGGCCATCGAAATGCCGGGCGGCGAGAACGAGCAGGTAATTCTCCGCGATTGCCGTCTGATCTTCGGCATCGAACGCAAGAAAATCCAAGGCTTCGGCGCGAAGCTCGAACTCGGATACGTCTTTGCCCGCCGCATCCTCTACTCCGGCGACACCCCCGAATTCGATCCCACCGACACCATCCTGCTCCGCGCCGGCGTGCAGTATTGACGCTCCCATCGCGAGCCGGGCCGTCCTCGGCCCCACTCTTCGCCCCCTGCTTGCCCATCGCCGCCGCATACGGTACGATGGCAAGCTCCATGCACTCGAATCCCCCTAACTCGAAGCAACTCGTCCTTAGCGCCCTGCGGGGAGAAAGCATTCCGCGTCCGGCCACCGGCCCGCTGGCGGTCCATTATTGCGCCCGACTGGCCGGCTATTCGCTCCGCGAATACACGACCGATCCCCGCGTGCTGGCCGAATGCGTGGTCCGTTATTACGAGCGGTTCCGGCCCGATGCCCTCTGGCTCTCGGCCGACACCTGGGTAACCGCCGAAGCGATGGGCGCTTCGGTCCGCTTTCCCGGCGAGGACCAGCCCAAGTGCGGCAGCGGGGAGCCGCTCATCCGCCGCGCGGCCGACGTAAATCGCATCCCCGCCCCAGATCCGACATCGCAAGGCCGCTATCCCCTCATGCTCGATGCCCTGCGGCGAATCCGCAAAGCCGTCGGCGAAGAAGTGTTTCTCGTCGCCTGCTTCGATCAATATCCTTTTTCGCTGGCCTGCGAACTGCTGGGCGCGGAGCGGGCGATGCTATGCCTCGGCGACGACCGCCCGCTGGTCGATGCCGTCATGGAACGCGCCCTCGAATTCGCCGCGGCTTATGGACAAGCGCTGGCAGACGCGGGGGCCGACATGCTCAGCGGCGGCGATTCGCCCGCCGGATTGCTCGGTCCGCATTTGTACCTCGAGGCGGCGTTGCCGTTCGAGCGGCGGCTGATCGCGCGTCTCAAGTCCGATACTCGTTTGCCCGTCTCACTGCATATCTGCGGCAACGCGACCGCGATCCTCCCCTCGATGGCCTCTTCCGGTGCGGACGTGCTGGAACTGGACCATCTCGTCCCCATCGCCAAGGCAATCGAAACCGTCGGCCCCGATGTTGCAATTTGGGGCAACCTCGATCCCGTCGCGGTCCTGGCCCGCGGTTCCGTTGACGATGTCCGCCGCGCCGCCCGCGAACTCTTGCAAGCCGTAAACCGTCGCGGTCATCAACGCTTTGTGCTAAGCTCCGGCTGTACGCTCGCCGTCGAAACGCCGCCGGAAAACCTTCGCGCCATGCTCGATGCCGCCTGCTCGACCAATGACTGCGACAAACGAAACGAATAAGGCGTTGCCCGACAATAAGTTGCCGGAATCGTAGTAGGCACACTCCGTGTGCCGTCTGTGAATTACGGCACACGGAGTGTGCCTACTACATAGGAATCCGGTAGTTTATTGTCGGACAGCGACCAAGCCCTTTGCGCAACGTCTCAATTCTCAAATTCAGGAGAGAGTTTCATGACATTCGGCAAAATATTTCTGACGGTCGCACTATCCGCCAACCTGTTCGGATTGCCCTTAACTGCCGAAGACCGTTCGACGTTCTCAGAAGGGCTTCTCGGCCATTGGAAGCTGCTGGGCGATTGCCGAGACTACTCGGAAAAAGGCAATCACGGCACGGGCAAGAATGTGGATTTCACCGAAGGCCCCGACGGTTCCGCCCGGGGAGCCGCCTCGTTCAACGGCCGCGACGGCTATATCGAGATCCCGGACGCCGAATCGCTGCACTTAGGAAAGACAGATTTTTCTCTCGCCGCATGGGTCAAGCCCGAGACGGTCATGCGCGGCATCTTCGGCGATATCGTTAGCAAGTTCGATGCCGCGAAACGACGCGGCTTCAATTTCCATCTCGCCGGCAGTTCGTCGGGGTATTCCTCGATGTGCGATGCCCGCCACGTCCACTTCGGCATCGACGACGGTTATCTCGGCCCCTGGGAGGATTGCGGCAAGCCCTGGGCGAGCAACACCCTGATCTCCAACCTCGCGGTCTTCGAGGGACAACTCTATGCCGGCATCGCCGATGCCGAGAAACCTCAAGATGCCTGCCGCGTGTTCCGTTATTCGGGCGGAAAAAAATGGATCGACTGCGGCCGGCTGGGCGACGATCCCAATCACCTTACCGTTCAATCGCTGTTCGTCCACCGGGGAAAGCTCTACGCCGGGACGGGAATCTGGTACTGGCAGCAGGCCTGGGGCAATCGCGCGCGCGAAGGAAAGCCTCGCGCTGCCAAGCCCCGCGTTTTCGTTTACGAAGGCGGAACGAAGTGGCGCGACTTGGGCCAGGTCGGCGAGGGCACGCGCTTGATGTGCATGGGCAGTTTCAACGGCGAGCTTTACGCGGGGATCGATCGGTTCCCGGATGAGCGGAAAAAATCGGTCCCCGGAAGATGCTTCAAGTACGACGGCGAGAAATGGATCGACTGCGGTTCCCCCGACACGCAAAACATCGAAAACTTCCTCCCCTTTGGCGGTACGCTCTATTGTACTACCCACGGGAGCGTTTTCCGGTACGAAGGCGGGCAAAAGTGGACCTGTATCGGCAACTGCCCTTATGAAATCAACCAGATCCATAGCTTCGACGTCTATCGAGGCCGGATGCATATCGGCACCTGGCCGCAAGGCTACGTGCTGCGCTACGAGGGAGGCGAAAAGTGGGCCAATACCGGGCGATTGGGAATTCCCCCGGGTGATCCCGAAATCAACGAGGTCAACGATCTTACCATCTACAACGGCAAAATGTTTGCCGGAGTGATTCCCAAGGCCGAACTCTATCGTTACGAAGCCGATGGCCGGTGGACGCTGCTGCAAAGCCTCGGCCATCAACCGACGTTGAGCCGGGACGACGAGGCGTCCTGGTGTCGGCTGACGGCGATGGCTTCCTACCAGGGCAAACTCTTCGCGGGCACGGGATCGTGCCGCGGGGCGACCGAGTACCAGGACCCCGACGGCACCCTGGGGCGCGTCTATGCCATCCGTGCCGGGCAGGTCGTCAGCCACGAGCGCGATATCGGCGGCGGTTGGACGCATTTGGCCGTAGTGCGCCGCGGCGCGGAACTGCAATTGTACGTCAACGGCAGCCTCTCCGCCTCCTGCTCCGCTCCCGAAGGCCGAATTTTCGATCTCACTAACGCCGAGCCGTTGTCGATCGGTTTTGGCGCACAAACCTATTTCACCGGCGCAATCGCCGACGTCCGCCTCTACGATCGGGCGATAAACTCCGAAGAAATCAAGCAACTCCAACAGAAGGATTAAGATCAATGCGAACGACTTTCCTATCGGCGTTATTCGTTTTTGCAATTCTCGGATGTGTCTTCACGTTTTCAGGCCATGCGGCAGCTACCCAAGCGCCCGACTCCTCCTTCGGCTTGCTGTTGCCCGCTCCGCAGGAGATCGAAATGCATTTCGGCCGCGTCGAATTGAATCAACCCCTCCGGCTGAACCTGCCAAAAAAATGGGCGGAGTCCGTCGGCCGCTATCTGTGGCTGCTCAACGACGTGCTGGAGGCTCGCAAGGCGGCCCCCGTCGCATTGACGGATGATTCCGCTGCTGCCGCTATTCGCATCGTGCAGCAAACTGCGGGCAACCTGCCGCCGGACGGCTACGAATTGAAGATCGGCGAGGGCAAGATCGAACTGACGGCGGCCGATCCCGCGGGCGCGTTCAACGGTCTGGCCACGCTGGCCCAGTTGATCGAGAACTGCGGGAGCGGGGCTATCCAACTGTCCGCCGGCCGAATTCGCGATTGGCCGGAACTGGCCACGCGGGCCGTGCATATCGACATGACTTGCCAACAGTACAATGCCGAGTACGTGCAGCGGCTGATGCGAACGCTCGCCCGCTACAAGACCAACGCGATCCTGATGGAATACTCCGGCATGTTCCCCTTCCGCAAGCATAAGACCATCGCCCGTCCCGACGCGTTCAGCGAAGCCGAACTCCACGCGATCCTTCGCACGGCCGAAGATTGCAACCAGGAAATCATCCCGTTCATGCAATGCGCCGCTCACCTGGAGTACGTGCTCACGCAGGATCCGAAAGCAATTTCCCTCTCGAAGGATCACGGCGGAAAAGGGCGGGAGGGATACAGCTACTGCCTGAGCCACCCCGATACTTTGCCCTTCGCCGAATCGCTCATCGATGAAATTCTGGCCCAGCATCCCGGCGTGAAACGCCTGCACGTCGGCGGCGACGAAGTGCCCAAGAGCAGGTGCGAACGCTGCGCGGCCGCCGGCGATTTTTCCGCCATGTATTTGCGGCACTACGCCCGAATCGCGGACATCTGCCGTAGGCGCGGCGTCGTGCCGTTGATGTGGACCGATATGTTCGCGCCGTTCGCATTGCAAGATTCCAAAGAAAAATCGGCCGAACTCGCCGAAAAAATCCGCGCGGCGATGAAAATTTTGCCGCGCGACGTGATCGGCGTCGATTGGTGGTATGGAAGCGCCGATTTCAAAGTATCACCCAAGCTCCGCGCGGCCGGCTTTCAAGCCTTCACCGCCTCGGCCGCCCGCTGCGACTCCCGCGAACTCGTCGATTGGCCGCGCTTGGCGTATCATCTCGAAAACATCCGCGGCGGCTGCCTCCAGGCGATCGCGTCGAAGATGCCGGGAACCATCATCACGAGCTGGTCGTACCGCGGCTGTCCCCACGAGTTGTGCCTGCCGGAATATGCCGGAATTTCCTACGCATGGAACGCGCGCGAAGCCGGCGTTCCGATTCTCTTGAAGAATTTTTTCCGGCAGCGGTACGCCTTGCCCGACGGCCTTAGCGACGCCTTGGCGCAAGCGGCGCTGGCGGAGACGAAAATCGACGTTCCCACCCTGCAAGCGGAAATGACCAACTGGAACGCGGCGGAGCGGACTTGGACCATACCGCCGCGGCGGCAGGCCGAGCAGCTTCTCGCCCGCATTAAAAAACATGGCGCGGAGTCGATTCGAGATTCGCTGAGCGACGGTTTGCGGCAGTACGCCGAAAACGACGCCTTGTGGCGATCGGTCTTGCAATCGGCCGCGATGAATCGCACCGAACTGCAATGCTGGGACCTCTCGCGCCGCCACTTGCGGCACCGTCTGGAGTTGACGCTGGCTCTTGCGCGAATGAAAGCCGGGGAAGACGTCGAGCAGCGGCTTGCCGCGCTGGTTCAGGAGGGAGCCAAGCTCCGCGAAGAGTGGAAGACGCTCTACCGCGACGTCTTTACGCCCGCGCACATGAAAGTCGAATTGGACCTCCGCTTCGACGCCGAACCCGGCATCATCGACGCCGTCCGACGGGCGGAGGGGAAAATCGCCCCGCCGAAAGCCGCGTCGTAATCGCCGGTCTCCGTAGCCGCAAGGGATCGAAAGAACCGCGGCCCCTTACTCCCCCGCCGAAAAATGGGACGGGACGAATCGGGGGACGCAGATATTTCCTCCTCTCGATGGAGTTGAATTGCCCCGCGTTCGGAATCGCATTCGGAAGCGACTCGATTTTTGCCGTTTCACGCTTGGACCGCGTTTTTTCAACGAGTATTCAAGCTCATGAGTAAGCGTTCACGCCCCGGTCGGGGACTGGTCCATTTTTCGGCGAAATGACGTATTTTGCGGACAAACGGTAGGCCGAAAACATGGACCTGTCCCCTTCCCGCGGCGCGAGGGGGACAGTCCCATTT
>JADLEL010000197.1 GCA_020846145.1 Pirellulales bacterium | reverse complement strand
CCTTCATTCGTCGCGATGCCGCAACCCCAGGCGATGCCTGGGGCTGGGCGAACTGCCGGCCCTTCAGGCCGCGGCAACTTCCTGTTGCAATATCCATCGACCAGGTACGCTTTAACCGGATGAACCATAAAAAAATGATCGCACCTCAGCCCCGGTTATGCCGCCGCCAACGTAAATCTCCAAGAGTCGCCGTTTCACCTTTCAAACGCCATTCGATCCCTATCGGGCGATTTTCGAAAACCTTATCATTCCTGGAGAGAACTCCGTTCGGACCACGTTCGCGATACCGATTTTTATATACCTTTAGAGAGGAGGAAAAATCGTGAATCGAAAAGCCGACTGCCGATCCATGCCCTCGATTTTCATTGTTGGTTTATGCTTTTGGATCAATTGCTTGCCGGCACGCGCCGATGCGCCTTGTGCATCGATTACCTTGGATCGGCTCCCTCTGTTGCCTCGCAACGTGAGCCTCCACCAATTCTCCTCGCACAACAAAAAGGGCCTTAACGGCGATGCGGATTGGATTTTGTATCGGGACGAAAACGGCGATGCCGTGGTTTTCGACGCCGCCGGTCCCGGTTGCGTGCGGAGCATCTGGCAGACGCAAATCTCGTCCGCACAGATTCTCAAGTTCTATTTCGACGGCGAAACGGAGCCCCGGTACGCCATTCCGGCGGTCGATTTCTATCGCGGCAAGCATCCCGACTTTCCCGCCCCGCTGAACTCTTACGAAAAATTGGGCTATTACATCGAGGACGCTTACGCGGGCAATTGCTTCACGCCGATCCCCTTCGCCAAGTCGCTGAAAATCGCCATTCGGGGACCGAGCAGCTTCCATCATTTCCTCTACGAACGATATCCTCACGGTACGCCCGTAACGACGTTTACCGGCAAGGAAGATCGGGAGTATCTTTTGAAGGCGTTCGCGCGGCGGGGGGAAGAACTCGATCCGCCGGCCGACGTTGAGGTGATCCGCACTTCGGTCAAGGAATTGAAGCCCGAGGAGAAGCTGGAATTGCTGAAGGTCGAGAAGGGGGGCACGGTCGCGCGAATTACGATCGAAGGCGAGAGTTCCGCGGAATTTCTGCGGCAAGTGGAGCTTGCGTTGCAATGGGACGAATCGACTCGGCCCGACGCCATCGCGCCGCTGGGCATGTTTTTCGGCGCGGCGGTGCGGCCGGAAGCGGTCCGCGCGCTGCCGGTGAAAGTGGAACTCCTGCCGGAAGGCCGCATCCGCCTGACGTGCTATTTCAGGATGCCATTCTGGCGGAAAGCGAGCATCGCGCTGATGAATCCAAAATCTCCCCATGCGAAAGCGTTCGGCCCGATCAACGCCGAAGTGCGGCTCATTCCGCAGCGTTACGCCGAGGACGAGACCGGCTATTTCTGCGCGCTGTACCGCGATGGCCGCACCGAAATGGCCCGCGATTGGCTGTTTTTCGACGCCGCCGGAACGGGCCGGTTCGTGGGCGCGGTGCAGACCATGCAGGGCGGGCATTACTGCGAAGGCGACGAGCATTTTTCCGTCGATGGCGCGGGGATGCCGCAGATCAACGGGACGGGCACCGAGGACTATTATCTGGCCTGTTACTGGCCCAATCGGAATTTCAACCTGCCTTTCGCCGGCTGCGTGGGCGATATCAAGCAGCAGCCGGGGGCGGCTTGTTATTATCGCTTTCATCTGGAAGCCCCGATCCCATTTTACAACTTGCTCGACGCCCGCATCGAGCACGGCGGCGCGAGCAATATCGTTTCCGACTACCGGAGCCTCGGTTTTTGCTACCTGCGAAAACGGCCCGTCCTGCGGCAAACCGATTTTCTCGACGTGGCCGGCGAAGCGAGCGAGCGGGCGCACGGCTATCGGGCGACGCGGTCGATGCCGACCGAGGACTTGGAGGCTTCTTACGAAGGGGGCGCGGCGGGCACGATGATCCGCGATCGCGGCCGAACGCACGAGGGCGGGGAAATCGCGTTCACCGTCGCCATCGACCCGGACAACCGCGGCGTGCGCTTGCGGCGGCGGCTCGATCAAGCATCTCCGCGGCAATCGGCCGAAGTGTATGTGGATGGAAAATATGCCGGCCGCTGGTATCACGCCGACCGGAATCCCTATTTGCGTTGGTTCGATGCGGAAGTCGATCTGCCGGGCGAACTCACGCGCGGCAAAACGGAACTGAAAATCCGGCTCGCGGTCGAGCAAAAGCCGGGATACGGCCACTTCACCGATTACCGCTATGACGTGCTGACCTTCACGGGAAAATAATGCTCCCGGCTCAATGGCAAGAAGAACGGAAATCATTTTCGCGAAAATATCATATACCGTAACTCATTACTGTTAAACGAGTTATGGCATTATTTCAAGTTTTTTCAGTAAATTTAATTGACATTCTAATTCATAATGGCTAAACTGGATAATTATCGCTTAACCTTAATTCCATGGAGGCAGCGCATCGAGAGAACATAGGACTTAAAAGTTTTTGTCGTGTGCATCGTCGGCGCGAGGATTTTTTCTTCTTGCCCGGCGCGTGACATTGCGATAGCACCTCTTCTCTCGATTCTCGATTCACTCCCGCTTTCGCGGGAAGTGTCCCTAATGCGCATCGCGGCGATTTTCGTCTGCTTATTTTGCGCTGCGGACTCGTCCTGCGTTTCCGGAAGCTCGTGGATTATTTCCCTCGATTCGTTTGGGGAAATCCTAGGCGTTTTCGACAATTTTGTTTTCGTTGATTTTCGACTTATGGAATTCAACACTTTTGCATTACTCCTCATCAGCACTAAGGAGCGACTCTCTATGAAACAGAAATTACTTGCAACATTCCTGACGGTTGCCGCTCTCGGAATGTTACTGGCCGCGGCGAATACCGCCTCGGCGGGAATTCTCGTGGGAGATGTATTCGTCAACAGTTACGACGGCTGGACCGATCCGGGAACTGGCCCCGCATCCGGATCCCCGGATCGGAATTGGGGAATCCTCCTGAGCGAGGATAAATGCCTATCGGAAAGTTCCGACGGCCGCGTCACCACTTCCGCGACGGCCGGCTCGGGCCTCGTCAAGAGTTTCAATCTGGTGAACTCGACCTACGCCGTGCCTGGCAGCTTCAACTACCACCTGAAGGCCCGGCTCTCGACGTACGACAACGACGGATTCGGCTTGATCTTCGGCTACCAGGACGAAAATAACTATTTTCGCATCGCTTTCCGCCAGCAAGCCAACGGCAATTTGGGTTATCCGGCGGGCACGTCTATCCAGAAGGTGGTCGGCGGCGTCGTTACGCAACTTGCCACTTCCACCGCCTTCACTCCGGCGTTCACCAACGTCCCTTTCGACGTTGACGTGAGCGTAAATAACGGCTCCTACGCGGTCAGCGTCGATGGCACCGCGATTCCCGCGCTCAGCGGCACCGAAACCGGCTCCAGCTTGTTGACGACGTACAATGCGTACGGCGTCCATTCCTGGTATCAACGGATCCAGGATTTAACACCCTTGCCCAACGATCTGCGTTACCGGGGCACGGAAGTGCGCTCGGTAACGATCTCCGACGGCAACGACGTTACGGTCGGAACGCACACGTTTTCCGGCGGCTTGCCGGCGCAATGGAAAGCCCTGCTCATGACCAATTCCGCGGGGAGCCAAGGGCTGTCGCCCTCCAACACCACTGCGGCGGCCGGCATGCGCGGCAATTTTCGCCTGGACTTCCGCAACGGCACGATCCAGGACGACACCAACGGCTTTTTGAACGCCACCGCGACGACGCCCAATATCGACTTCATTGGGCCGTCGGTCATCGTCGATGACACGAACAGCGGCGCCTGGGCCGATTACGAAGTGAAGGTCCGCATGGGCACGGCGGACAACGACGGGATCGGTCTTTTGGTCCGCGCTTCGACCGACTTAAGCGGCAATGCCACGGCCTTCTATCGAATCAACTTCGACAATGAAGTCATTGGCACGGGAACCACGCGGAATCCGAGAGGCATGTCCATCCAAAAGTACGCCGGCGGCGTCTGGTCGGAGCTTTTCCGCGACGACCAAACGACTCCAGTGTACTTCGTCTATACGCCGGGTACGCCGTTCGACGTGAAGGCGACCGTCCAGGGCACCGCCATCGCGGTTCAAGTCACCCAGGGCGTAAATGTGTATAATTACCCCATCGTGTACGACATCACCAATCCAATCTTGACCGGCTCGGTCGGCTTCACCAATTGGGGGTGCGGCACTCAGGGCGCCGGAGTGGTGTTCACGCGCTACGGCGGCGTGGCGGGAACGCCGCTTGTGGTTGAAGTCCCCGAACCCTCGACCTTTGCCCTTTTGGGCATGGGACTCGTCGGACTAGTCGCCTGGGGTTGGCGGCGAAATCGCAGGGTTGATTAAGCGTATCCGATCGAACGGGATTATCGAAGAACCTACCCGCGCCGCTTAGCGGCGCGGGTTTTTCGTGCGCCGAAGCAACGATCGAGATTGATGGCCTCGTATGGATCTTTTCTCTCTTTTACCACCCCCCTATTGGATAATATTTTTCTCATTTTTCTCCCCATATCGGGGTAAAAGATTGTTTAATTTTCGTTAGCGCAGTATGATGAATTATGCGGATTATGTGTCTTTTTCATTCCTTTCGCACGTTGAAGCAACCTGCGGTAAGCGTATTATCGATTCAACCGCGATAAGACCTAATGGCCTTTCCTATTTTCACTCGATGTAGCTCCTTTCATTCATCCCACGTTCTCGCAAAAAGGTCTCTTTTATGATGAAGATTTTCAAATTGTGCGTTATCGGCTTGGCGGCATTGAATTTCTGTTTGCCTTCCGTTCCGGCGGCCCCCCCCGTCATTACTCCCGGATCTTGGACCCTCGCCATACTTCCGGACACGCAAAACTACTCCATGAGCTACCCCGCGATTTACAACGCGCAAACGAATTTTCTCGTGAACTACAAAACCTCGCTGAATCTGGCCCATGTGTTGCACGAAGGCGACATCACCAACAACAATACCGCGGTGCAATGGAGCAACGCCTCCACGGCCATGCAGATTCTCGAAGCCGGCGGCGTGAACTACACCATGGCGCCGGGCAACCACGATTACGGCGCGAACGGGGGGATGGAGAATCGCAGCTCCCTGATGGTGAACTATTTTCCCGTCTCGCGGTTGGACGACCAGTCGTCGTTCGGCGGCGTATATCCCGCCGAGCCGACTTCGCCCTTGAACAGCTATTCCTTTTTCAGCGCCGGCGGCAAGGATTATCTCGCCTTGGCCTTGGAATTCGGTCCCCGCGACGCGGTTCTCGATTGGGCCGATAGCGTTTTGAAGGCCAATCCCACCCGCCAAGCGATGATCGTTACCCACGCCTATACCTATTCCGACAGCACGCGCTACGATTGGGCCGCGAAGGGAACCTCGCAGTCCTGGAATCCGCACGCTTACACCGGCGCCGCCCCCGACTGCAACGACGGCGAGGAGATGTGGCAAGCCTTGAAAGACAATCCCAACCTGAAGTTCGTCTTCAACGGCCACGTGCTCAACGACGGAACCGGTTCCGTGCTCAGCACCGCCGACGACGGCCACCTCGTCCATCAAATGCTCGCCAACTACCAATTTATGACCAACGGCGGCAACGGCTACATGCGGCTGTTGGAGTTCCTCCCCGACGGCGACACCGTTCGCGTGCGCACGTATTCCCCGTACCTCGACGCCTATCTCACCACGGCCGACCAGGACTTCACCATCTCCCTCTCCACGATCCCCTTGGCGCCACCGTTGCAATACCACGCCGTGGCGGCGAACCTCGTGGCTGGAGGAGTCGCCATTCCCTCGAGCAACACTTTCACCGACTTAACGGTAACGCAGTCGGGAACGCCCACCGTGGGAACGCTGCAGGTCAATCGCGGCGATTATGAAATTTCCGTCGCCGGCGAAGGACTGACCTACGCGCAGGGCGTGCTCTTGGCCTCGGTAACGCAAAACATCCGCGACGGAGTCCGCGGCACCGTCGAAGTCGGCAGAAACAGCTTTAGCGACGGCCTGCTCGCCCTTTCGGTCACTCAAGCCGGCAATACGTCGCTGGTCGAGGCCAATTTCAACGTTTCCACGGCTTGGTTCAGATTCGAAGGCGGCTGGCAGGCCGCGCACGTCACCGGCGCTACGGGCGCGATCGCCTCCGGCAACGGCGTTACCCAATCGATGGTGGCCAGGAACGGCGTCGGACGATATTCCGTCAATTTGGGCGTCGATTCCCGCACCGACGGCATGTTGTTCACCATCGCCAACAACAACGATCACTATATCGCGCCCTCCGGCGTGCTCGACGACGGCAGCGGGTGGGATATCCGCGTCCAAACCAACGCCGCCGATTTTTCGGCCACGGGCGGCGACAAGGATTTCAGCTTCATCTACCTCCCCTTCACCACGAAAAACCTGATCGGCGGACGTTACGACGGCGTGAACGACTCCCATTTTGCCTCCACCGGCAATTTCACGATGGAGAAACTCGCCACCGGGCAATATCGGCTTACCGTTCCCGGACAATCGTCCTCGACCGGAATGTTGATCCTCACGGTTTCCCGCGAAGCGACTTCTGGAGGCACCACCGCGCCCGACGACAACTTTCTCACCTACGAGTACGACGGATCGGGCCATTTTCTCATCGACTCCTTCGATCTCACCGGTACTTCAACCTTGAATTCCCAGGATACCCACTTCGTTTGGGCCTTCGTCAACTTCACCCAACCGCTGGCCCTCCCCAATTTCATTTGGAACAATCCCACGGGCGGCAACTGGAATACCGCCGCGAATTGGTCGGCCAATACCGTGGCCAGCGCGCCCGGATTGACAGTCAACTTCACCAATCCCATCGCCCAAGGCGCCGCGGTGAATCTCGATGCCGCGGCCACCGTGGGCAAGATGGTCTTCAACTCCGCCTCCGATTACAAAATCCAAGGGACCGCGACCCTCACCCTCGCGCGCGGCTCCCTGCCCGCCAATCGCATTGAAGTTCTCGGCGGAAACCACGAAATCGCCGTGCCGATCCTTATGAACGACGCCACGCAGATCGATATCGCCGCGGGAAAAACCTTGACCCTCAGCGGAATCGTCGGCGGGGCGAATCCTCTGACCAAACAAGGCGCGGGCGCCCTGATCCTTTCCAACGATAACGCCTACACCGGCGCGACCACCATCGCGGGCGGAACCCTCGTGCTCACCGGCGGCGGACAAATCGCAAATTCCTCGTCGATCGTCAATTCGGCCACCTTTCGAATTTTCGACGGCACGCACGCCGTCAATGCGATTACCGGCACGGGCAGTACGGAAGTGTACGACACATCCATCCTCACCGCCTCGAGCATCACCCAAAGCTCGTTGTTTATCGGCATCGAAGCCGTCGCCGTACCGGAACCCGGCTGTTTCGTGCTGTTGTTCTTGGCCGGAACGATGATTGTCGGCGCATGCCTCCGCCGGAAATAGCCGGCGGAGTACAAGAAAAACGTGAATGTTCATGCCCCGGTCGGGGACTGGTCCATTTTTCGGCGAAATGACGTATTTTGCGGACAAACGGTAGGCCGAAAACATGGACCTGTCCCCTTCCCGCGGCGCGAGGGGGGACAGTCCCATTTTCGCGGCGATCATGCACTTTTTCGGCACCATCATCTTTTGCGCCGCGAAAATCGGGACAGTCCCCTGTAAACGCTTACGGAAAAACGATGCATTTTCTTCGATTTTTCCGGCGACGGTTCCGACCGCGGGCTTCCCTGCCGGCGGTCGGAGTCATCGCCGGAGTCGCGTTTTTTTTGCTCCCGCCGCGCGGATTCGCCGCGGTGCCGCAAAAACTCTCCCAAGCCGCGCCGGAAGAAGCGGGGATGCGAAAAGCAACCTTGCAAAAGATCGATCGCCTGGTGTCGGATGGATTGAAGGAAGATTCCATGCCGGGTTGCGTGGCGCTCGTCGCACGAAAGGGAAAAATCGTCTGGCTGCGGGCCTATGGCGATCGAAAGCAGGAACCATCGAGCGATTCTCCGCCTAACGAGAAGGAAACCGCCGGGCAACTGGCGGCGAATTCGCCGCGGGAGAAGATGACGGTCGATACGGTTTTCGATTTGGCCTCGCTGACCAAGCCCGTTTGCACGGCCGCGAGCGTCATGTTGCTCGTCGAGCGCGGCAAAGTGCGCCTCGACGATCCCGTGGCCAAGCATTTACCCGAGTTCGCTCAAAACGGCAAGGAGAAAATCACCGTCGAGCAACTTCTCACGCACGAAGGCGGCTTGATCGCGGACAATCCGATGGCCGATTATCGGGACGGCCCGGCGGCGGCCTGGCAGCGGATTTTCGCCCTGCGGCCGGCGGCTCCGCCGGGCACGAAATGCATTTATAGCGACATGGGCTTCATCGTGCTGGGCGAGTTGGTGCATCGCGTTTCGGGCCGGAGCCTGGCCGATTTCTCGCGGCAAGCAATCTTTCTCCCGTTGGGCATGAACGACACCGGTTTCCTGCCCGACGAACGCCTCCGCCGCCGCGCGGCGCCCAACGAACGGCGCGACGGCCGTTGGATGCAAGGCGACGTGCACGATCCCCGCAGCTACGCGCTCGGCGGCATCGCGGGCCATGCCGGACTCTTCTCCACCGCGGAGGACCTCGCCGCGTTCGCGCAAATGCTGCTCGGCGGCGGAGAATATGGCGGAGTGCGGATTTTTAGTCCGACGACCGTCGCGGACATGACCTCGCCGCACGGGAAGACTTCGGACCGCCGCGCGCTGGGCTGGGTCTTGCAAGGCTCCTACACCGGCAATCGCAGCCCCCAGTATTCGCCCCGCTCCTTCGGGCACGGCGGTTTTACCGGCACTTCGCTCTGGATCGATCCCGAGCGCGAGTTGACCGTGATCTTTCTGAGCAATCGGCTGCATCCGGACGGCAAGGGCGTCGTCAATCCGCTCATTGCCCGAATCGGCACGGTCGCGGTCGAGGCGATCATCGATTCGCCGAAAAAAATCGACGAAACGCCCTCCCCAGCGACTTCCTTCCCGCAAAATGCCGAGTGGCGAGTGCTGGCGGGGATCGACGTCCTCAAGCGCGACCATTTCGCTGTGCTGAAAAACCGGCGGATTGGCCTGATTACGAACCACACGGGCGTGAACCGCGAGGGAACGCCCACCGCGAAATTGCTGCTCGATGCGCCCGGCGTGAAACTCGTGGCCTTGTTCGGTCCCGAACACGGCTTGGAAGGCAAACTCGACCAGAGCAGCATCCCTTCCGGCAAAGACCCCGCCACCGGCTTGCCCCTTTTCAGCCTCTACGGCGAAACGCGCAAGCCCACGCGGGAAATGCTCTCCGGCATCGATACGCTGGTCTTCGACATGCAGGATATCGGAACCCGTTTTTATACGTATCTTTCCACGATGGGCAACGCCATGCAGGCCGCCGCCGAGCACAAGCTGCACTTCGTGGTGCTCGATCGGCCGAATCCCATCGGCGGACTCGTCGTCAGCGGACCTGTTCTTGACGCGGGAAAGGAATCGTTCGTCGGCTTTCACCCCATTCCCGTTCGGCACGGCATGACGTTGGGCGAGTTGGCGCGGATGATCGACGCCGAACGGCGGTGGAATTTGGATCTGCACGTCGTTCGCGCGGAAGGCTGGCGCCGCGGCGACGAGTACGACGCCACGGGATTGAAATGGATCGATCCTTCTCCCAATATGCGCAGCCTCTCGGCCGCGCTGCTCTATCCCGGCGTGGGATTGCTGGAGACGACCAATGTTTCGGTGGGCCGCGGCACGGAAACCCCCTTCGAATTGATCGGCGCGCCGTGGATCGACGCGGCCCGTCTCGCCGAAAGACTGAACGCCGCGAACTTGCCGGGCGTGCGGTTCGCGGCCGCGGTCTTCACACCCCAAGCGAGCGTCTTTCAAGGAAAACAGTGCCGGGGCGTGCGCATCGACATCGCCGACCGCCGGACGTTCGATTCCCAACGCACGGGCTGGGAAATCGCCGCCGCGCTCCGGGCGCTCTACCCCGCCGAATGGAAAACGCGGAACTATCATCGCTTGCTGGGCAGCCAAAAAGTTCTCGACGCCCTGCTCGCCGGAAAATCGGCGTCCCAAATCGAGGCCGTTTATCGAGATGAACTCCAGCAGTTTATCGAGCGGCGGAGTAAATACTTGTTGTACGACTGAATCGATGCTTCGGCGGAAATATCCTGGAGGGAGTTTTTCACGCAATGTCGCTGGGCCATTTGACGACCGAAGGACGCAATCCGGCGTCCGAAAGGCTCGACCGCCTTTCGGCGCTGGAAATCGTGCGCTTGATGAATGACGAAGATCGTCAGGTGGCCGATGCCGTGGGCCGGGAAGCGGAGGTCATCGCCCGGGCCGTCGAGGCCGTGGCCGAGCGATTTCGCCTGGGGGGGCGGCTGATTTATCTGGGGGCGGGCACCTCGGGCCGATTGGGCGTGCTCGACGCCGCCGAATGCCCCCCCACCTTCAATTCGCCCGTGGGGCAAGTGCTGGGCTTGATCGCCGGCGGGCCGCAGGCGATGTTTCGCGCCGTCGAAGGCGCGGAAGACCTGGCGGGCGCGGCCGTCAAGGACCTTCGCGACGCCACCCTCGCCGCGAAAGACGCGGTCGTGGGGATTGCCACCAGCGGTAGAACCCCCTACGTGCTCGAAGGATTGGCCTACGCCCGGAGTTTGGGCGCATGCACCATCGGCCTGACCTGCAATCGCGACGCCGCCTTGGGCGATTGCGCGGATCTGCTGATCGCGCCCGTCGTCGGCCCCGAAGTCCTCGCCGGCTCCACGCGGCTGAAGGCCGGAACGGCCACGAAAATGGTCCTCAACACGATCACCACGGGCGCGATGGTCCTCTTGGGAAAGACCTACGGCAACTTGATGGTCGATCTCCGCGCGACCAACACGAAACTCGTCGAACGATCGCGACGGATCGTGGCCTCGGTCGCGTCCGTTACCGAAAGCGAAGCCGAAAACCTATTAGCCCGCTGCCAGGGCGAAGTCAAAACGGCGATTGTCGTTCAATCCCGCGGCGTTTCGCCCGAAGAAGCGCGGCGGCGATTGAATGCCTGCGGCGGCCACCTCCGCCGCGCAATGGAAAATCATGGCGAATGATCCTTTATTGATCGGCATCGACGCCGGCGGCACCCAATGCCGGGCGTGGCTGGCGTGCGTCGATGCCAAGGACGAGCTTTCCGTTCTCGGCCGGGGAGTCGGCGGGCCGGCCAATCCGCAGGCCGTCGGCTTTCCCGCCGCGCTGCAAAATCTGAATGCCGCCATTTCCGCCGCTTTTGCCGAGGCGAATTTGCCCCGCGCGCCGCTGGAATCCGCCGCGTTGGCCGCGGCCGGCTCCGACCGCGAGGCGAACCGCGCGGCTTTCATGCAATGGGCGAACGACTCCCGGCTGGCGAAGCGGTTTCTCGTCGTGCATGACGCCTTGCCCGTTTTGATGGCCGGATGTCCCGCCGGCTGGGGCATCGCGCTGATTTCCGGGACGGGTTCCCTGGCCTTCGGCCGCGCGCCCGACGGTCGCACGGCGCGGAGCGGCGGGTGGGGATACCTCATCGGCGACGAGGGGAGCGCATACACCGTCGCGCTGGGCGGATTGCGCGCGGCGGCCCAATCGGCCGACGGCCGGACCGCTCCCACGCGGTTGGTCGATGCCTTTCTCGAACGCTTCCAACTCGCCCGCGCCGAGGAGTTGATTCCCGCCGTTTATGCTATTCAAAACGACCGCGCCGCGCTCGCCGCGCTGGCGAAAATCGTCCTCCAAACCGCCGCCGGCGGCGATGCGGCGGCCCAAAATATTCTCGACCGGGCCGCCCGCGATCTGGCGGCAATGGTCGCCGCCGTGGCGCGGAAACTCGAATTCGCCTCGCCTTCATTCCCCTTGGCCCTGACGGGCGGCATGTTGTTGGATTCCGCGGCTCTGCGCGATCGGCTATGCGCCGCGCTGCTCGACGCCGGCTGCGGGGAAATCGCCCCGGCCTTGGTTGCCGAACCGGTCCGCGGCGCTCTGCAACTGGCCCTGGCGGAATATCAAAATAGAACCGGATAAAAATGTGGTAACCGTTCACAGGGGACTGTCCCGATTTTCGCGGCGCAAAAGATGATGGCGCCGCAAAAAGTGCTTAATCGCCGCGAAAATGGGACTGTCCCCCTCGCGCCGCGGGAAGGGGACAGGTCCATGTTTTCGGCCTATCGTTTATCCGCAAAATACGCTATCTCGCCGAAAAATGGACCAGTTCCCGACCGGGGCGCGAACGCTTACAAAATGTTGAATGTTACTTCGGCGCAATCGGCCCCGGCTTATCGCTCTCCCACCCCGCGGCTTTTCGCACTTCCGGCACGTCGATCGGGCCTTCGTCGCTAAGCAAGCCGCATAGCCGCTCGTCCTTCAGCACGTCGGAGACTCTCATTGTGCGGCCATCGATGATCATTTCCTCGGCAATCAGCCGGATGCCGTGGCTGTAATCGACGTAAGCATCCCAATGTCCCACGTACAACGGTTGGATCGGCCGGCCGTCGGGGTAGTGCCAGCCATAGATCGCGACTTTGTGCGGTTTCTCCTTGAGCCGATTGGTGAGCACGACGTCTTTTTTGATGCCCGCCACTAGCATTCCGCGCGATTTGCCGCGGAGTTGCCCTTCGATGAGCTGATGATGTTGGAAAAAAGTGGCGACGGTTTCGCGGTCTTTCGTCATCGGGCGGGGATCGAGCTTCGAATCGGCCGCGGCGAAAACCGCATCGGCGATTTTGACGGTCGGCAGCGTACAGCCGAGCATATCGGCAATTTTCATCGCGGTCCTAAGCGTAAGCGGGATGCGGAAAAAGTCGGCGTCTGTGCCGACGGCCAGATAGTCCGGCATAACGTAACATTGCCCGGTATGCCGAACGCCCGTTTTTTCCGCGGCGGAAAGCGAGATTGATTTCATCCGCCGTAGAAAATCGGGGATATTTCCCTGCGCGATTTCGCGGACCGCGGCGGCCTCGCGCCGGTCGAGCGAAAGTGCGGCGATTTCCTCCCGGAACTTCGAGCCGGTCGGCGCTTCGGCCGAGCGTTCGGGCAACTTGAGCCGGACGACTTTTTCATCGGGCCGCGGCGTTGTTTGCTCGGCGAACGGCTCCGGCTGAATCCATTTCGCATAAGCGCGGGGACCGCCGAAACTTCCCCATTTTTTTTCCTGCTCCGTGCCGAGCGTCAGCCCCAACAGCAAGCCGTTCATTTCGCCGACCAGCGCCGTATGGAGAATCTTGTTCTCCGGATTGCGGTGAATGAAAAACTGGATCTTGCCGCTCTTGTCGCGGGTATGGGTAAAAGGTTTTTCGTCGGCATCGGTCAGTTCGAGATCGCGGCGGAAGCGGGTCAACATCCGCTGCGAGGCGCGAAACGTCCCGCCGTCGGGGCCGATGATTTTCTTCCCGTTGGCCGCAATCTCGCGGTCGTCGTAGGCCACGACCACGAGGCGGCGGGGGGGATCGCCCGCGAGCCATGCCAGCAATTTGTCGCCGTGCCGCTTGTCGTCGGAGTAGGAATAGTTGGCGTCCAAAAGGATAATCCGCTCGATTGCCGGCGGAATCGCATCGACCGCGTTCAGGTAGCCGAGCACGAACGAACCGCCCCCGCTGTGGCAAGCCAAAATCGCCTTTTCGGCTTGGCACTGCGCGACCAGCGCATCGACCAGTTGGCGGATTTCCTTGTCGGCGTTCGGCCGCGCTTGGCGAAACGACGGCCAACTTAGCTGGGGCGATTGGACGACGGCGAGGATGACGTCTTGCGCCGCGTCAAGCTCTCGGAAACAACGGCTTTGCGCGGCGACGTGCTGGATGTCGAAATGCCAGTCCCGCCCTTTCTCCGCTGCGCAGCCCAGCGTTTGCTCCAAGGTATTGCCGTTGGGCGTGGCATAGACGATAAGCAGCCGGCGCGGCGCCTTCAAGGCCACGGGAGCGACGATCAACCCGCGAACGCCGTTCTCCGGGCGAAGCCTTATGACTTGCTCGCCGAACCAGGCCGACTTTTCGAATCCCGGCAGCAGCGGCTGCGGCCAAGCCCTCGACGAAAAAGCCGCAACGAGCAACGCCGCCATCGCAATTATTTTCCCGAGAATGAGTCGTTTTCTCATGACGGTCTGCGATTTGCGAAAAAAGTTATCTCTCCGCGATCGTCCCAGGCATCGAAAGCTCCCGGCCGCCGATCGGCCGTTGCGAATGCTCGTTTTCCCGCGTTTCTCACCGCTCCTTGCGCTTCAATTGGCCATCGTGCTCTTTCATGAACTTTCGCAACTCGTCGGCGAAATCCAACAGCCGCCCCCACTGCTCGACGTAGAGCGTAACGGGCATTCTTTGCAAGCCATAAACGCTGATGGCGCCTTTCTCGCTTACCTTGCAGTACAGCGCGCCTCTTTGGGGTTGGGCGATTTCGTCCAACAATTTCGAGGCTTCCGGCGCGGAAAGCTCGCCCGCGGCGAGTTTCGCCAAAATTTCGTCCTTGGTCATCGGTTTTACTCCTGGAAAAATATGTTAGACTGTCCGTAAGCGTTCACGCCCCGGTCGGGGACTGGTCCATTTTTCGGCAAAATGACGTATTTTGCGGACAAACGGTAGGCCGAAAACATGGACCTGTCCCCTTCCCGCGGCGCGAGGGGGACAGTCCCATTT
>JADLEL010000196.1 GCA_020846145.1 Pirellulales bacterium | reverse complement strand
GACACGCGCTTCGTTTTGTGCTACAATTTCGTACTTCATGGGTATCCTTGCATCCCGTTTGGGAACTGTTTTCGCCAACAGGCAAGGATACCTTTTTTCATTGGTTGCGGCTACGCCGCGCTAGGATTATGAATACGAATTTTATTTGGAAGCCGACAATCAAATCCGAACACCACCGGAACCACCTTATCCCGGTTGGTTACGCAGCATGTTAGGTGACGACTTTTTTTCCAATGTAACGTTCGTCGTTTTTCACGGCGAAGAAGTGAAAGATTCGGCTTTAGAAAGTGTGAAGGGATTGGAGCAAGTCAAATGCCTTAACCTTGCGAATTGTCAAATTACTAATGAGGGCTTGGAACAAATCACGGGGCTTAAAAAATTAGAAAATCTTCAGTTAAGCGGTTGTAAAGGCATCACGGACAACGGAGTAAATCGTCTTGGTGGATTAAGGCAATTGAACTGGATTGACGTTTCGTTCACGAACGTGACTGATGCTGGAATCGCAAGACTTCAACAGGCATTACCGAATTGCATAATTGAGCATTAAGTATAATCCTCAGCGGCCCCTGGAGAGTTGCTTTTGTGAGCGTGGGACCGTCGTGGGCGATAGACGTTCAAGCCACGGCTGGCTTGGTGCCGTGGACTATTTCGACGTTTGGAACTTTCAACCGAAATCGACGTCCGCCGCGTCGAAGACTGGCCCTTCGACGCAGGTGCGGCGGTAGTCCCAATTGCCCGCGGCGTCGCGGATCTTCGCCACGCAACTGAAACAGATGCCGATCCCGCAGGCCATCGGCGTTTCCAGCGACACCTGGCAGGAGACGTTCAATTTGGCGGCGATTTTCGCCACGGCGTCGAGCATCGGTTCCGGCCCGCAGCAGACGATGCGGCAGGAACCTTTTTCCGACAGCACGGCCGGTTCGATCAACTCGGTAACCAACCCGCGGTGGCCGGCGGTGCCGTCGTCGGTGCTTAGCCGCACGTGGACGCCGCAATTGCGGAAGTCTTCCATGCCCGCCAGATAGGCGGCCGTTTTCGCGCCGTAGCAGAGGGTAACCTTTTTCGCCCGGGCCGATTCGCGCGAATATGCCGAGGGCTGCGCAAAGCGAGCCGGGGGCGGAGTCAAGCGAGCCGGGGGGTTTATCCCCTCGGCTAATTCGCCGTAGCGCTCGCGGCCGAGATATTCCTTGGCCAGGGCCACGAACGGCGTTTGGCCGATCCCGCCCGCCACCATCACCAGATGATCGGCCGGTTCCGGCGGAAAACCGTTGCCCAGCGGTCCCCAAACGTGCAGCAATTCGCCGGGGATGAACTCGGCCAGCCGCTTGGTCATCTTGCCAATGGTGAGATAGACGATGTCGAGCCAGCGCGGCGCGCCTTCCGCATCGCGAATGGCGTCGTACAGCGCCAGCGGTCGGCCCAAGAGCGGATCGTTCCCCGATTCCATCCGCAGCATGACGAACTGCCCCGGCACGATCCGTCCGGCGATTTCCAGGCAATCCAGGCGGATGCGGTACGTATCGCGCGCCAACGCCACGTTTTCGACCACCGAAACCGTGCCGTGCCAGAGGTTGTTGGAAGGTTTCAGTGAGGATTTGTCCGATTTCATGAAGCTCTATTGCATCCGTAAAATAATTGCATCTTCGATATAGACGCCGTCAATGACGTTTTTCGAAAAACGAATTTGATTAATGGTTTTTCCCGTCTTGAAGTTTTTACGGAATGTTTTAATCAGGCTGTTATTTTTATCGCTCACCAAGCGGACATCTTGGAGAGTCAATCCCGCTAGTTCGGAATTATTCGCAAGAATCTTTTGAATCACCCGATAAGCGCGTTGCGGTCCTTTATGCTCGATCATCGGCGTGGCGATCACCAACTGCCATTGCTCATGGTAGGGATCATAGATCCAAAGAGCTGAAAGAACGTCCATTTCCGTTTCATCGAGCAGCTCGATAAGCTTCGCGGCTTGATCGACGTTTGCTTCTACCAATAGCGTTTTATCCATGTCAATACTCCATGCTTTCTTCCGACAATCGCATTGAATAAACCGCGCGCTTCCGACTCGAGTTTCGGTTCATAGCGGCTATTTTCATTCCAACCCAAGAGTACCTGCCAATTGAGTTCGAACGCCGGTTCAAGCTTCATTTTGTGTTCTAAATTCGTTTTCATACCGCTCACGACGATCAGCTTCGTCAGATCGTGAGTGTAGCTATCGTTGACCGTTTTTCGATCGGGAAAATCGTGCCGTCGAGTTTGTTTGGCGATGCAAGCTTTCAAGGCGCATTCGATAATATAGCCCGATAGATAATAGGCCCCGTCCCAGCAATGATTGTTCAAAAGTGCTTTGACTTCTTGCAAGCGTGTTTTTGTTAATCGTTTAAAGTCGGTACGGTTCATTCTCTCCCCTCAATTATACGTCATACATTCAGTCCGGCCAATATTATCGTTTCGACGGTCTTCTCAAATTGTTCGCCATCCGTCAATCGTTTCTGGAAATATGCGACGATGCGCCGCCGCGGAGCGCCGCGATCTCCTCCTTGGTCAGTTTCCGCACCGCGCCCACCGGCATTTCGCCCAGGCGGACGGGGCCGACGGCGATCCGCGAGAGTTTCATCACCTTGTGGCCCAAGCGGGCGAGGATGCGGCGGATTTCGCGGTTCTTCCCTTCGCGGAGCACGATCTCCAGCGTCGTGCTCTCCTTGTGGTGCGATTTCACCTCGACGCGCTCCGCCCGGGCGACGCCTTCTGCCAAGTGGACGCCGCGGCGAAGTTTCATCAAGATTTCGCCTTCGGGCCGGCCGGCGACCAGCACGCGGTAGGTCTTCTCCACGCCGTAACGCGGATGCGTGAGCAGATTCGCCAACTCGCCGTCGTTAGTCACCAGGATCAATCCTTCGCTGCTCAAATCCAAGCGGCCGATCGTGAACAGGCGAAGGTCGCCGGCCTGCGGAATCATATCGATCACCCGGGTGCGTCCGGCCGGATCGCTATTGGTGCAGACCACGCCGGCGGGCTTGTTGAGGGCGTAATAGCAGAGCTTCGTCCGCGGCAAGGGCTGGCCATCGACGCGGATTTCCTGCGCGGCGGCATCGACCCGGCTGCCCAACTCGGTAACTACCTTGCGATCGATTTCCACCCGGCCTGTGGTGATCAGTTCCTCGCATTGCCGCCTGCTGCCCAAACCGGCCGCCGCCAACACTTTTTGGATGCGCTCCCCGCGCGGGTCGGCCGGTTTCAACGGCATTCGCGCGGATTTCGCCGAACGTCGCGGCTTCGTCGAACGCGTCGGCCTCCCCGCCCGGGCAGATTTTTTCGAAAATGATGCTTGGGAAGGGTGTTTTTTGTTCGGTTGACGGGGTGGCATGACGATATCCCATGAAAAAATACATTAGTTGCGGTAACTAATCCATCTTACTGGGGATGGGAAAGCTGAGATAGGGGATTGCGCGGCTGGAGATCTTCCGCGGGATAGATCACCAACCGTTCAAAAACCAGCGGGCTTGGGAAGGTTCGGCGATGGGCTTATCGTAGGATTTCGGCCGCACGTTCGAGGTCGCGGGACCGAGGTCCGTCTGCGGAAAAGGATCGTAGCGGATGGCCTTTTGCTGCTGCTCCTCGGCCGATCCCGGTCGCAGCCAATTCGGGCCTTCCAAGTTTTTGCAGCCGCCAACGCCCGCGAGGACGCACAGCACAAGGCCGAGGGCCGAAATTTTTCTCATAAATGCCTCCATGCCGACGAATAAGGAACGGGATTATACGTATATCCCCCCTCGAAAGGAAGAGGAAAATACCTTGGGCGGCCGAGTAGCCGAGTATCTTCCTTCACTCGGCTATCCCCCTCCTTTCAAATGGTTTCCGTTTTTCTACCCACATTGGTTCTCTTGACGCCTCCCCATCGCGCGTTATAATAACCCCCCTGCTTCGATCTGAAAAAAAGCCTTTCGGCACGGGAGGGTAATGGCGTGGATATCACGATTATTCCTTCGATCATGCGGCGGAAGAATTGGCTGAACGGGGCGCGGCTGCAGGATATCTGGTTTAGCCAGCCCGCAAACGCATCCCCCGCGGCGGGCACTCCCGAAACGCAGACCATTCGCATGGATTCCTGGGCGCTGACTTTCTCGCGTTGCAAGCAGGTCTATGACGCGATGATCCGCAACCGGGTTTGGCGCTCCGAAGAGGGGCGGAAAAATATCGGAAAATGGCTCAGTCAGTCGGGAAGGCTCTCGATGCAACGCCAATCCTTCGGCAATCTGAACCAATCCGTGCCGGCTTTGAACCGCGAATTTATCTACGAATCGCCGGTGGGAAGCCTCTTCGATTCGCTGGACGACATGTACGCCGCCCTCGGTAAATTCAACCTCCGCGTGGTGGTGGCGGGTTCGGTTTCCGGATTGACGATGCCCACCGTGTCGAGCCGGAGAAGTCGATTTCTCGCGCAGATCGACCGCGTCGGGATTTATATCTTCGATTCCTTCGATTTCAATGGCTTTCAGCCGCTGGGATTTTGGAGCGCGGTCTATCAAGATGTCAGCGTGGCTCCCAGCACCGGCTACGACTTGGTGCAAAACTCCGATTATCGGGACTGGCGCGCGAAAAACAACCGCGGGGGCGATTTCTATGTCTTTTCGGACCTGAAAGTCATCACGCTGAATCCGCCCGACACATTCGAGTTGCCCCCGGACATCTGAAAATCGCGGCACGGTTCATCGGCTTGGAAGACTGCACCCATTTTCAGGGGGGGACCGAATCTCGTTGTTTCCCGCCGGTCTTGATGGTATCATGGATTGCTTACCCACCCTTGAATGCCTTCGAGTAATCTACCGACTATGCCGCGGCCGCAAGAAGAGGATTTATTTTCCGAAAGCACGATGACCTTCGGGGAACACCTCGCGGAGTTGCAGAAGTGTCTTTGGCGTGCGGTCGTCGGCCTGATGATCGGGTTCGCCATCGGCCTGTATTTCGGCACCACGGTCGTCAATTGGATTCAAATCCCGCTCTCCAACGCGCTCACGCAATACTATCAAAAGGAGGCGGAAGATAAGCTCCATCGGGCGGCGGCGGAGACCGCCGGCGCCGAGCAGTTGGAAAAACTCGACCGCCAAGCCAAGGAGCGCCTCTACGAACGGCAAATGTTGGCCGAGGAAGTCTATCTCGATCCGGCCGAAGTGGTCAAACAACTCAAGACGGCCTATCCCCAGGAATTGAAATCGCTGCCGGAGTTGAAGTCCAGCGCCAAGCCAGGCTCGCCCGACAACCTGCTGCGCGTGTTCCTCTGGCATCGCAAGGCGGACGACCAGCGCGTGCGCATCAAGAGCATGAGCGCGCAGGAAACGTTCGCGATTTACATCAAGGCCTCCTTGCTGGTGGGCGTGTTGATCGCCAGCCCCTGGATTCTCTATCAGCTTTGGCTCTTCATTTCGGCGGGCTTGTATCCGAACGAAAAGAAAATGATCCACGTTTACCTGCCGATTAGCGTGGGTCTGTTCTTTCTCGGCGCGACCATCGCCTTCGCGTTCGTCTTCAAGCCGGTTTTGAACTTCTTGTTCAGTTACAACCAAGGGATGGGGATCGATCCCGACCCGCGGATCAGCGAGTGGCTGAGCTTCGTGATGATCCTGCCGGTGGGCTTCGGCGCCGGTTTTCAGCTTCCGCTGGTGATGTTTTTCCTGGAGCGGGTGGGGATTTTCACCGCCGAAAGCTACCTCCGGCAATGGAAGCTCTTCGTGTTCGCGATCGTCGTCATCGCGGCGGTTCTCACCCCGCCCGATCCCTACAGCATGTCCTTCCTCGCCGGCCCGCTGGTGATCCTCTTCTTCGGCGGCATCCTGCTCTGCAAGTGGATGCCGAAGAAGAAGAGCGCGTTCGAGTCGCTCGATCGGTAGTTTCCGCAACGGAAACTAATCCGCATTTCTCGCAATAATTCACCACGGAGCCACGGAGGACACGGAGAAAATTAAGGTCGGAGGTCGAATGTCGAAAGAATTCCGCAGGCCAAAGCAAGAATTGCTTTTCGGATTTTATTCATTCGACCTTCTTTCGTCATTCGAGCTTCGGCCTTCAACATTTCACTCCGTGTCCTCCGTGTCTCCGTGGTGAGATATCCGGGCTAAGTAGGGAATGAATTCCCGCCGAACGCGCCGAATTTCCGCCGCCCGCCGCCAACCGCCTTATCGCACGTCTTTCTTCGCGCCGCAATGCTCGCAGTGTTCCAGCAAGGAATGGCGAACTTCCTTGCAAGCGGGACAAGGCTCGAACAGCGTCGTGCCGCAGGAGGGGCAATGGTACGGTTCGTTCTTTCCCGTGCAATCGGCCTGCGGCAGAATCTTGTTGACCGTGCGGCGGGTCCAGTAGAGGAACTTCCGCGGACCGGTGCGGATGGGATACTCGCAAAGGGGGCACAAAAACCGCTCGTAGGCTTCGCGATATTGCCGCAACAGCCAGTCGAGCTTCGGCGCGGCGACGATCTTGATGAAGTGGATCAAGATCCGCGCCACCACGCCCAAGAGCACGGCGATCAGCGCGTATTTCGTATAGCGGGAAGGAAAATACTCGTGAACCACCAGCGCCGCCTGCAAGATCGTCGCTCCGCCGAAGGCGAGGAACAGCGGATAATACATGCTGCCGCGCCGATTCAACAAGAGGTATCCCGCAACCAGCAGCAGCGGCGCGAGAATCGCTAATTGATAGAGCGCCAACTTCATCCGCTGCGATTCGCAGACGCGCTCGTACTCCCATCGGGCGAGCGTCATTTGTTCGTCGATTTGCCGATCGAGCGTTCGTTTCTCTTCGTCCAAGAGGCGCTTGCGGCCGGCAAGATCGGTGATGTTTTTAATCAACTCCTGATAATTCTTTTGGTTTTCGAGATACCGTTTCAGGCTGGTCGAAATCGTTTCCTTTTCCGATTCCGAGAGCGCGACCGCTTTCTCGATGCTCTGCCGCTGCAGATCGACGAGTTGATTGATGGTGCTTTGAAAATTCTTGGTGCTTTCGTCCAGCAGATGCTGCTCCTCGCGCTTGCCCGCGATCTCGCGATCCAACGCGGCGATCTGTTTCGCGACGCGATCGGCTTTCGCATCGAGGGCCGGATCGACGTATTTGACCCGCACCTCCTCGAATAGCGGTCCGGGGATCGATTGGATGTCCTCCAGCAGAAAACCTTCCAGCCAGAAAAACAACACTCCGAGCGCCACCGTAAAAAGGTGGATCAGAAAGCGAATTCCCCAGGTCCCCCGTTTTTTTCCAGCCATGATGTTCTCCCTTGGCGTCGAACGCCGTTTTTTTCGCGAAACGGCGAAAAAGCCGATAAATTCCGCGAATTATCGTTTTGTCCCCGGAATAGAGGCGAAACGCAGTGAAGTATATCACGAATTGATTGACACATGAGCATCTTTATCGGGAAGGCATTTCGCGCAAAGATGAAAAGACGCATAAATTGGACCCGATAACGAGATCTAATCAAAAATCTGGTTCATCCGGCTAAAGCGTACCTAACCGATTAATGCCTCTGGAACGCGGCCGCGGCGGCCCAAAGGGCCGGCAGTTCGCCCAGCCCCAGGCAACGCCTGGGGAAAAAGGCGCGGCATAACATTTTCGCGTCGGCCCAACGGGCCAATCGTTCACCTTCCCGAAGGAGATCGGCCGGCCTGGAAGTAACGCGGCGGGGCCTCGTTCCCCTGGGCGTTGCCCAGGGCTGGGAGAACGGCTGGGCCTTTGGCCGAAAGGCGGCGCCGAAAAAGATCAAAAAATCGAAAACCTATCATTGCTCAATTTGAAATTTGAAATTTGAAATTAATACACTCATCCCTCGCCCCTCAACCTCAGAACCGCAGCGAATCGGGAATCAGGTTCTTCACGCGGTCCATGAAGCCGGTGCGTTCGGCGGATTCGGCGGGAGAATCTTTCGGCGGGGTCGGTTTCGCGGGGGGACGTTTGGCGACGACGGTGGCCGGCAGCGGCACGTTCTCGTCGAGGAACCGCGGCCAGTAGCCCTCCAGCAGCCGCACGCAATCGCCGAGCTGCGCGTATTGCAGTTTCAGGTCGGCCAGCGTGATGAGTTTCGAGAGTTCGACGATCTCCGGCTTGCTGAACGACAGGTTGTAGAGCTGCACGTCATCGATCCAGACTTCGCCTTCGCCCATCAGGTCGAACCGCACGCGGAGCGGCGAGAGGCCGGTCAAGGGCAGATCATCGACCTGGAAGATGAACTGCTCCCACTCCTTGCCGAACGCGGCGGTGGGGGGCGCGCCTTCGGGATGCAGGCCCACCTGGGCGTAACGGTAGTAATCGCGCCCGTTCAGTTTGCCCTCCACGGCCAGGCGGAACGGCGGCTGCCGACCGGGGGCGTCGATGCGCAGCCAGACGGCCATCGAGAGCCGGCCCGTGGCGGGCGCGGGGAACAGCCGGCTGGCGAGGCAGGCGATGGGGCCGTCGCTCTGGATTTTCGCCGCTTGTTTCCCGCCGTGCGGATTCGCGCGGTCGAGCGAGACCGCCACGCCTTCGCGGGCGGTGGCCGTCCAACCGGGCAGGAGCGCGGATTTTTCGGACTCCTCTTCGAAGTCGGCGTTTTCGAGCGCGGTCAGTAGCGGCGGAGTGCGCAGCGCCGCGGCGCGGGCGCCCAGCTTGCGGATTTCCAGCGCGAGCGCCGATTCGATCTCGTCGGGCCAGGCGACTTGCGGGCGGGCGAGCTGCGCGGCGGAATCGCTCAGTTGCACGGCCACCAGATCGTACGGCTCGAGTCGCACTTCCCAAACCGTGCCGCCGTCGGCATCGGGCTTGGGCGGATCGATTTTGCGCAGACCGGAGAGTTCTTCCATGCGGCAGTTCGCCGCGGCATTGATGCGGATTTTCGCGGTAACGCCGAAGGGCGCGTCGTTGACGGCGTACAGATAGGTTCGCCCGGCATGGACGCCCGCGCGGAAGGTAACCGGCTGCGAGGAGTTTTGCTGGTCGGCGATTTGCCGGAACTTGATCGCCGGCAGGGCGCGGAAGGCGGCGACCAGTTCGCGGATCGAGTCTTCCTGGCCCATCGGCAGCAGCCAGCCGCCGTCGAAGATCGCTTGCGCGTCGAGCGCGGCGATGCTCTGCACGAACCGGCGGCGATTGTGCTTTTCGGATGCGGAGGTCTGCGCGACCAGCCAGGCGCGGCTGGGCTTGATCGGGCTTTGCGCGTCGAACGATTCGATCCGCATCTCGCGCGGCGGATGGAAGAACAAGCTGCCCGTGGCGGGCAAGCCCTGAAAATACCGATCGGCGTCGGGCAGGCCGGCCAGTTCCAGTTCCAGGGCGATGGCGTTCAGTTCTCCGGCGGGGGCGATTTTTTCGGGCCGCAGCAGCACCAGCCGGGGATCGCCGCGATAGTTCCGCTCGTCGATGCCCACGCGCAGCAGCGCCTCGGCCAAGGTGGCCCGCCGCGGCAGCGCCGGGCGGAGTTCGCTTTCCAGTTCCGTGCCGCCGAGCGCGTCCGCGCCCGCCAGGTAGAGCTTGGCGTCGGGCCGAACGGCGGCGAGCGCTTCCCGCAGCCGCAGGTGGAACTTGCCCAGTTCCGCCGCGCGCCATTCGAGCCACGCGCGGCGATGTTTTTCTCCCGCGAGGAATTCGGCCCGCGCGGCGAAGCGCCGCGGCCCTTCGCCGGGGACGCGGATTTTTGCGTCGCGCTCGAAGCGGGCGATGGTGGCGTCGTCCAGTCCCCATTCGGGACCGGGCAGTTGCGCGTAGCCATCGGACGAAAGACGCAGCGCCAGGCCGCCGAACGACGGATGGCCCGCATAGCGGTCGATCAGTTCCTGCGCCACGGCGAGCATGGCTTGCTGCACGCGGGTATCGAGCACGTTGTAATAAGGGGCCAGTCCGCGCTGCGGCGGCCGGCTCGCCGCATAAGGCTTGCCGTCGGGGCCGATCCATTCGAGGCCCTGGTTTTTCGCGCCGCCGCCGCGGCGCAAGGCTTCCAATTCGGGCAGCGGCGAAGCGAATTCGAGCGTGGGAATGAGTTGCAAGCCCTCGCGGTCGAAGAGCCGCAGCAGGAGCTCCAAATAATCCTTGCGGACGGGGTCCTGCCCGGTGCTGAAAAACATGCCAGTGTCGTAGCGCGGGCCAGGCTCCACGAGCGCGCTGGGGTAGATCGTGCTGCCGTCGGCATAGACCGCAAGCATCAGCCCGTTGTAGCCGACGTGCTGAAGATATTCGACCAGCCGCGAGCCGCCTTCGTAGAAGGTGTTCCAATCGTCGAGGCAGCGGCCGCTCCAGGCGTCGAACGATTCGGCCGCGGCGAAATTTTCGGGAATGAGCGGGCGGTCGAGGTACGCGGCGATCAGCCGCTGGCCTTGCTTGGGCGGCGGCAGGGCCGCGCGCGCGAGCCGCTCGCCGTCCACCAGCACGCGGATTTTGCCGTACACCGCCGGCGCGTGATCGCGCAGATTGGTAAGCATCGCCAGCGGGGCGTTGGTCCGCGGCCAGAAGATCAGCCGATGTTTGAGCGTTCGCGGCGGGCCGGCGGCGGCGGCGAGCGGCGCACGCACGTCGATGCCGGAGTCTTGCCCGATCGGCGAGATTCCGCCCGCGGCGTTCGGTTCGACGATGCTGATGCCCAGCGTTTGCGGCAGGTCGCTGGGGTATTCGACTTCCAGAACGTGCGGCCGGCCCGGCTGGGAGATCGGCAAGGCGTAAGCCTCCCAACTCGCGTCGGGCGATTGGTCGTTGGGTTTCAGTTGCACGAACTCGCCCAAGGCGTGCTTGCAGGTCTGCTTCATGCCGTTGCCCAGCGGGGCTTTCAAGAGCCGATTGATCCGCGGCAATTGCAATTGCCTGAGCTGCTGCAACTGCGGGAGCTTGTTGTGGATCTCCCACCACCGCGGATTCGCCGGATCGATTTCCAGCACCTCGGACCACTGGCGGTCGCCGCGGGCGCCCGCGGGCGGGCGGCGGGAATCGAGCACCAACACTTGAATCCGCCGCTCGACGAGCGTTTTGTTCCATTGCAGCGGCCGCCGCACCGCTTGCGATAAGCCGGTATTGCCGACCAGCGAGAGAATCACGTCGTATGCGCCTTCTTCGTAAGGCAGGGCGGCTTCCAGCGGAATCGCGGCGGATTTGCCGGCGACGAAATCCTCCTGGTCCGACCAGATTTCCTTTCCGCCCGCGGCGGGAAAGAGCTGCGCCTTGAGCTTGACCTTCGCGCCCTCGGCCAACGGCAGCGCGTTCGGCTCGACGGCGAAGCGGAAGGGTTCGCCCGGCGTGAAGAGCAGCGCGTCGCGGTCGAAGCTGACCAAGAGCTGATCGCCCGGCGTACGGACCGCCAGCAAGCGATTGCCCTGGCCGTCGATTTCCTTGGTGAAGAACTCCTCGACGATCGCCTTGAGCGGAACGGCGACCGCGGCCGGTGTGTCGGATTCGTCGGCCGCGGCAAGGGTAACCGTAAGCGTGGCCGAGAGCGGCGCGTTGACGCGCAAATCGACGCCGTCGTAGTTGCGGGCGCTGCGCGCGCGGATGACCAGATGCGGCGGATCGGCGGGGCCGTCGCTTTCGAGCCACATCGAGCCGGTTTCGTCGGCCTCGATGCCCAGCAGACGCGGTTCGCTCATGCGGCCTTCGCTCAGCGTAACCGTCCCCTGCCATTGCCGCTCCTTGCCGCCTCCCCAGGCCAGCCGAATCCGCAACTCCTCGGCCGCGGCGAAGGCGTGGCTCAAAAAGTATGCCAGGAAAAAGTAGAGTACGATCCGCGCAGATATTCCCCGCTGGCCGACCGCGCGTTTTTTCGCGGCGGCGGCAGGGCAAAAAATCGAGGCTGTCGGACATCCATGCCCGATCATGGGTAGCTACATGGCAAGAATAAGGAATCCGTTCCAAGTCAGAGATTCGGCAATCGGCGAGGATTATATAGGAGAGTAGCCAATTCCCACCATGCCAAAATTGCCTAGTTTTTCACCAAAAGGGTAGTAAAACACGGAGGCACGGAGGGCACGGAGGAGGGAATCGCGTTAAAATAGGAGATATGCTGTGAATACAGAGTTGTAGGTTATGCTTCAGCATAACATCGGGGGTGGGTAATTTGACGGAGATATTCGCCATCCAGGGCAAGAAACGACTATCGTTTTACTTCCCCATCCAGCCATTTCAAATAACTTTCGCTGCCGGCTACGACAGGAACGGCAAGGATTTCGGGCACCTGATAGGGGTGCAAGCGGCGGATGGCGGCCTCGATCTGCTCGAAAAGCTCCCGGCGGCTCTTCGCCCAGCATTGATATTCCTGCGAGGTTTCGATCTTCCCCTCCCAGCGATAGATGCTGGTGATCGGACCGACGATCTGCGTACAGGCCGCGAGATGATTCTCCACGAGATCGCGGGCGATGATCTCCGCCTCGTCGTGCGTGGCCGTGGTCGTGATGACTTGAATGTAGTCGGGCATGATTACGGTTTACTGTTTACATTTCAGTTTAGCCCCCGCGTCCACGCGGGGGACGGTTGGCGTGAATGGTCGATCGTAATACATTGCTAAGCCGCAAGCGGCTATCATCATGCAGTTTTTTTATCCATTCTCCACTCTCCACTTCTTCAACCTTCGGCTTGCGCCAATCGTTCGCCGATGGGCGGGTGGCTGTGGAAGAGGAACACTTCGAGCCGATGCGGATGCGGATCGTCCTTGTTCAACTTGGCCAGTTTCCGAAACGCCGAAAGATACGCCTCCCGGCGGCCGGTGCGCTCGAGGGCGTAGCGGTCGGATTGCCGTTCGTAATGCCGGCTGACGGCGTTTTGCAGCGGCTCCAAAAGCTGCGCGAAGACCGAAAAAACGAACATCAAAAGCGGCAGCGTCCAAACGGGGAGATTGGCGTAAATATCGGCCGAGCCGGTTCGATCGACCACGGCCAGCCGCAGGATCGCATCGCAGATGCAAAAGCCCGCGGCGCTGTAGAGGATGCCCGCCAGAATCATCTTGCGGATGTGGCGGAAGACGTGATGCCCGATTTCGTGGGCGAAGATGACTTCGATTTCGTCGGGCGTAAAGCCGTTCAGGAGCGTATCGCCCATCAGCACGCGGCGGGTGCGGCCCAATCCGGCGAGCATGGCGTTGGCCTTGACGGTTTCCGCGCTTAAATCCATGCGGTAAACGCCTTCGATCGAGAGGCCCGTCCCCGCGGCCAACTTGGCGATGCGATGGGTCAGTTCGGGGGCGTCGAGTTTTTCGATTTTATAGAAGAGCGGCAGAATGAGCACCGGGGCGAGTTGGCCCAGGATTACGCTCACCAAGAAAAAGGCCCCCGCCGCCGCCAGCCACCACCAGGGGCCGGCGGTCCAGATCAGCCAGTAGAGGCCGAGCATCATCGCCAAGCCGAGCGCGAGGCCCAGTAGATTGCGTTTCAAGTAGCGCCACAGCCAGCCGCCGAACGTGAGCGTGCTCAGCTTGAACTTGTGTTCGAGCCGATAGCCCGAATAGAACGAAAACGGAAACGATACGGCGATATGCAGCAGCGTAACGGCGGCGAACAAGGCCAAGAGCCGCAGCGAAGCGTATTTTTCCAGCCAAGTATAGTCCTTCAACCATTCATCGAGCGGTTTGGCCAGCAGAAACGCCGCCAGCGCGAGGTAGGCGAGATCGACCGTCTTATCGACCAGGGTGCAAATCAGTTCCATGCGGCCGTAGCGCTTGGCTTCGGCAAGTTCCGCCTCCGTCATGACGGCCGAGATTTCTTGCGATTGCGTTTCGGATGCGATTTTTATTTCGTCGGGCATGTCGTCTTCCGTAGGGTGGATCAAGCGCAGCGCAGACCCACCATGAATATTGTCCCGATATTGGTGGGTCTGCGCTGCGCTTGACCCACCCTACGAGGACGACAGGTTGGAAACCTGTCCTACTTGCGTTGCGTCCAGGTCCAATGGCGGTCGCTGGTCGCGCGTGCGGATTGCGGATCGCAGCCCAATTCGGCGAGAATTGCTTGGAGTTCTTCGACGCGCAGCGACGCGCGCAGCGAA
The DNA here is from genome assembly GCA_020846145.1 of Pirellulales bacterium. Lineage (GTDB taxonomy): Bacteria > Planctomycetota > Planctomycetia > Pirellulales > Thermoguttaceae > JADLEL01. Next base: position 5,709 of record JADLEL010000196.1, on the reverse strand, counting down.
TCTTCGAACAACTGCCGCTGGTGGCGATTCGCGCCGGCCGCGTAGGTCTCGACGAGCCGTCGCACCTCGGCATCCTTCGCGGGCCGGAGCAAGTCGCGCGCGAAAATCAACCCGCCGGGAGCCAATACCCGCCACATCTCGGCCAAAACGGCTTTCGGTTCGGGAATGTGATGCACGATGCTGTTGGAAACCACGGCGGCGAAACGACCGTCGGGGTAGGGCAGTTCCTTGGCGTCGATGCGTTCCAAACATATCCTTTCGGTCAAACCGGCTTTTTCCACGTTTTGCCGGGCGACTTCGAGCATGTGCCGCGAAAGATCGACCGCGCGGACCTTCGCCGTCGGCGCTTGCCGGCAGATTTCAAGCGGTATGAGCGCGGTGCCGGTCCCCACGTCGAGGATTTCGCCCGCCGCCGGATTCCAGTCCGCCGCCAGCAGGTCTTCCGCGAAAATCCGATTCACCTCGGCGTGGTCCATCGCATTGTAATCGACGGCCTCGTCGGGCGCGTCCATGACTTCGGGTTCGAGGACTCTCGGTAACATGATAAATAAGCGTCCCTAGGTGTTAAAGATTAGCAGCCCGAAGGAACTTCATTTATCTGTGGGAATTCTTTCTTTGGCAAACGAGACCACTTTATGTCCGCTCTCGTATTGTCTTTTTTGAAGGTCGCGCGCAATCGCATCTAGGTCAAAGTTGAACCGAGCTGCATGTTCTTCGCGAATCCTATGGATTTCTTCGACGATTGGATCGCGCCATGGCTCCGTAATTTTTTCATCTTTCGGCAACATAATTTAGATCCCCATTAATTCCGCCGGAGTACAAATAACCGGCAATTTGTAACCTTTCGATTGGCAGATTATTTCTGAATCCCGAATGAATTCGGCATTGGCGATATGTTTGCAATTCCAGGTAAGCAAATAATCAATGCCATGAACCGTTGCTGTGGCAACATGGATAGCATCATCTTCAGCCCTCTCGGGAAATGGTCCTTGGAACAGCAATTCTTTCGCTAGTACAACAATTTGGGAATCAATGGCCAGTAAGGGGATATCTTGTACTATTCGCATCCTTTCCGACGCCGCTAAAGGATCGCCGCATTCAATTTCGTCAAGGACCCGTTGGGATAAGTACAGGTCATATCTCTCCCGGCGAAATTCCCACCAATCCCTGGTAATCTGCTGGTTCCCCGCCATGATCAACTCACGGCTGGGCCGCGCCGCCAAATAACTCACGAAACTGGTTTCCAGGTAAACTTTTTCCATCCGCGGTGCCTCGTCGCGCTCATCGGGCCGACAACCCAATTATAGCCCCCTGGAATCCAGGGGGCTATTTATTCGCAAAACAGCCGCTTTTCGCTTACTTGCCGAGCATTTCCTTGCGGACCGCGTCCCACTCGACGCCCAAAATCTCCCTGGCCAGTTGGGCCAGCACGGCCGGTTCGGCTTGGATGTGGATCGTGCGGTGCAGGTGCGCGAGCGATTCGCCGGTTTTCAGTTCCTTGGCGGGCGAGAGGCTTTCGATCTCGTAGAAATCGCCGAAACCCTTTTTGCCCGGTTCCGGCGGACCGTCGTTGTAGCTATTGACCACGTCCCCCTCGTAAGACTCCTTCTGCGGCAACTCCCAGCCGTTGTTCATGTAGAGTTCCTTGGTCGGATCGGCGGGCATGTTGAAGCTCACCAGCGTGAGCACGTTGTTCTTATAGTCGATCGAGCCGAGCACGTTTTTCGCGCGCTTTTGCGGCACGCCGATCTTCGCGCGATACTTCGCATCGGCGCGGAACAGCACCGCCGCGGGCGTAACCTTGAGACGGTCGGCGGGAACGGAGCCGAAATAATCGCTCTTCACCACCGGGCCGAGTTGGTCTTCGCTACCCGGTTTGTAGGGCACCACGACGACCGTTTCCGGTCCCGAGTTGATCATGCCCAATATCCACATCGAGACCAGGCCCTTGGCCTTGGTCATCGCCGGGCCGCGGTTGGTGATCTGGTTGCCGGTCTCGTAGGCCACGCGCTTCACGCCCTTGCCGGTCATCTGTTCGGCAGCCGCCTTGCCGAACAATTCGGCGAGGTCTTTTTCCTTGAGCAAGCGCACGCTGCGGATCGCATCGAGTTCGAAATTCGCGGCCGAAGCGTTGGACAACTTCATCGGAACCGACATGCGGACTTCCGCCTTGTTCCCGCCGGGCACGACCTTCCACGCGCCCTCGTTGAACGCCGGCGGCGTAAACCAATCGGCCAAGGTCTGTTTCTTCACCTCGGGGGTGAACCACAGGCTGAACGGGCCGCCTTCGGGCGAAAGCCACAGCCGCTCCTCGCCGCCGTAGTTGTTGAAGTGCTTGTTCAACTCGCCGGCCTTGATGTAATCGAAATTAATGAAGCCGAACGAGGCGCCCGCCGCGCCGTCGCAACTCGAAGTCATCACGCGGCCCTGATACTCGGGCGTAATCGCCACCCTTGCGCCGCTTTCATCCTTGAGTTCGATGACCTGGGTGTGCTTCGCCAAAAAATCGCGCGCTTCGCCGTACGACATGGGGGTTCCTTTCTCGCTGGCGGAAAGTGATGTGATTCCGAGTCCAACCGCGACGCCCGCCGCGAGGACGGTTCGCGGAAAACCTAAAAACGATAGAATCATGAGAAATCCTCCTCTAGGGGAATTGATGGGGAGTCACGAATTCAGGCACAGCCATTGATTATAACAATCGTGCTGAACTTGAAAATCGGCGGGAGACGGAAAGGGACCGGCGTAAACGCCGTTTCCGTTACGATGCGAGAGTAGGCTTCCTTGCTGCCAGGGCAGTTCCATGTTCCGAGGTAGTGCCTTTTGCTGTTAATGTAGATGCAGGCTTGGCCGCTCGGCTTGTGCAATCCGTATTTGGGTACTGCGTTTTTTGCCTTATTTTGGGACTATGGTTTGTTTTTTGCTAGAAGGAGGGTGGTTTTATTAGCCATTTACCCGAATAGAGGTAGGATTACCTACATTTCCTGGTGTTGCGGGGTTTTGTGTTCTTTTTCGGTCTCCGTAACTTGTTATGGTGTTGCAACTTGTGGAAATGGGCGGCACAAGGCTCGAACTTGTGACCTCCACGGTGTGAGCATGGCGCTCTAACCAACTGAGCTAGCCGCCCTTTCGGATTATTCTAATCGATCTTAATTCCTTGGGAAGAGGGGGGTGGTTGATTGATTTAGCCCAACTTCGCCAGTTGTTGACGTAAGTCCTTGCGGCGGGTGACGCAGTGTTTGCGGATTTCCACACCCTGCCGGGTGGGAAGCACGACGTCCACCAGCTTGATCTTGCCCAACTCTTCCATCACCCGACGCAGTTCGTGGCCCAGTCCGGCACGAAGGCAGAACTGCCCCAGCGTCTTCCAAAGCACGTAAGCCAAGAAGCACGCACTGAATTACATCTTGCAACATCCTTCCGCACAAGCACTTGGAACAAGTGGGCGATAAGGGACTCGAACCCCTGACTTCCACGGTGTAAACGTGGCGCTCTAACCAACTGAGCTAATCGCCCTCCAAGCCATAACGTAGTATTGTTTAATAGGCTACGTCATTCGGTTTCTGCAAATCCAACGATTCCGCAGAAAAAAACGCATTTATTTACATGACGGTTCCACTTTCGATTCTGGACCGAACGGTCATTCTAACAACCTTACGGAATTATGGCTAGGGATTCAGAGCGGAATCGATTTATGCGGAGGTTATTTCGCGGGAAGAAAGCGTGTTCGGTCGCGACGGCAATCATCCATCATTCGCGGGGACGGCATTCGTTAGCCTGGAGGCACGGTTCAAAAGTAGGACAGGTTTCCAATCTGTCTTTTGACGCAAATATGGAATTTGCGAGAAATCCAAGGACAGGTTGGAAACCTGTCCTACGAATGAACGGGATTTTGAACCATGCCAGCCTGGAATCCTGGCGGTGCCCCCTACCCGTGCTTCGGCTGCCGGCTCGGGGCGATTAGCATCTCGGCAGACAACCGGGGCCGAGCGGCTCGAAATACTTATAACTCAGCACGAATTCCCGATGGCCCAAGGCTTCGGAAGCCGTGGGATGGCCTGCGGCGGTGCGCTGGATGCAGTCGATCAACTCGCGGGCGACCTCGTCCAAGGCGCCGCGATTTTCCAATATCCGTCCGGCATCGATATCCATGTCGTCGCGCAGGCGGCGATAGGTTTCGGGATTCGCGCAGACTTTGATCACCGGCGCGACCGCCGAACCGACGACCGATCCGCGGCCGGTCGAAAAGAGGATGAGATGCGCTCCGCTGGCAATCAATTCCACGGCTTCCGCGTTGTCGTTGATGTTGGGGAAGCCATAGCGCACCGGGCCGTCCGGCACGACGTCAAGCAGATATAATCCGCCGCGCGGCGGGACGTCGCCCGGCTTGATCATTCCGGAGACGGGCCGACTGCCGCTTTTCGCGTAAGCCCCCAGCGATTTTTCTTCCTGCGTGGTCAGCCCGCCGACGGCGTTGCCCGTCGCGAAACTGCCGTGGCCGAGCGTGCGGTGATATTCTTCGGCCTTGACGACGGCCGCCGCGAGCTGCCGTCCCAATTCGGCGGTTGCCGCGCGGGAGGCCAAATGCGACTCGCAACCGACCATCTCGTTGGTTTCCTCGAAGATGGCCGTCGCGCCGTGGTCCACCAGCCAATCGAAAACCTTGCCGATCGCGGGATTGGCCGTCAATCCGCTGGTGGCGTCCGATCCGCCGCAGATCGTTCCCACGATCAACTCGTCGAGGGCGAACTCGACCTCCGGCGTTTGCCGCATTTCGCCCAGCAGCCGCTCGGCCCAATTCCGGCCGGCGGCGATTGCGGCGCGCGTGCCGCCGATCTCTTGAATGACCAGCGCATGCACGGGCCGGCCCGACCGGGAAACGGCATCTTCCAATCCGCGGCGGTCGAAACTTTCGCAGCCGAGCGATATCAACAGTACGCCTCCCACGTTCGGGTGCGTGCAAATGCGATTCATGATCCGTTCGGCGTATTCGTTCGGATAGCAGCCCGAAAAACCGATCAAATGCACGCCGCGGTCGTGGAATGCCGCGGCGATTTCGCGCGCGACGTGGTGCGCGCATTCCACCAAATACGCCACCACCAGATAATTGCGTATTCCTTTCCGGCCGTCCTCCCGCAAATAGCCTTTCATCGGCAAGGTCCTCAATGGTGTTTCGAGCATCGTTGATAATCCTGCTCATTCGCGGGGCTGGTTTCCAAGCGGTCCGATCTTTTCAGACAGGTTGGAAACCCGTCCAACTTTTTCGTTCAGCGCGGCGCGAACGTCGGCATATAATCGCTCTTCACGTTGTGCGTATGCACGTGCCGGCCCGGTGCGATGTCGCGCGTCGCCGAGCCGATCGGGCATCCGTATTTGACGATCTTCTCTCCGATGCCGATCGGGGCAACGGCCACTTTGTGCCCCAGGGGGATATCTTCCGCAATCTCGATGGCTGCGTTCTCCCACGCGACGGTCTCTCCGGCCGCGAGATCGGCCGTCGCCACGGCGACGTTGTCCGCGGCAGAGAGTTTCAGCAATCGCCCGGTGGGAGAACGTTCGGCCACGTGTGGATGTTCCCGATTGATGTAAGCGTTCGCGCCCCGGTCGGGGACTGGTCCATTTTTCGGCGGGATAACGAATATTGCGGACAAACGGTAGGCCGAAAACATGGACCTGTCCCCTTCCCGAGGCGCGAGGGGGACAGTCCCATTT
>JADLEL010000195.1 GCA_020846145.1 Pirellulales bacterium | reverse complement strand
GCAAAAGATTATGGTGCTCTAAAAGTGCTTAATCGCCGCGAAAATGGGACTGTCCCCCTCGCGCCGCGGGAAGGGGACAGGTCCATGTTTTCGTCCTACCGTTTGTCCGCAAAACACGTTTTCACGCAGAAAAATGGACCAGTCCCCGACCGGGGCGTGAACGGTTACAAAAAACGGTTCTCGACGCCCGTTGCATTTGAGTTCCAGAGTTCCGAAGTTCCAGGGACGCCTTACCTAATTCTTCGCCGCATGGCGGACTAACGCCACGACCAAAACGAAACCACCCCGCGTAGGGGACGCTTCCTGGGGCGAGATCGGTACATTGCCGTAGAAATCGGTGGGCATCCGCTTGCAGCGCGCCTCGCCGCAATTCACGCTCACGATGCCGAACCGTTCCGGCCCCGCCTTTTCTACTCGCGGAGAAAAAATTGCGCATTATTTATATTTTTCCAGTCGGTCGGCGGCGGCGCGGTGAACGGTGCTGTCGGCGGGGGAGCGATCGATGATTTGGGAGAGGAGTTCCTGGGCGCGCTGGGGATTTTTGTCCTCGATTTTTTCGGCGCGCGCATAGGTTTTGTGGCACCACTCCAATTCGGCGCAGGTTTTTGCCGACTCGACGATCCGCGGATTTTCCTTCATCTTCAGAAATTTATTCTGCGCCGTTTGGGCCGAAGGAGCGGGCAGCAATTTCATCGCCTTTTCGTAGCTGCGATAGGCGCAGCAAAGCTGGTTTTTCCGTTCCTGGGTTTGCCCGATTTTCAACAGTTCGGCGGCTTGCGGCTCGTTCATTACGGCGGCGCACTCGGGCCGTACGCGTTGTTTGGCGACGTGGTTCGATAACCAGGAGCCGAACGGGGAAACTTGCCGATATTGTTTCAAAAGCTCTTGATAATCCTTGAAGATATCGATGATGATTTCCGCGGGCGCCGCGGGGGCCTCGGCCGGTTCCGAGACGTTGTTCATCCGTCGCACGAGGTCGTCCAGGCGGGCGTCGATCTCCGCGCATTTTTCCTTTCCTTTTTCGCGGATTGTTTCCAAGCGTTCTTTCGCAACCTTGCGGTTCTCGCCGGGCTGGCGGGAAAAAGCCACGCCGACGTAGAGTCGGTAGGCCACGGCGATGTTCCCCTTGTCAAACTCCTCCGCGGCGCGGCTTAGGCGCCGGGACTCTTGCGGCGTGCCGCGCAGAATCGACTTGGCAAGCTCCTCGAGGGCCTGTTGATCGGGACCGTACCGAGAGGCTCCGGGGCTGAGGGGCGTTTGACTGGGATTAGGGCCCGACCAACCTGGCGGGCAATAGCGCGCCCCTCAGGCGCCGTGCAACAAGCCGCAGGGAACCGTGCAAAGGATCCCCAATAGGAAGATGACGAAGAGCGTTCTGCGCGCCATGAGCCGCTCCTTTCTGACGGGATGTCTTTTTTATTCCCAATACTACATACTATCTTAAGGAATTCATCAGGAATGGCAATCGCTAATTTGGGCATGATTCAAAAGTAGGACAGGTTTCCAACCTGTCTTATGGCGCAGATATGGAATTTGCGGGAAATCCGATGACAGGTTGGAAACCTGTCCTACGAATGAACAGGATTTTGAACCATGCCCTAATTTGAACGATTGTCGGGTTCGACGAACCTCCCGCGCATAAAAAAAGCCGGCGAAGCATTACCGCGATTTGGCCTGATTGATCCGAATGGAATACTCGCCCTCCGCAAGTTGACCTCCCCCCACCCTTCCAAAGTGAATGCCGAGGGAGTAGGGCAACGGCTGAAAAAGCAGCGCGCGTTCCTGGAGGTAGTTGCACTCGTGCCGGTCCTCGGGCAGGTTCTCGAGCACCGAGTAAGTCCGGTCTTCGAGGAAAGGGATGAAAATGGCCAAGCGAAAACTCTCTTCGTAGTAGCCCCAACCGCCGGGATTTTTGCGATCTTTTTCCGTGAGGCGTCCGTGTTCGATGAACTTCTTGGCCAACTCGTTCGCGTTAAGCCGCAAAGCGAAATCATAGCTCCCGTCCGCGTTCCGTTCGACGGCTTGCGTGTGCAAGACTCGCACCACCTGCTTATCGATAAAATCCGCCGGCAGCGGCGCGGGCACCCGACGTTCATTCTGCTCGAGATAAGCCAGCAAATAAATCTGGTACTTCGGCATTGCCCGACCGCCGAGCTTGGAATACTTCACCTTCAAGTCGATGGCCCGAGTTTTGGCATCGTGCTCGATCGAAATCCGGCTCAAGTAGGATTCCCAGATCGGGGGGCAATGCTGGGCTTTTGCCGGCGCGACTGTCAAGACACAACAACATAAAACGGCTAGCAAGATTATCGGTCTCATGGTTCGACTCCGATTTTACGCCTGTGAGCGATCTCGATCCCGATATTCTATGCTGGGTCCGTGCTGCGCTCAACCCACCCTTCAAAACTCCCGTTTCCGGCAGATCGCGATCACCATTTGCTCTTATCGACGGGGGTGCGGTCCTTGCGGTTGCCGAGATTGCGGAAGGTGCTCGTATCGACGGTGTAGGCGATTGCATGCACCGAGCCGTCGCAGAAGACGAAATTGCAGGTCGAGGAATGTGCGCTGCCGTACTCGTTGTAGAGGGTCAGTCCGGGGCGATCGCGCTGGGGCGGAGTTTCCACGAAGCGGGAACCGTCGTTATCGAAGCCGGCAAACGTGCTCTCGTTGTCGGCGCCGTCCCAGCCGGTGCGATATTGATCGGAGTTCAAATACTTCTCGCCGGCGTAGATCGTCTGACTCGTGCCGTCGATGACTTCGCGGACTTTGATTGCGCTGTGCCGAAAGGTAACGCCGGTCAACTCGTCGGGCGGCGTGGAGATATCGACCCAGCCGTAGGTGGTGTTTCCGGCCAGGGTGGTCGGCCCTTTCTGATACACGCCGAAGACCACATGCCCGACGCAAACGGCATAATCGCCGCGCGCGACGATGTTGTCGTTGGCGTTATTGGGGGCGACGTTGTAGCCGGTGAAGGTCCCGCTCCAGGGATTGGGGTAGAGGCCCGGCGCGCGGCGGGTGGGGCAATTGAAAACGGCTAGCGGCGTGCGCACCAGCTTATTGGCGAGGGTCAATTTCACCGCGCTTGCGGCCCCTTTGCCCAAATCGTGCAGGGCGCGCTGCTCCAGGCCGGGCAGGATGTTGTAGCACCATCCGCCGGGCTGGCGCTTGTCGTGGCCGCGGTCGGGATCGCCGACCCAAGCCCAGCCCCATCCGCCGGTGGGGAAGAACTTCTGCGCATCGAGATGGGTATGCACGGCCAGGCCGATTTCCTTGAGATTGTTCGAGCATTCCATCCGCCGCGCCGCTTCCCGCGCGGCCTGGATCGCCGGCAGGAGCAAGGCGATCAAGATGCCGATGATGGCGATGACCACCAAGAGTTCCACCAGCGTGAAGGCGGGCCGCGATAAACGGAGGTGCGATCGGTGAATCTGGTCATTCCGTCGAAAAGTGAAGGGAGACATGGTCATTTCTTTCGAATAGGGGCGGAGTGCGAGCAGGAACCGACGCCGCACCATTCATTATGAGCGATCGGGCGCATTTTTGGCACTGTATTTTTTCGAAATAAAATCCTTTTTGCGAATCCGGTTCGGAAAAACATTCGTTCCGACGCATTCCCCCCGTGTATTCACGGGGGGCTAAATTACGCCGCTATTTGCCGGGCATTGCAAATCGTTCGTAAAGTTCGGCGATTTTCGCTTTTTGCGGATCGCCCTCGTGGAAAACGAAGCGGTAGCGGAAGGTAACGCTTTTGCCCGCGGGAATCGCGAGGTTTCCCGCGCCGGCAGGTTGGCCTTTTTCGAAGTCGTGGATGCCGAAGGGATTGGCGGAGATCAGGCCGTATTCGCGGGCGTGCCACCAGGTGGGATGGCGGGGGTTTTGGGGATGATCGAAGATCGCCACGCCCAGGATTTTGCCCTCGACCTCGGCCCAGTAATCGACCCATTTGGCGCGCTTGGCCCACACGTCCTTGCCGCGGACGCCCTCGCTGTTCAAGGCTTGCCCCTTGGCGGTGGTTACGCCTTGCTTGGGATTGTTTTCGAGCTGCAATTCGGGGCGGGTGCGGATGGCCATGCTGCCTTCCTTCGAGTCGCCGAAGGTAACCGGGCCGTGCGAGGCGTGGAAGGTCAATTGCCAATCGATGGCGCGGCCGCCGGGGACCTGCGAGAAAGTCAGGAGCCGGGTGTCGGTCAACTGGACCTTGCCCTTGGCGTCTTTCCAATCGTTGGTGGTTTCGATGACGGCCCGATCCTTTCCGCCTTCCGCCCGCACGAGTTTGGTCTGAACGACGCGGCCCGACCGCGTCGATTCCGACCAGAAATCGACGCCGTTGACGGGCGAATGCGCGTACCACATCGACTTGTGATGCACGTGGTCCTTGGCCTCGCCGGGCACGTCTTTTTTCAACGGCCAGTTTCGCGTCATGGGGATGCCTTGCGGTCCGAGGAGGGGATACAGAATCGGCTTGGGCAAATCCTCCTGGCGGTACGTGGTGAAGGGTTGGCCGTCGATTTCCACGTCGATTTGGTTGTCGCGCTCTTGGACGGTGAACTCGGCGGCGGGAATCGAACCGGCGAGCAGGAAGGAGGCCGAGAGCACGTGGATTATCGTTTTGGAGCGGAAATGAAGCATGTTTTTTCGATTATCGATGCGGGATGATCGAATCAGTTTTGGCGGGCATGGCCCACCCGACTTCCATGATGGGATTATCGCACGGGATGAATGTCTTTCACTATGACGATTTCATCGCGTTGCGTCGATGTAGAATTACGCAAAAATTGTGGTGAAATGCGCAGAATTACGCCAAGTCGAACATGCGTTTGAGGTATTCGAGGCTGGTGCGGGCGATGGTCGGGCCGTCGGGAGTGTAGTCGAAGACTTCGACCGAAACGCAGCCGTCGTAGCCGATGGTCTTCAAAGCCTGCGCGATCGGGGCGAAATCGACCGTGCCGGTTCCGGGACCGCGGCGATTGGGATCGTTCGCGTGGAAGTGGGCAAGGTCGCGGCGATTGTCGAGAATGATCCGGTCGATCGGGCCCGGTTCGGAACTCATCGCCTTCACGTCGAGATGCAGGCGGCATGCCGGATGATCGACGGCTTCGATCAGGCGCACGGTTTCGGCGGCGGTGTTGAGGAAATCGGTCTCGGCGGGCGCGAGCGGTTCGACGGCCAAGGTTACGCCCAACGGACCGGCGACTTCGCACACCGCGCGAAAGGCGTCGGCCGCCCGGCGGAAAACGTCTTCGGCTTTTTCGCCGGGCAGGATGCTCCGCTGCTTGGGGCTGCCGAAGACCATCACGCGGCCGCCCATCGCGGCGCAGAGCCGCGCCAAGTGCCGCAAGAACTCGACCGTGCGCTTTCGCAGCGCGTCGTCCGGCGCGGTGAGGTGAAAGCCGTCGGGTTTGGCGAGCAGCCAATGCAGGCCGACGACTTCGATTCCCGCCCGCCGGGCGATTTCGCCGACCTCCGCCGCGCGGCGTTCGTCGATCCGCCGCGGGTCTTCGTCGAGCGTGAACGGCGCGATTTCCACGCCGCCGTAGCCGCACGCCGCGAGATCGCCGCAGACCCGCTCGAATGGCCAGTTGACATACGCTTCGTTGCAAAAGGCGAATTGCATGGGGGATAGGGGATGGGGGATAGGAAATAGCGAGTTGTTTCGTTCGGAGTGCATCTTGCATGACAAACAGAACATAATACTCCGTACTCAATGCTCTGTGCTTTAACGCTACTCCATGTTTTTTTGCCTGACGTTCTCTCGAAGTCCGTTTCTGTAATCCCCATCCCCATCCCCTATCCCCTATCCCCTATCCCATATCCTACACAGCTTCCGGCACGACGAAAGGAGCGCGGTAGGGCCGGGTGAGGAGTTTGTCGGCCTCGCCGTCGCCGACGAATTTTTCGGTCTTGGAGTCGAAAACGAGCGAACGGCCGAGATGGTAGTCGAGGCCGTCCAGTTTCAAGTTATTGGTTTTGCCGAGGTGTTCCTTCATGCTGTCGAAATACTCGTAGGCGGCCTTGTCGTCGCCGAAGGCTTTGTTTTCGCGGCTAAAGGGAACGTCCTTGCCCAGCCGGTAGGAGAGGTTCCCGATGTGGCAGAGCAGGGAGGAGAGGTGGCCTTCGAGGATTTCGGCGTTGAGGTCGCCGCGGCGGCGGCTGCGGACGCAGTCGATGAAGTTCTCAAACGGCTTGCCGGGATGGTTGACGCGGGCATCGACATCGAGTGTCTCGCCTTCTTTCTTGCCCTTGGGGAAGAACTTGCCGTCCCGGATGACGCCCAACTCAGTGTAGAAGCAGTTGGTCGAGTTGCCTTTCTTGACGAGTCCGCGGACCTCGAACACGATTTTGGGGCCGCCGAAGTCGATGACCGTCAATTGCGTGTTGGGCGTCTGGCCCTGATCTTGATAGCCGAAGCGGCCGCCGAGGCTGACGACGCTTTTCGGGACCGCGCCGTCGGGCATAGCCCAGCGGGCGATGTCCATCTGATGCACCCCCTGATTGCCGATCTCGCCGTTTCCGAATTCCCAGAACCAGTGCCAATTGTAGTGGACGTAGTTTTCGGAATACGCCTGCTCGGAGGCCGGGCCGAGCCAGAGGTTGAAATCCAACTCCTTGGGCGGAGCTTGGAACGGTTTGATGCCGATGCTGGAACGCGGTTTGCTGGCGATGCCATAAGAGATCAGCAGCTTGCCGTACTTGCCGCCGCGGGCGGCGGCGGTTTCTTTCGCCCATTGGAGGCTGGAGCGGCTCTGCGTGCCGTGCTGCACGATGCGGTCGTACTTCCGCGCGGCCTCGACCAGTTTGCGGCCTTCATAAACGTTGTGGCTGCACGGTTTTTCGACGTACACGTCTTTGCCCGCCTGGCATGCCCAGATCGACAGCAGCGAGTGCGAGTGGTTGGGCGTGGCGATGGAGACGGCGTCGAGATTTTTGTCCTCGAGGGCCTTGCGCAGGTCTTGCACGCATTGGGGCGTGTTGCCGGCGAGTTTATGGACCTTGTCGCTCGAATCCGCGAACAACCGGCTGTCGGGATCGACGAGATAGGCAACTTGCACGTCCTTCATATCGAGATAAGCACCGAGATGCGCCTGGCCTCGGCCTTTGATGCCGACCACGGCGATGCGGAGGGTGTCGTTGGCCCCCAGCACCTTGCCCGACGACTTGGTGCCCGAAATGGTGAACGCGGCGGCGGCGAATCCGGCGGCGGCGGAGCGTTTCAAAAACTCGCGGCGGTTGTGGCGCGGCATGGGCTGGTTCCTCTGGTGAAGTTGGCGTAAAGTGGTTGAGAGGTTTTGTTGCGGAAAGAGTTTTATCCCGATATTGGCGGATCTGCGCTGCGCTAGACCCACCCTACAAGCTAATTCGCGGCGGATAACTAAATCGGTTGCGCTTCGGCATAACGAAAAAGCGAGTCGCATAACGCTCCCGTTAAGCTGAAGCATAACCTGCTTGTGGTTTCGGCGCTCCGAAAAACGCCAGTTTAGATTGTATTGGGGATAAGGGTGGATCGCAAGTTGTTTCGTCCATCGGAAAGAGGGATGGATTTCATTCTTTAGCGGTTCGGGAGATGCCGATTTGCAATTTGGGAGGGATGTCCGGCGACAAAAAGGATGCGAAAAATCCGGAATAATCCGGTTTCTTCGACCGAAATCCATTCTCTCGGGTGCGATATTCGTTCACCTTGACACAAGGGGGGTTGCTGATAGAATCCTTGTAGCTTGGGAGATGATTTTTCGAAAAAAATGGAAGGCGGGCGAGGGAATCCGCCCCCGCGTGGACGCGGGGACTAAACGGTGAACGAAAAACGGTAAAATGCAAACGGTGAATCGATTACCATGAAATGCCAACAGTGCGAAAAGCCGGCCACGTTTCACATTACCGAATTGACCGGCGGCAAACCGGTGGAATTGCATCTCTGCGAAACGCACGCGCGACAGTATTTGACCGCCCCGTCGAACGAGACGGCGGCGGTGGGGAGCATGGCGGCGATGCTGGCCCATCAAATGGCCGTCGGCCAAACCGCCGAGGAATTGGCGCAGTTGGATCAACAGTCCTGCCAGGTGTGCGGCATCACGTTTTACGAATTCCGCAGCCAGGGGCGGCTGGGCTGCGCCCACGATTACGTCGGCTTTCAAGCGCAGCTCGAACCGTTGATCTTGAACATCCACGGCGAATTGGAGCACGTGGGCAAGCGCCCGCGCAGGCCCGCGGTGGGCAGCGAAAAACGCACGCAGCTCATCCGCCTCCGCCGAACGCTCAAGGAGGCCGTCGAGGCGGAAGATTACGAGCAGGCGTCGAAGTTGCGCGACCAGATCAAGCAGATGGAACAGGAAGAGAAGTAACGTGGAAATCAACGATTTCGTGCAACATACCGGCGAGTGGCTCAGCGGCGCGGGACCGGAGGCCGATATCGTCATCAGCAGCCGCGTCCGCTTGGCGCGGAACCTGGCCGATTATCCGTTCATGAGCCGGGCGACGGCGCAGGACCGGGAAAACATCAAAAAAATCCTTCGCGAACGCGTGCTCGAAGTCGTGCCGCAGGCCAACGTGCTCTGCGTCGAGGTCGATAAGCTCGAAAAGATCGATTGCCAGTTCCTCGTCGAGCGGCACCTCATCAGCCGCGAATTGGCCGAAATCCAAGGCGCCCGGGCGGCCGTCATCGACACCGCCGAAAAATACAGCCTGATGATCAACGAGGAGGACCACTTGCGGATGCAGGCCATGCAGAGCGGGCTGAATTTGCAGAGCGTCTGGGAACAGATGAACCGCATCGACGACGCCATCGAGGCCAAAGTCGCCTACGCCTTCCACGAAAAATACGGCTACCTCACCGCCTGCCCCACCAACGTGGGCACAGGCCTGCGCGTGAGCGTCATGCTGCACCTGCCGGCGCTGGTCATCACGCGGCAGATCGACAAGGTCTTCCGCAGCCTGCAAAAGATCAACCTCGCGGTGCGCGGCTTGTACGGCGAAGGCTCGCAGGCGATGGGTGATTTCTATCAGATCAGCAACCAGATCACGCTCGGCCGCTCCGAAATCGACCTGGTCAAGCAGGTGGGCGACATCGTGCCGGTGATCATCGACTACGAGCGGCAGGCCCGCGAGTTCCTCATCAAGGAAAGCCACGAAAACCTGCACGACCGGGTGAGCCGGGCCTACGGCATCCTGCGGACGGCCCAGACCATCAGTTCCGAAGAAACCATGCACTTGCTCTCCAGCGTGCGGATGGGCGTGAATCTGGGCCTGATCCGCGATCTGGCCATTCCCACGGTGAACGAGCTATTCCTCCGTACGCAGCCCGCCCATCTGCAAAAGCTCACCGGCGGCGAGTTGGATACTTCCGACCGCAACATCGAGCGCGCACGATTCTTGCGCAAGCTGCTCAATAAGGAGAACGGGAATTCGGGAGCGGCGCATAATTGAGTTGGGCGGCGTTATCTGGCGGAATCGGCTCGAATCATCTACTTAATTTGGGCAGTACGCAAAATACTGGTTGTATGCGCAAATTCCCGCTTGTTTTCCCGGATTCGCCACCTGATACTGAACCAAAATCCGTATTTCGCTGCGTAATTTTTCCGTTGCGTCCGTGAAGGCGGAGATCGCGGACTCGGTTTCTCTGCCGGAACCATCGCTCCGTTTGTATAATTTCAACACACATCCACCCCCAAAAAAAAGAACGTCCCATGAAAAATCGCAGAGACTTTCTCAAAGCCACCGGCTTGCTTTCGCTCGGTCTTGCCGGCAGCGGCGCGCTCGAAGGCTATGCCGCCGAACCGGTTTCGCAAAAACCGCGAGTGCAGCGGTTCAACATGTCGGGCTATGCCGCGCCCAAACTCGATAAGGTCCGCATCGGCATCATCGGCCTGGGCAACCGCGGGCCGAGCCATCTGGGAACGATGCGTCAAATCGAGGGCGTGGAGATCAGGGCCTTGTGCGATCTGCGGCCCGAACGGGTGAAAGCGGCCAATCGACGGCTCGAAGGCACGATCCACAAGCCGACGCTCTATTCCGGCAACAAGGACGAATGGATGAAGCTTTGCGAGCAAGAGGACCTCGATCTGGTGATCGTAACCACTCCCTATTACATGCACGCCAACATGGCCGCGTACGCAATGGAGCACGGCAAGCACGCCGCCTCGGAGGTTCCCGCCGCGGCCACCCTCGAGGAGTGCTGGAAACTGGTGGAGACCGCCGAGCGCACCCGCAAGCATTGCATGATGCTGGAAAACTATGCGTATAATTTCTTCCAGATGCTCACGCTGAACATGGCCCGGCGGGGATTTTTCGGCGAGGTCGTGCATGGCGATTGCGCCTACAACACGAGCAAGATGGGCAATAATTTCGGGAAAAGCGTGTACTGGGACATGTGGTGGCTGAGGCTCTACGGCTCGAAGAAGGGGAATATCTATCCCACGCACGGCATGGGGCCGGTGTGCCAGATCATGAACATCAACCGCGGCGACCGCCTCGATTACCTGGTCTCGATGGACAGCAACGACTTCATGATGAAGGCCAAGGCCCAGGAACTGGCGGCGAAGGACGATTTCTTCAAGCCCTTCGCGGAGAAGGAATATCGGGGCAACATGAGCTCCACGCTGATCCGCACCGTCAAGGGAAAGACGATCATGGTGCAGCACGACGCCACCTCCCCCCGCGGCCCGCACACCATGATTCACGCGATCACCGGAACCAAGGCATTGGCCCAGGAATATCCGCTTCCGGGCCGGATCTCGAAAGATCTCAATGGCTGGGTCTCGAAGAACGAGTACGATGCCATCGTCAAGGAATATACGCCCACGATCGTTACCCGCATGAGCGAACTGATGAAAAAGAGCGGGCACGGCGGCGGCGACATCCTCGAATGCTGGCGGCTCATCGATTGCCTGCGAGGCGGTCTGCCGTTGGATCAGGACGTCTATGACGCCGCGGCGTGGAGTTCCATCGTGCCGCTGAGCGAGCAGTCGGTGCTGAGCCGCTCGAATTCCATCGACATCCCCGATTTCACCGCGGGCGCCTGGGAAAAGAACCTGCCCAACATGGATATCATGCTGACGAAAGGCGGAACCACGAAAGTGCTGGGGTAGCGAACGATGGGGAGGACCCTTGCACGAATTCGGGCGACACCGTTGGGGCGGCAGTTGCACTGTCGCCCCTTGGAAAATAGCAAAAATCAGGGGTGACCGTACAACTGCCGCCCCAACCTGGAATTACATCGGCAAGTTGCCGTTTGCATAGGATTTGATCCGATTTTTTACGGGGCTTTTTTCACGGGAGAATACCATGTTTGCTGCGATGAGATTTCTGCGATTGTGCTTGTCGATTTCGATTCTGGCCGCCGTTTCTTGCGCCTTTGGGGCGGAAATGCGGACCATGCGCTACCAACAGTGTGGTCCCGAGGAAACGCAAAAGTGGCAAAGCGATCTGCGGGCCAAGCTTTTTCCGTTGTTGAAGTTGGACGATCTGGTCCCGCAAGTCGATACAATCCCCTTCGACGCGAAAGAGACTAAAACCTGGGAGATGCCGGGCTTCACCGTCAAGGAGCTCAAGATCCAATCGACTCCGACCCGGAAAATCGACGTCATTCTCACGCTCCCCAAGGAAGGCAAGGGACCGTTCCCGGCCGTGGTTTGCATCGGCGGGCACGGCTCGCGGATGATCACGCCCTACACCAACGGCGAAGCGTTCGGGCCGTATCCCGCCAATCGAAAAGACGCCAGCCGAATCTACAAGGGCTTCGGCTCGGAGTTGGCCAAAAGCGGCTACGTTACGATCTCCACCCTGGTCAGCCAGCACGAAGTCTATGAAAAGGGCCGCACCCTCATGGGCGAGCGGCTTTGGGATCTGATACGCTGCGTGAGCTATCTCGAATCGCTGCCCGAAGTGGATAAGAAACGCATCGGCTGCGGCGGGCTTTCCCTGGGCGGCGAAATGACCATGTGGTTGGCCGCGATGGACACCCGCATCGCCTGCGCCGACAGCGACGGCTTCCTAACGGTCATGGACCAGATGGAAAAAGGCCATTGCATGTGCTGGAAGTTCGATGGGCTGCGGGAGTTGGTCGATTATGCCGACATCTACGCGCTCGCCGCGCCGCGTCCGCTCGAATGCCAAAACGGGCGCAAGGAGCCGCCCGGCAGCTTCACCCCCGAATTGGCGAAGAAGGCGCTCGCCGAGATTCGGCCGGCGTACGCCGCGTTCGGCAAGGAAGACGATGCCACCCTGCACGTTCACGACGGCGAGCACGAAATCGACCTGCCGGCAATTCTTGCCTTCTTCAAAAAGAATCTGAAACCGTAAGGTTGAGAAACGAATAAGTCTCTGTAAAAGAATAACCTACTGAATCGTAACGTAGTAGGCACACTCCGTGTGCCGTAATTCACAGACGGCACACGGAGTGTGCCTACTACGATTCCGGCAACTTATCGTTTTACAGTTCCTAATTCCCCGATTCCTCCGCGTTTCCACGCTTCGGCGCGGGAACGGGGAGGTTGCAGTTGTACGGGCATCAAGCCGCGGCGCCTGCCGGACAGAACAACTGCACAATCGGCTAATTTAGGAGACCGGACATTCCTGTCTGGCGGAAACGACAGGCAAGAATACCTGTCCTCCCGACTTCGCCGTGCTTCTTCTCCGCCATCCTCCGCTTTTCAGAATCGCTCCCACCCGATATGATAGGGGGTTTAATACGTAATCCTCCCCCATCGATGGTGGTTGCGAAGCATGAAAACGAACGAATTGCGCGAGAAATATCTGGCTTTCTTCGAGACCAAGGGCTGCGTGCGGCGGCCGAGCGACGTGCTGGTGCCCCGCTGGGACCCTTCGGTGCTGTTCACGCCCGCCGGGATGAACCAGTTCAAGGACCATTTTTTGGGCCGCTGCAAGCTCGAATTCACCCGCGCGACGACCTGCCAGAAATGCCTCCGCACGGGCGATATCGACAACGTCGGCCGCACGGCCTACCACCATACGTTCTTCGAGATGCTGGGCAATTTCAGCTTCGGCGATTATTTCAAGCGCGACGCCATCCATTGGGCCTGGGAGTTCCTGACCGCGAAGCAATGGCTCGGACTGGACCCCGAAAAGCTTTCGACCACGGTCTATTTGGACGACGACGAGGCGGCCGAAATCTGGTCGAAGGACATCAAGCTGCCGCCGGAGAAGATTCAGCGGTTGGGCGAGGACGAGAATTTCTGGCCGGCCAACGCCCCCAGCCAGGGGCCCGACGGCGTTTGCGGCCCGTGCAGCGAAATCTATTATCACACGCCCTTCGGCTCGGTGGAGATTTGGAACCTGGTCTTCACGCAGTTCAACCGGGTGGGCGAGCCGCCGAACAATCTCCGCCCGCTGCCGAGCAAAAATATCGACACCGGCATGGGCCTCGAACGCACCGCCGCGGTGCTGCAGGGCGTCGAGACGAACTACCATATCGACATTCTCCGTCCCTTGGTCGAAGCGGCGGGCGACGTGTGCGCGGTGAAGTACGAGCCGCAAAGCGAGAACGGCCGCCGGCTGCGGCGCATCGCCGACCATCTCCGCGCCTGCGCGTTCGCCGTCCACGAAAACGTGATCCCGGGCGCGAACAAGGAGAAGTACGTCATCAAGCGGCTCCTGCGGCGGGCCGTGCTGGACGGCCGGCAGATGGGCATCCGCCAGCCGTTCCTCTACCAACTCGTGCCGACGGTGGCCGACTTGATGAAAGTTCCCTATCCCGACCTGCTCGAAACGATCCCCAAGGTGCAGAACGTCATCGAGAAGGAAGAGGCGAATTTTTTGGACACCATCGACGCCGGATTGGATCGCATCGAGCGGGTCTTCGCACAGATGAAGGCCGATCGCCGCGGCGTGGTGCCCGGCGCGGAGGCGTTCGACATGTACCAGACGTTCGGCTTTCCGCCGGAACTGTTCGAAACCCTCGCCGCCGAGCGGAATTTCGCCTTCGACTGGCCGAGCTATCAGGAAGAAATGAAAAAACACGGCGAAATTTCCGGCCCCGCCGAAAAAGTCAAGCTCTTCAAGCACGATCCCCTCGAAGCCCTGAAAAAGGTCATGAAAGGCAGCGAATTCCTGGGCTACGAGGCCACCGAAGTCAAGGACGCCAAGGTGCTGGCGATTATCTCCGGCGAGCGGCTTTGCGACCGCATGGAAGAGGTCGATCACGAGCATCCGGTCGTGCTGGTGCTCGATAAAACTCCGTTTTACGGCGAGATGGGCGGGCAGGTCGGCGACCTCGGCGAGATCGCCGGCGAGCATTTCCGCTTCGAAGTAACCGACGCGCGGATCGACGGCGGCTTCACGCTGCACTCCGGCCACTTGCGGGAAGGGCAAATCGAACTCGGCGCGAGCGTCGCCGCCCGCGTCGATGAAAGGCGGCGACAAGGCATCCGCCGCGCGCACTCGGCCACGCACCTGCTGCACGCCGCCTTGCGAAAGGTGCTCGGCGAACACGCCATGCAGCAAGGCTCGAAGGTCGATGACGATATTCTGCGGTTCGATTTCGCCAACCCGTCGTCGGTGGGCGTCGAGGAGCTTTCCAAGATCGAAATCGAAGTGAACGAAAAGATCACCGAAGGCCTGCCCATCGGCGGGCAAACGCTGCCCATCGCCGAGGCGCGAAAGAGCGGCGCGATGATGCTCTTCGGCGAGAAATATCCCGACGTGGTGCGGATGGTCTCCATCGGCGGACCGGCGGAAGCCGTCAGCAAGGAACTCTGCGGCGGGACGCATCTGGAGAACACCGGCCAGATCGGGCTGTTCAAAATCGCCGCCGAGGAGAGCGTGGCCGCCGGCACACGGCGGATCACCGCGCTCACGGGTTTGGCCGCCCTGGAGAGCGTGCGCAAAGCCCAGACCGCGCTCAATAAGGTCTCCTCGATTTTGAAAGTGCCACCCGATCAAGTCGTCGAGCGCGTCGAAGCGCTCGCGAAAGAAGTCCGCCAGCTCAAGAAGCAGGCCGCCGCCGGCCCGGCCAGCGAAGGGGCGGGCATCGAGCAAATGCTCGTGCAGGCCGTGAAGATCGGCGAGGTGAAGGTGCTCATCGCCGAGGTCCAAGGCGATCCGAACCACCTCAAGCAACTCATCGACCTCATCCGCCGCAAGGCCGACGGGCCGGGAGCGATCCTGTTCGGCAACGCCAAGCCGGAGGAAAAGAAAGTTACGCTCGTGGCGGCGTTCACCAAGGACCTGGTGGAACGCGGGTTCGACGCCGTCGCCTGGGTCCGCGCCGCCTCGGCGGCCATCGGCGGCAGCGGCGGCGGCCGCCCCGACCTCGCCCAAGCCGGCGGCAAATTCCCCGAAAAACTCCCCGAAGCGTTCCAGGCGGGGAGAGAGGCGCTGGAGAAGATGCTGAATTCCTAATGGATGAAAAATTTACTTTCGAATTCAATTTCTAGTTTGAAAAGTTGTAGCTATTTAGCGGAATGAAGTTAGTGTAAGGGGAGGGAAAAGAGGAAAAATGGGAAAAGGGGAAATTATTTTTTTAGATAACGGCTCATCCGGAAAGAGCCTACCTGAGAAGTTGAGGCTTTACGTTCATAAGAATAGCATCGGATCAATGATCCTCCTGGAACGGTTTCCCTCGAATCGGGCCGAAGGCCCAGCCGTTCACCCAGCCCAGGGCAGCGCCCAGGGGAACGTAGCCCTCGCAACGCATTGAGAGGCCCAAAGGGCCGGCGATTCTCCGGCGCGAGGAGAACGGTTGGCCCGTTGGGCCGAAACCTTCATTCGTCGCGATGCCGCAAATCCCAGGCGATGCCTGGGGCTGGGCGAACTGCCGGCCCTTCGGGCCGCGGCAACTTCCTGCCGTACAACGAACGGGTACGCTTTAACCGGATGAGCCAAAAAATCGGTTGCGAAATCTTTTACGGGGCGGTAAACTAATGTCGTCCCGTCAATTCGGGCGAATCTTTCCATTATTTTTGTCGGGGGGACTCATCATGAACGTGCTTTCCCGAAAACGCGGTCTCACGCTCGTAGAGGTGCTGACGGTGATCGGCGTGCTGGGTATCGCCCTCTGCGTCCTGTTGATGGCTCTGCCCCGATGGCGCGAATCGGCCCGCCGCGCGAACTGCACGAACAACATGAAGAATATCGGTTTAGGTCTGCTGAATTACGAGAACCAGCATAAATTTCTTCCCGGTTCCGCCGAAGTCGTCAAATCCGATCCCCTGCGCCCGGTTGGCGGCTGGAGCTTTTTGTTCAAGATTCTGCGGAACATGGAATACGACACGATTTACGATTCCATCAATCCCGCCAATATCGAGAGCACGATCCTGCCGCCTGGAGCGCCGGGAACGCTCACCATCCCATTGACTTCGATGGGCACCGCGCCCCCGGGCGGCGGTTCCGGCCTGAATGCCATCGCCTACGCTCGCGACACGCAAATCTGCGAATTCCTCTGCCCGTGCAATCCGAATATGATATTTGAATGGCCATGCGCGCCCAATTCTCCACTCGGTACGAAGCACGCGGTAACGAATTACAAGGCGATGTGTTCGGCGTTTTATCCCGGCTTCGCGACGAATACGGGAACGGCCCAACAATATACCGGCACGGTAACCGTGCCCAAAGGAGCCTACACCGGACTATACCGATGCGACGGCGGCCTGTATCCGACGAATGCGGGCATTCGCCTCAGCGACCTTTCGGACGGCGCTTCATGCACGATTTTGTGCGGTGAAACTATGGATTACACGGCCAGTTCTTGGATCGCCGGCAGCGACGTGAATATGGTGGCGATTCCCACCACGATCCAAGGCGGCCAAACAGGCGGACCGATCGATCTCGTGAAATGGCAGAACTCGTTCTTCGCCCTTCCCGGTTTCAACGGCCAGTATTATGGCCGGGGCGGCACGCGCGCCATCACGACCTTCTTCTCGATGGATTTCGGCATCGTCGGCAAAAATATTGGTCAGTACGAACTCGACCCGCTCGTAGCTCCTTGCCAGGCGGGAACCCGCTATGCTCAGCCCTCTTTGAGTAGGACTTACGAATACGGCCCCTCATCGGGGCATCCCGGGGTAATCAATTGCCTGTTTGGCGACGGCAGCGTGCGCCCCGTGCGAAAGGACGTCGATGCCTCGGCGCTGTTCTTCGCCGTTACGCGGAACAACAACGATCCCGCCGCCAACGACAAACTGTAACCGGACCGAAACGCATTCGCCGAATCCACTCAGATAAACCGAATTAACCGCCTCGGCGGAAAAGCATCCTCCATGAAATTTCAATTCAGCATTGTCCGCTTGCTCATGGCCACGGCGATGTTCGCTCTGATCTTCGGCTTGGCGCGGCTCGCGCTCGAAGAGGAACTTGCCGTTAACGCGATTTACATCTTCGCGCTTGCCGTCTATTGGGGACTGATCGTGCTCGTCGCCCGCAAGCGAAGCGATCTTTACCGCATTCTCCGCATCTTCGTCCTCGCGATGTGCATCCCGGCGTTTTTGGCATCCCTGGTCTTGATTCACGACAGTCCCACTTCTTTCCCTGCATGGGGATTCGTATGGTTGGCGTCGGGCGTCGCAATGATTTGGCTTATCCTGCTGTTCAATCGGCTGATTGCCAAGGCCAAAAAGAAGGAATAAAGCGCCGGATGCCAATGGAATCTGGCGAGACATCGGGCGCCACCCAAATCCGGCACTGGCAAGATGCCGGTAGCACCCTGCGCACCCCGCGGCCGTTACTTTTCTCCCCGCTTCGGCCGATAGAGATCGGTGGCGACGCCGTAGAAGACTTCCGTTGCGAAGCCGAGCGTTTCGCTGAAGGTGGGATGCGGATGGATCGACTCGCCCACGTCCTTGGCGTGCGCGCCCATTTCGATGGCCAGCACGGCCTCGGCGATAAGGTCGCCCGCCGCGCAGCCGACGATGCCGCAGCCGATGACCCTTTCCGATTCGGGATCGATAATCCACTTGGTCAAGCCTTCGGTCCGCCCGACGGCCACCGCGCGGCCGCTGGCGGCCCAGGGGAACTGGGCGACGGCGACCCGGCGGCCCTCCTTTTTCGCCTGCGTTTCGGTTACGCCGGCCCAGGCGACTTCGGGATCGGTGAAGACCACGGCCGGAATCGCGCGGGGCGCGAAAGTCGCCGGCTCGCCCAAGAGCGATTCGACGGCCGTCTTGCCCTCGTGCGCCGCCTTGTGGGCGAGCATCGGCTCGCCCGCCACGTCGCCGATGGCCAAAATGCCCGGATCGCTCGTCCGCAGGCGGTCATCGACCTGAATGAAACCTTGCGGCGTAACCTGCACCTTCGTGTTTTCCAGCCCCAAGCCGGCGCTGTTCGGCTTGCGGCCGACGGAGATCAACACCCGGCTGAACCGCTGAACCTTCTGTTCGACCGCGCCCTCGAAGGCAACTTCGATCGCGTCGCCGACGTCCTTCAATGCCGCGACTTTCGTATTCAGGTAAATGGCGGCCAAACTCGCTTCGAGCCGTTTTTGCAGCGGTCGGACCAGATCGCGGTCGGCCCCCGGCAGCAGGCCGTCGGTCAGTTCGACGACCGAAACCTTGCTCCCCAGCGCGGCGTAAACGGTGCCCATTTCGAGACCGATGTATCCGCCGCCGACGACCAGCATGGTTTCCGGCACGTCGGGCAGTTCGAGCGCGCCGGTGGAGTCGAGCATTCGCGGCGAAGGGATATTGAGCGCCGGGATTTGCGCCGGGCTGGAGCCGGTGGCCACGATGCAATGCTCGAACGCGAGCCGCTCTTCGACCGGCGGCACGTCGCCCAGGGCGGCGAGTTTCAAGGTCTTGGAATCGAGAAAACTCGCCTGCGCGCGGATCACCTGCACGCCGCGTTTGGCGGCCACTTGCTTCAAACCGCCGGTGAGCGTGGCGATGACCTTTTCCTTCCGCGCTCGCGTGGCATTGATATCGAGCGCGGGCGGCGCGAACGCGACGCCCCAATCGGCCAGATGTTTGGCCTCGGACATCGCCTTGGCCACGTGCAGCAGGGCCTTCGAGGGAATGCAGCCCCGCAGCAGGCACACGCCGCCCAGCCGCGGCTCGCGGTCGATGATCGTAACCTTCATCCCCTTGTCGGCCGCCAAAAAAGCCGCCGCGTATCCGCCCGGTCCGCCGCCGATGATTGCGAGTTGCGTGTTCATTTGAGAGTGGAGAGTGGAGAGTGGAGAGTGGTTAGTGGAGAGTAGGCAGTAGGCAGTAGAAATTGTCATTCATTAGATTAAAACTTGCGACTCCACAATCATGGGGCCAACAATTCAAGAATTCCTTCGAATTCTATTTACTGCCTACCGCATACTGCCTACTGCCTACTTTCCTACATTGCTAACAACAACTTGCCCGGATTTTGCAGGAAAGCGATGACTTCGTTGAGGAATCGGGCGGCCGCCGCGCCATCGACCAGGCGATGGTCGTAGGAGAGGCTGAGCGGCAGCAGGAAGCGGTTCTCGATTTTTTCGTCGCGGGAGGCGAGCATCCAGCGGGCGCGGCCGAGAAGCAGGATCGCCACTTCGGGATGATTGACGATCGGCGTGCTGTACGCGCCGCCCACCGCGCCCATGTTGCTGATCGTAAAGCTCCCGCCGCGAATCTCCTCGAGCGTGAAGCTCGCGTCGCGGGCCTTCCCGGAAAGTGTGCTTAGCTCTTTGGCGATCTGCGGAATCGATATCCGGTCGGCGCCGCGCAGGACCGGCACGACCAGGCCCCGCGGCGTATCCACGGCGATGCCCAGGTTGACGTAGTGCTTGTAAACGATCTCTTCCTTCTCGTCGTCCAGACTCGCGTTCAAGGTCGGATGCCGAAGCAGCGACAAGCCGACGGCCCGCACGACGAACGAAAGCGTGGTCAACTTCACGCCCGGTCCGAGGTAGTCTTGGGGCACGTTCTTGCGAAGTTGTTCGAGATTGGTGATGTCGGCATCGTCGAAGTTGGTAACGTGGGGGATGATCGTGGCCGACTTGGTCATTTGCGCGGCGATGACGCGGCGGATTTTCGTCATTTTCTCGCGGCTGACGGCTCCCCAGTTGTCCTGCCCCGGTTCGCCCGGCGGGACGACGCGCTCGGGCGCGGCCGTGGCTCCCGTTTCCTTCGACGCCGCAGTTTTCACGTCTTCCGGCGTAATCCGGCCGCGCTGCCCGCTGCCCGACACTCGTTGCAAATCGATTCCCAACTCTCGAGCCATTCGCCGTGCAACAGGCCCGGCGGGAATCGGAGCAGTAGAAGGCTGGCTGGCGGAGGGCGGCGTTTCGATACTCCCCTCTCCCGACCAACCTTCGGTCGGTGCCCGGAGAGGGGCCGGGGGTGAGGGCTTGTCAGATTCCTTGGCGGCTTCGGGCGGAGCTACCGGAGCATTTTCCTTCGGTACGGATTTACTTGGAGCGGCCGGCGTCGCGACTTGGGCTTCCGCCTCCACCGACACCAATACTTGGCCGACCTTCACCGACTCCCCCTTTTTCACATGCACTTTGGCGATTTTGCCCGCGTGCGGGCAGGGAATTTCCACCACGGCCTTGTCGGTCTCGAGTTCCACCACGCCGTCGTTGGCCGCGATCAGGTCGCCCTCGCGGACCAGCACGTTGACGATATCGCCGCTCGTTATGTTTTCGCCAAGTTCAGGAAGTTTGAAGTCGATGGGCATTTTGAGGGGCACGGGATTAGGGATTGGATTTATTCATGCACTCGTTCTGCGTTAGAACGCGATTTAATATGCCGGTATCCACAATGCATCCTCTGATCGGTTGTTTTACGGAAGTCCATCCGGCGATATGACGAAGCTATCGGTCGTGGGCATGAAAGAACTCCAAAAACCGCCGTCGTCGATGGAGATGATAACTCGGATAATGCGGTCTTGAGGATTGTCCCATACGATCACGATCTCTATCTGGTACTTCACTCCCGATGGACCATCCCTCGCGATAACTATTGGTTGTTCGGCAAGCAATTTCTCCCAGTACGAGAATTCCTTCTGCCGATATTCGCGAGCGATTTCCGATAAAATGAATCGCGATTCTTTTTTATCCATGGATTCGGAAGGCTACGCTTTGCGAAGCCGCGAGCGGCTTACACTCGGGCTTGGTTCGGCTTATCGGGATCAAGTCCCAGCGTTTCGATGGCCGCCGGCATTTTTTCCTGCGGATATTTTCCCAAATGCGCCAGTTCGCACAAGGCGGCCAGCGCGATATTTTCGGCATCCACCTCGAAGAACCGCCTGAGTTCCGCGCGGGCTTCGCTGCGGCCGAAACCGTCGGTGCCGAGAACACGGTAGCGCGAACCGACCCAAGGAGCAATCGAAAGCGGCACGGCGGTTACGTAGTCCGAGGCGGCCACGACCGGGCTGCTCTCGCCCTCCAAAACCTGCTCGACGTACGCCTTGCGCGGCGTTTCCGCCGGGTGCAAGCGGTTCCAGCGCTCCACGTCCCTTCCGTCGTCGTAAAGCGATTTGTAGCTCGTTACGCTATAGACGTCGCTCGACACGCCGAAATGCTTTTCCAGCAGGTCTTGCGCGCGGAGCGATTCCCGTAAAATCGCGCCGCTGCCGAAGAGGTTGATTTTCGGCTTCTTCCGCCCCAGATCGCGCTCCGAGAGCTTGTAGATGCCGCGGCAGATCCCTTCCGTCGAGCCGATCGGCAGGATCGGCATTTCATAGTTCTCGTTCATCAAGGTGATGTAATAGAATAAGTCCTGCGATTCGTAATACATCCGCCGCAGGCCGTCGAGGACGATCACCGACATCTCGTAAGCGTAGCACGGATCGTACGCGCGGATGTTCGGATAGGCCAGCGCGAACAGGTGGCTGTTGCCGTCCTGGTGCTGCAAACCCTCGCCGGCCAGCGTGGTGCGGCCTGCCGTTCCGCCCATGACGAATCCCCGGCAGCGCATGTCGCCCGCCGCCCAGAGCAAATCGCCGATCCGCTGAAAGCCGAACATCGAATAGTAGATGAAGAACGGAATCATGTTGATGCCGTGGCTCGAATGCGCGCTGCCGGCGGCGATGAACGACGACATCGAGCCGGCCTCGGTGATGCCTTCCTCGAAGATTTGCCCGTCTTTCGCCTCGCGGTAGTAGAGTACGTTGTCGGCATCGACAGGCTCGTAAAGCTGCCCGGCGTGCGAATAGATGCCGATCTGCCGGAAAAGCGCCTCCATGCCGAAGGTCCGCGATTCGTCGGGCACGATGGGCACGAGGTAGCGGCCCACGTTCTTGTCGCGCAGCAGCTTCGCCAAGAGCCGCACACAGGCCATCGTCGAGGAGACCTCGCGCCCCTCGCTGCCCGCGAAGAATTCGGCGTAATCGTCCCACTTCGGCGGCTTGAGCTTCATCGTCGGCGCGCGGCGGCGGGGCACGAAGCCCGCTAACGCCTTGCGATGCTCGCGGAGATAGACGATCTCCGGGCTGTCCTCGGCCGGCTTGTAGAACTCGGCATGCGCGGCGGCTTCATCGGAAATCGGAATGTCGAACCGCCGCTTGAATTCGACCAATTCCTCTTCATTGAGTTTTTTCTGTTGATGGGAAATGTTTCGCCCTTCGCCAGCTTCGCCCAGGCCGTAGCCCTTGATAGTCTTCGCCAAAATCACGGTCGGCGCTCCGCGATGTTCGGCGGCCGCCTTGTACGCCGCATAAACTTTGGCCGGATCGTGCCCGCCGCGCTTCAACTTTTGGAGTTGCTCGTCGCTCAGGTCGGCGACCATCTCCAAGAGCCGCGGATCGGCGCCGAAAAAGTGCCGGCGGATGTACGCGCCGTCGCTCACCGAATACTTTTGATACTGCCCATCGACGATCTCGTTCATCCGGCGGACCAGGAGGCCGTCGCGATCCTTGGCCAGGATCGGATCCCACTCGGAACCCCAAATCACCTTGATCACGTTCCAACCCGCGCCGCGGAAGATGCCTTCCAACTCCTGGATGATCTTGCCGTTGCCGCGCACCGGGCCGTCGAGCCGCTGCAAGTTGCAATTGATGACGAACGTCAGGTTGTCGAGTTGCTCCCGCGAGGCCAGCGTAATGGCCCCCAAGGTTTCCGGCTCGTCGCATTCGCCGTCGCCCACGAACGCCCACACGCGGGAGGCCTCGGCCGAAGGGAGGATGCCGCGATCGACCAAATAATGGTTGAAACGGGCTTGATAGATGGCCATGAGCGGTCCCAAGCCCATCGAGACCGTGGGGAATTCCCAAAATTCGGGCATCAACCAGGGGTGCGGATACGACGACAAGCCGGGATGGGGCTGCAACTCGCGCCGGAAATTGTTGAGGTGCTCCTCCGTCAATCGCCCCAACAAAAACGCCCGGGCGTAGGTGCCCGGCGAGGCGTGGCCCTGGATATACACTTGGTCCGGCGGCAGCGGCCCTTCCTTGCCGCGAATAAAATGGTTGAAAGCCACTTCGTAGAGGGTGGCCGACGAGGCATACGAGGAAATGTGCCCTCCGATGCCCGGACTCCGCTTGTTCGCCCGCACCACCATCGCCATCGCGTTCCAGCGGATGATGCTCTTGATGCGGCGTTCCAACTCGCGATCGCCGGGGTACGGGGGTTGGTCGGCAACCGGAATCGTGTTCAGGTATGGCGTCGTCGCCGCGCCGGCGACGTTGATCCCTTTTTCGAAGGCGCGATGCTTCAGCCGGGCGATCAAATAGGCCGCCCGATCATCCCCGCCCGAAGAAATCGCATAGTCCAAGGCTTCCAGCCATTCGAAGGTCTCTTGGGGATCGGCATCGTTCGCCAATAAGGGAATTACCCCCCCAGGTAGGACGCCGTTACGGGATTTAATTGAATTGTCCATACTAATATATATCACCTAATTTAATCAGCTTGATAAACATTCTAGGGGAATTTTAATAAGGGTCAAATGAAAAAACACTCCCTAAATGAGAGGTGGTATGACTTACCCATCTTGTATGATAAATATGGCGGCATAAAATAAGCGTAGGCGTTCACGCCCCGGTCGGGGACTGGTCCATTTTTCGGCGTGAAAACGTATTTTGTGGGCAAACGGTAGACCGAAAACATGGACCTGTCCCCTTCCTGCGGCGAGAGGGGGACAGTCCCATTT
>JADLEL010000194.1 GCA_020846145.1 Pirellulales bacterium | reverse complement strand
TGGTTATGCTGTTTTTCGACCCGATAAGCGGGAAGCGAAAAACGAAATCCGCCGGCACAACCGACCCCCGCGAAGCCGAGCGGCGGGCGGCCCTCTGGCAAGCCGAGCTAAACAGCGGCGGCGGGCATAGCCCAAGCAAAATTACATGGGCGGAATTTCGCAAGCGGTATGAAGCCGAGCATCTTGCAACCCTGGCCGAAAAAACCATCGGGGCGGCAATGTCATCCCTCAATCACTTAGAACGAGTGTTGAATGCCGACCGACTTTGCAAGTTGACTTCCACCACCATAAGCCGATTTCAAGTGAAGCTGAGGGAAGAGGGAATGAAAGATAGTTCCCTGGCCCATCACTTGCGGCACATCAAGGCGGCGTTATCGTGGGGCGTCAAGATGGGATTACTCGCCAAGCGGCCCGATTTCGTGATGCCCAAAAAAGCCAAGGGCCAAACCATGATGCGTGGTCGGCCCATCACCACCGAGGAATTTGAACGAATGATTGCGGCTTGCGATAAGGCCCGGCCCCAGGATGCCGACGCATGGAAACAATTCATCACCGGTTTATGGCTGAGCGGCTTGCGGTTGGAAGAATCCCTCTCCCTGTCATGGGATGCCGACGCCCCTTTCGCCATTGACCTCTCGGGCCGACGCCCAGCCTTTCGAATCTATGCCGAGGCCCATAAGGCCCGGCGTGATACCGTGTTGCCCATGACCCCCGACTTTGCGGAGTGGTTGCAAACAACATTTTCAGAGGGCGAGCGGCAAGGGCGAGTATTCAAATTGAACGGTTTACAAACCGGGAGTCCCATAACCCCCAAGCGGGTTATCAAGATTGTTTCCAACATCGGCAAAAAAGCGGGGGTGGTGGTCAATAAGACCGATGGAAAGTTTGCCTCGGCCCATGACTTACGGCGGGCATTCGGCACCAGATGGGCACCCCGGGTAAAACCGGCAACCCTACAACTCTTGATGCGTCATGCCGAAATCGGCACCACGATGAAGTATTACGTTGCCCAGGATGCGGCCGACGTGGCCGACGAACTTTGGGCGAATTTCGGCACCAAAGCGGAAGTTTACAACATTCCTTACAACATCGGCCCCGAAATGAACCAAGAAGCCGAAAAGACCCCCACCGACGAATCGGCGGAAGTCCTTACAAGGCAAACACTTATCTAAGCGGAGGGCAAGGGAGTCGAACCCTCAACCGGTTTCCCGGCACCTGATTTCGAGTCAGGCTCCTAACCATTCGGGTACCCTCCAAACGGTCCTGCACGATCATCTTCCCGCTTATCAAAAACAAGCTCGAAAATTTGCGTTCTCGATCGCAAACGCCTAAGTGCGTAGGTTAATTTAGCACTTGCGCTGAACATTGACAAGGAGCACCATATTTTGTTCGACAGAAGCAATTTGCTCGGTAGTGTAAGTCTGGTGTCCATTTTATTTTTCGGAACCCGCAAGGACCTTCGTGGCAGTTCCTTCATTGAGGGGGTGGAACTCCGCCGAATCGTCGGGCGCGAAGGAATACTTTCGGACCGTATCGCCTTCGCGGCGGAGCACGATGCGCCAACCGTCGTTCCACACGACGCGCGCTTCGTGATTCTTTTGCTCCCACTGGCCGACGAGCGACGGGTGGCGGCTGTCGCGCGCGGTAAAATCGGGCTGTAGGGTCATGGAAAATGCATAACGCCCGTCTTCATCGATCCGCCAATGGCCGACGAAAAACTCCTCGCCGCGAAGTTGAGCCGCGGTTTTTTCGGCGGTAGGAGTTTTGTCGGCGGGAGCCGGGGGAGTTGATAACCTCTTTTCCGTGAATATAAATGGCTTTGCTTTTTCGGGAGCGGCCGGAATTTCGTTGGCATCCAGGTTCGGCGGCGGCAAAGGCGATGGCGGGGGCGGCGGGGGCGGCGGTAATGGACCATCCTTTGCTTTCTTTTGCGAAGGTGCGTTCTCTTTGGAAATCGGTTCTTTCGGGGCCGGCGATGATTGTTTTTCCGGACGAGACGAATTCCCGATCCAGGGCCGAACGAATGCGTTAAACAACATCAGGCCAAGCGCGAAGAGAAAGAGAAAAATGCCGGCCTTCATCAATTTCTCGAAAAAATTCCGCCGATATTCGGCCATGAACGGCGGTTCGTGCGTCCGCGAAAAATTGGGCGGGGGAAGTTCGTCGGTCGGAAAGGAGGGAAGCGGATTCAGCGGCGCCGCAAGCGGCTCCGGCTTGCGAAGGCCGAGCGAGGAGGGCGAGCCGCGATGGAGAGACGCCGCGCCCTCCGGCCGCGATTGCGGCCCGGCCGGCGGGTGGGAAGACTCGCGGGAAGGCTCGACCGGCGCAAGCTCCAATTCCTCGTCATCCGACGCCGCCGGACCGAAATCGCCTCCGACGCGGGCAGGGGGGGAGGGAGCAGGCGCGGCGGCTAGCATTTTCCGCAGTTCCGCGTCGTAGGCGGCTTTTCGCTCGGGAATGAGCAGGCACATTTTTGCCGTCGCCAGTTCGTTGAGCAACCGCTGCGAAATCTCGGAATACTCCCCGAGTTGATACATGCGGACGTGGATCATTTGCCGATCGGCCGCCACGCCGATCACTTCGGGATCGCTCTCGAAGAGTTCCAAGCCCAGCAACCGGTAATGATGCGGCGGTTGCAGGTGCGGGGGAATTCCCAACCAGCGATAGTAGGGATCGAAAGTTCGAGTCATGGTTCGACGAAAATGTAAGCGTTCGCGCCCCGGTCGGGGACTGGTCCATTTTTCGGCGGGAAAACGCATTTTGTGGACAATCGGTAGGCCGAAAACATGGACCTGTCCCCTTCCCGCGGCGCGAGGGGGGGACAGTCCCCTGCGAACGGTTAAGCGAAAATAATCCGTTCGCCCGGGCGGGAAACGAACGGCGCAAGCTGCCGATATCTTCAAATCTCCTTAATTCTACCTCCCAGGCAGGGTTCAAAGCAAGTTTCGGGAGCTAGTTTTTTGCAATCCGGGGAGCGAAGATGTGGAGTAGATGGCATCTCTGCCGCTATCCGCCACGGTTGTAGGCGGTCTTAGGCGTTGCCCGACAATAATCGTAGTAGGCACACTCCGTGTGCCGTCCGCGAATTACGGCACACGGAGTGTGCCTATTACATAGGAATTCGGTAGTTTATTGTCGGACAGCGCCTTACGGTTCCGCTGGACGCGCGGAGAAATCGCTGCGGTTGCCTCTACACCGGGGAGGCGACTAAATCCTGATAGTGCCGCACCAGTGATCGGTGCGGATTCGGAATCCGCAGCACGGGGGCCATTTCCGTGAATTCCTTGTCGATCTGGCCGAGGAGTTGTTCGATGGTGGGGCCGTCCAAGGGTCGCGTTTGGTCGTAGAGGCTCTCGAATTTCTCGAATTCCCCCCACGCCGCGTCGTCGATCGCCGGCAGCAGCGCCGACATGCCCATCGCCGAATTTTTTGGATCTTGTTGCGCGCTCGATCCCGGCTCGTCGAGGTTCAGATGGACTTCGATGAGTTGCGCGAGTGACTCGGGCAGGTTCCATTGTTGAGCGACGATTTTCGCCGCCGAGGCGTGATGCCAGCCGAAGGCATAGACTTCCAACTCGGACAGTCGAATCCGATAGGAACTCTTGATCCGCGCGTCGAAGAGTTTCGAGTAGGCGTCGGGCAATTCCTTCGCCAACAGCGGCACCGCCATATCCTGAAGCAGCGCGGCGGTGAAGACTTCGTCGGTTTCGGCAAGTCCCAGCATCCGCGTGAACGAGCGCGCGAACAAGGCGCGGCGCAACGAATCCTGCCAGAGCCCCATCAGGCAGAACTCGCCGCAATGGGGATTCGAGATCACGTTGAAGACCGCGTTCCAAAGCACGAAATTCTTGATCGTGCGGATGCCCACCAGCGACGCGGCGCGCTTCACGTTCGAAATCTTGTCGCGAAAGCCGAACCAGGATGAATTGACGAAGTTCAGCACCTGAACTGTCAGGCCGGGATCGAGTTCGATGGGCACGGCGTATTCCGCCGGCCCGTTGTCCGGATCGTTCGACAGCTCCATGAGCCGGATCGCGGTCTGGGACATCGCGGGAAGGTGTTTCGTGTTGAGGATGCTTGCCAGATCGACTTTGGGGAATGCTGGTTTCGACATTTTATTATGGCGGCGAAATGAAGCGCGGATCGACGGCGGCGGAAAGCATCCGCGCGGAAAGCCTCTTTTGAAAGCCTATGTCATATTGCGCGACCGGGCGGCAAGAAATCGCGGCCGGCGGCATAACCGGAATTATCGCTAAAGAAGGTGGAATCCCGAGCCCGAGGGACCGAAACGCGAGTAAGGCGCGGGCATCGCCGGCAGGAATTTTGCGCCTCGTTCGACGACGCAAACCAGCGCGAAACGGGCACGATTCATGGAAAATTCGCAATTCGGCGTTGTTTGCCGCCCGGAGTCTAACCCACGGGCGATGGCGGCTCCACACTACCGTTCAGCATTTCAACCGTGCCGCCCTGTCGGCATCTCGAAAGACGGCGTACGCGCTACCGGGCGCGGTTTTTCTTCTTCGCCGTGCGACGGCCGAATCCGAATTTTTTCAGCGGGCCATGCTTTCCGTCGGCAGGCGCTTTGTGCGGCTGCGAATGCGTTTCCCGGCGCTGCCGAGTACCCGCCGCAATTCGCGGAGGACGCGGCGGCTGCTCCCCTCGCCTCTCGATCTCCAAACGCGCCGAATCCTTGGGCAAATCGCCCAGCGGTAGATCGGTTTCTATTTGCAGCGTTTGTCGAATGAGCCGTTCGATCGCCTTGAGATTTTGCCGCTCATCGTGATCGCAGAGCGTAATCGCTTGCCCCGTCGCTCCCGCCCGGCCCGTCCGGCCGATGCGATGCACGTAGGTTTCCGGTTCGTCGGGCAAATCGTAGTTCAAGACGTGCGAGATGCCCTCCACGTCGATTCCCCGCGATGCAATGTCGGTCGCCACGAGCACCTGCGTGCGGTCCGACTTGAAATCGTCGAGCGCCCTTTGCCGGGCCGATTGGCTCTTGTTGCCGTGAATCGCGTTGGCCGCTATGCCCGACAGGTTCAAATGTTTCGATACTTTGTCCGCTCCGCGCTTCGTCCTCGTAAAAACCAGTGCCCGCGTGAAGGCTCGGGAATGCAAAAAACTGGCCAGTAACCGGCTCTTTTGCCGATGCGGTACGAAATACACCGAATGCTCGATCAGTTCCGCCGTGGCCTTCACCGGGGCGATGCGAATCCGCGCCGGATCGCGCAAGATCGCGTTCGCCAATCGCGCGATCGGTTCCGGCATCGTCGCCGAAAACATGAGCGTCTGCCGATGCGCCGGCAATTCCGAAATTATATGTTTGACGTCCGGCAAGAAGCCCATGTCGAGCATGCGGTCGGCCTCGTCCAGCACGAAAATCTCCACGTGGCTCAAATCGATGTAGCCCTGGTTCATGAGATCGATCAGCCGTCCCGGTGTGGCCACGAGAATATCGATCCCGTGCTTGATCGCCCGCGTCTGCGGATTCTGCCCCACCCCGCCGTAAACGACCGTCTGCCTGAGCGCGGTGTATTGGCCGTAGATGCGAAACGACTCGCCGATTTGTCCGGCCAGTTCCCGCGTCGGCGAAAGCACCAGCGCGCGAATCCGCCGCCCGTGTCCCTTGGGCGGATTCCCCGCGTGCGTCAAGCGATGCAAAAGCGGCAAGGCAAACGCGGCCGTTTTTCCCGTGCCGGTCTGCGCGCAGCCGAGCAGATCGCGGCCGGCCATCGCCTGGGGAATGGCTTGCGATTGAATCGGAGTGGGGATGGTGTAACCTTCGTCGGTAACGGCGCGCAATAAGGGCGCTAAAAGCCCTAGTTCTTCAAAAGACATTTTACTCGTTTCTGGCCATATTCGGCGAAGAGAAAAACGCACCGCCAAAAATGCGATGGCCGTCTCGCTCGAAGATGATCCGTGGGGGTTCCAGGACCGATAAGCGAGAAATGCAAACTGCGTTCTCAAAAAGCCATTGGACCTGGCAGTAATCCAATGGTCGTTGCCAAGAGGATTGAATAAACCAGTATAACACATCCCCTGGAAAAGTCTAGGGGGGATTTGAGGAATCCGTTATCGTGCGAAAATAGGCGCATTTGCAGACCGGAGTCGAATCCGCAACCTTCGACTCCGAAGGTGGTGCGAGGATTAGCCGGGATTATTCATAAACATCGTAGATGCGGCATCCTGCCGCATTTTAGGCAAAAGCGGCAAGATGCCGCTTCTACAATTCGCTTTTATGAATAATGCGGGTTAGGGAGCTTTCCGATGGGGGGGCCATACTGCATTTTGTTGAAAATGTCCGATTTCCAGCGAGCCGAGGGATTTATCCCCTCGGCTAGAACCGCCGAACGATTTTCCACTTCCAGCCGAGGGGATAAAAGCCCCGGCTCGCGCTTACCGTTGATTTTGAGAAGCGGCAATCTCAACCGAACGCGGTATATCTTTCCCACCGAACCGACCATGTATGGTCCCTTTGGCAATGGTTGTCCTTTCCCGCCGCGCTGCGCGAAGAGGACACAATGCCTTTTTGCGGGAGCATGAAAAAACCTTACTTATGGCGGTTCGATTTTAATCAAACTCTACGGATTGTGTTTTTGCGATAGCAGCAGTTGCATAATGTTGCCGAGGCAGAGGGGAGTGCAAAGAGGACCTTACTTAGCGACTTCGACCTTCTTCCTACCCGCCACCGCCAGGATGCGGTCGACGGCGTTCAAAAAGGCTTTGGCGCTGGCCGCGGCGCTGTCGGTCGAGACGTCGCGGCCGCGGTAGATTTGGCCTTCATGCTCGACCTGGACCATCACCTCGCCCTGCGCGTCCTTGCCGAGGGTAACGCTGTGGACCATGAAATCGCGGCACTCGACCGCCATGCCCGTGAGTTGCTCGATGGCCAGGAAGACGGCGTCGATGGGTCCGTCGCCCGACGCCACGGTGGTCGATCGGGCGGCGAAATCGACAAACGAAGCCGAGGGGTTTTTTCCCTCGGCTCAGTGTGCTTACTCCATTATCCGTTTAGGACAATTTTTCAGACAACGTCATAGGGGCGCATCATTTCGTTGTCTTCGTGCTCGACGATGTGGCAGTGCCAGACGTAACGGCCGGCGATGTCGAAGTAACCTTGAATCCGGGTGATTTCGCCGGGATACGCAATCACCGTGTCCTTTCGGCCGGTTTCCCAAGATTCCGGTACGCGAACGTTCTTCGCTCCCATTTTCTGCCGGTTCAACACCTGGAACATGATCTCGTGGATGTGGATCGGATGGGCATCGGCCGTAAAGTTGTGGATTTCCCAAATCTCCGAGGTATTTAGAGCGGGCGATTCGGTGACGGGATCGTCCCACATCAGATGGTGTCCCATGCCCGTGACGGGATCCACGGTTCCGAGCATTGCCGCCGCCGGGCCGGGGAAATACATCGACATCATCTCATTGAGCGAGACTTGCCGGGTAAGCACCGGGGCGGGCATGGCGGGGATAGTCGGCAGGCCGAGTTGGTCGGGCGGCGTGCTGTTGTCGGGCGAAGACGGCGGGCCGACGACGCGGAATTGCATGACCATGCCCGTAGTCGCGGGATCGGCCTTGACTTGGCCCGTAACCAGTCCGCCGAAGGGCGCATCGGTACCGGTGTTGAGCAGGGTAATCGTCGTCCCCGGCTTGACCTTGGAGAAATCGACGATCACGTCCGCCCGTTCGGCGGGCGACATGAGCAGTTCCTTGAGTCGCACTGGGGCAGGCAGCAGACCGCCTTCGGAACCGATTTGCCAAAAATCGAGTTTTTTGTCGAACTCCAATTTAATGAACCGCGAATTGCACCCGTTGAGGAAACGGAATCGATAGCGGCACTGTTCGACGTTGAGATACGGCCAAGTCTTGCCGTTGACCAGCATCATGTTGCCGAAGAACTCGGGATTCCAAATCGGGGAGAGGTCGGTATCGGGCATGTACGGCCCGCCGTAGCCGTCGAAGAACAATCGGCTGCCGGGGTAGAACAGCGAACCGTCGGCATTGAAGGAGCGGTCCTGAATGGCCAACGGAATTTCCCGATAGGGAGGCGCGGTGGTGGGCCACTGCACGACCAGCGGATCGCCGAGCGCAGGCGCCGGACCTGGGAGGATCCCCGCGGCGCCGTCGTTGGGCAGCGAATCGCCGCCGCGAATGATGTAAAATCCCGCGGGGCCGGCATAGACGTTCAACCGCGTCATGCCCAGCGTGTGGTCGTGATACCAGATGGTGCTGGGGCGCTGATCGTTCGGATAATCGAAGACCGCGGTTCCCGGCTCCCAACCAGCGCCCATGCCGAAGAGGTCGTAATACGTTCCCACCGTGGCATAGCCGGCGGGGATGTTTCCGGCCGCGGGCAAGTACCAGGCCTCGGCATAGCCGTCGCTGTCGGGCGCGGTGTGCGCGCCGTGAACGTGGGTAACCATGGGCACCGGCCCGGTGTAGGGGCCGGGCGTCTCCGTAAATTCGGGGCGCATGTCCCGCCCCATGTCTCCACCCGGCGGATTCGCCCAATGCAAGGTAGGATCGACCGCCAACAGATGCGGCAGGTAGTTCCCCGATCCATCGACCAGGCCGTTGATCCATTTGACGCGGATGGGAATTTCGGATTCCGTTTCGAGGGTGAAGGCAGGATAGTTGAACGTACCGGGATGATTGACGGAGCCGTAACTCCATACGGTCGTACTCGGCAATCCGGCCGGCAGGATTTGTTGCGTGAATTGACGCACGGCGATTTCGTAATAATTGGTGGCCGTCGGCGGCATGACCGGCGGAATGACCAGCGGTTCGACGAATTTCGGAACGGCCAACGGATCGAGCGTTCCGCCCGGAATGGGAGCGGCCCCGATTTTTCGGGGTGTCCAAACCCACGGCAACAACAATCCGCCTCCTGCAATGGCCCCGGTTTTCAATAGCTGGCGGCGAGTGAACTTCCTTTGCACATCGGACTTGCCAGACGCTTTGATAGAGCGATCTCGTCTCATAAGGCGATCTCCGATTCAAGAAAAAGGGAAGGAAACGATGGGGCACACAAAAAAGCAAACGAGCATTCCAGCCTGGCGTTTCGATGGAGATCGAAACTCAAATCATTATATGACTCGTATTCACGAAATCAACTTTTTTATGGATAATTCCGCGATATTGGATGACGAGCCGAGCGCAAGTGCATGGCCGGATTGACGTTGCAAACGAGAAAAAGCCGGATCAATAAAATAATCGACAATTGCGATAAATAGATAGCCGTTCGCAAAACCGAATCACGATGATGGAAAGGGAAGTCTAGGTCTTAACGGATAATATTAACAACCTTTATAGACTTAAATACTTGCCGATCGTGGAAACTGCGCGCTCGTCGAAATGAATCTTTTTTGATTATTTAAGGGAATTTTGAGGCATTTACATGCCACAGTCGTTGGATTTCGATCGGGAATATTCGCCTCTCGAATGTATATAGTTGAACCGCCAATTAAAACCATTAAGACGAAAAAACATATTCGATCATCGAAAAAAGTGGACAAAATTAAGTCATCGAGATAGAATCGGTATCGAGATTCAATCCTAACTTTTCGTTGCTTTTCATGCGTTTACTAGGTTTGAATACCGCCGGTCCTTAAAATCATCGATAACTTTTCTCGATTTGAATTCCGATTCGATGCGCTGTAATTTACTCCACAGGAAGCTGAGATTGGAACGGTTGGAAGACCGGCGGTTGTTGGCGGAAATTATTCCACAAAACGGCGTAGTCGAAGCGTCGTCGGCGCTGTTCGTGGAGAATCAGGGACAGTGGGCGGATGCTTCCGTGAGGTATATGCTTCGGGCGGAAGGCGCGAACGTAGCAATGACCGATTCGGGGCCGGTATTCCAGCTCTCGCGGCAGGAGGAGCGATCGGATCCCGAGACATCCTTCGAGACGCGGGAGTTCTCGGCAAGTTTTACGGGAGCGAATGTGGTGCGTCCCAAGGGTTTGGATGCTTCGGAAACGCAAATCAATTTTTTCATCGGGGATCCGTCAACTTGGCGTATTGCCGCGCCGAGTTATCGAACGATTGCTTATGAAAACCTCTATGCCGGGATCGATTTGCTAGCCTGGGGCCGGCGAGACCATTTGAAATACGAATTTCACGTTGCCGCCGGCGCCGACTACCGGCGGATTCAAGTCCGCTATGCGGGAATTGCAGGGCTTTCGTCCAACGCGGACGGCTCGCTGCGGATCGATTTGGGCGAGGGCTGGGGCGAAATGATCGACGCCGCTCCGTACATCTACCAGATGATCGGCGGCGTAAAGTCGGCCATTGCCGGCCGATTTTCCTTGATCGATTCGCATACCTACGGTTTCGACATCTTCGGAAACTACGATCCCGCGCAGGAACTGGTCATCGATCCCGATCTTGCCTGGGCGACCTACCTCGGCGGAAGCCACAACGAATACGGCAATGGTGTCGCCGTGGACGCCTCGGGCAACGCCTTCGCGACGGGGGGAACTTACTCCGCGAATTTCGCGGGGGCGATCAATTCCTTCCTGGGCGGATCGAACGACGCCTTCGCGGCGAAAATTTCGCCTGCGGGCACGCTGCTTTGGGTAACCTATCTCGGCGGCGGCGGCAACGATTTCGGCAATGGCATCTCGGTCGATTCCGCGGGCAACGCCTGGTTGACCGGCTATACCGCTTCCGCCAATTTTTCGGGAGCGAGCAACTCCTATTTCGGCGGTCCCAACGACGCCTTCGCGGCGAAAATTTCGCCTGCGGGCGCTTTGCTTTGGGCCGCCTATCTCGGCGGGAACGGTTACGACTTGGGGAACGGAGTTTTCGTCGATTACGCAGGCAATGCCTTGTTGACCGGCCATACCTCCTCCACGAATTTTTATGGAGCGGACAATAATTATCAAGGCGGTTCCAACGATGCCTTCGTAGCGAAAGTTTCCCCGGCGGGCGCAATCGCATGGGCGACGTACCTTGGGGGGCGCAGCTACGATTACGGTTATGGCATCGCCGCCGATGCCGCGGGCGATGCCTTCGTTACGGGCAGCACCGGCTCTACCGATTTCCCGAAGACGGCCACCGCCTTTCATGGTTCCAACGACGCCTTCGCGGCGAAGGTTTCCGCGACGGGCCGACTCGTCTGGGCGACGTACCTCGGCGGAAGCAGCGGCGATTACGGCTACGGCATCGACGTGGACGCCGCGGGCAACACGCTCGTGGCGGGCTATACCTCGTCCACCGACTTTCCGGGGGCGACCAATTCCTATTACGGCGCCAACGACGCCTTCGTGGCGCGGATTACGCCCGCAGGCAAACTCGATTGGGCGACCTATCTCGGCGGCAACGGCAGCGATTACGGATATGGCGTTTCCGCCGACGCCACGGGCAACGCCTTCGCGACGGGCAGCACCGGCTCCACGAATTTCGCCTGGGCGTCCAATTTCAACCACGGCGCGAATGATGCTTTCGTGGCGAAAGTTACGACCGCGGGCGCAGTCGCCTGGGCGACTTATCTCGGCGGCGGCGGCGAAGATCACGGCCGCGGCATCTTCGTTGATCCCGCCGGCTTCGCCTACCTCACCGGCCAAACTGCCTCTGCGGATTTCACGGCTGCACTCAACGTTCCTCACGGTTCCTTGGACGCCTTCGTGGCAAAGAAGCCTGTGATCGTATTCGCAGCGAATCCGAGCGATTGGTCGGAGACCGGCTTGACGCTTTCGCTAGGCACAGACGATAAACTGCACTTTTACCGCACCGGCACGGCGATCGATGCCGTCCCGCCGCAATTAGCAGCCAATGTAACGGACATTGAAATCACCGGCCGAGATACGAGCGATATCTTGATCGTCGATTCCATGGGGAGCGGAATTGCCTCGCTGAGGCTCACCAGCGCCACGCTCCTTACCTATCATCAAAACGCCATCTCCGCCGGCACGAACATAACCGTCGATGGCGGCATATTGAATTTCAACGGCTTTGCGAACGCCATCGGCAATCTTACGTTGAGCAATAACGGCCTGGCAATGGCAACAGCCATCGATAATACGACTACCACGATCGCTTCGGGCACGCTTTCGACCGCGTCGATCACCTGCGATAGCTTGACGATTGGAACCGATTCCGGATTTGCCGTTGCCGCTCGCGGCGGTTCGGCCGAAACGAATCAATCACTCGCTTCGAGCTATTTCGCGCCAATTATTCCGGCAACTCGTTCGGCCCCGATATTCTTACCGAGGAAAAGGGGTCAGAACTATTTGTTTTGGGGTAATCTCGGTGGGATCCAGCAGTCCGGTAGAAGAATAGTTCTAATCCCCTTTTCCCGCACATCATTTCGCGGCTTCCGCCTTCTTTCGTCCCGCCACGGCCAGGATGCGGTTGACGGCGTTCAAAAAGGCTTTGGCGCTGGCCTCGACGCTGTCGGTCGAGACGCCGCGGCCGCGGTAGATTTGGCCGGCGTGCTCGACTTGGACCATCACCTCGCCCTGCGCGTCCTTGCCGAGGGTGACGCTGTGAACCATGAAATCGCGGCACTCGACCGCCATGCCCGTGAGCTGCTCGATGGCCAGGAAGACGGCGTCGATCGGTCCGTCGCCCGACGCCACGGTGGTCGTGAATTTTTGATCGCCGCGTTTGAGCCGCAGCACGACTTCGGGCACCTGGCCGGTGCCGCACACGACCTTGTACGAATCGAGCCGCCACTGCTCCTCGATGGCGTGAATCTGCTGCTCGACGAGCGAGGCGATGTCGCCGTCGTAGATTTCCTTCTTCTTGTCGGCCAGTTCCTTGAACGCGGCGAAAACGGTGTCGAGTTGTTCGCCGCTGAGATTATACCCCAGCGTCTTGGCGCGGTCGGCCAAGGCCGCCCGGCCGCTGTGCTTGCCCAGCACCAGGTCGGTGCGGGAGAAGCCCACGTCCTCGGGGTGCATGATCTCGTAGGTGGTGCGCTCCTTGAGGAATCCGTCTTGATGGATGCCGGCCTCGTGGGCGAAGGCGTTCTGGCCGACGATGGCCTTGTTCCGCTGCACCTGAATGCCGGTAACGTTCGCCACCAACCGGCTGATGGGGACGAGCCGGCGGGTGGCGATTTTCGTGCCCGCGTTGTAGAAATCGTGCCGCGTGCGGAGCGCCATCACGATCTCTTCGAGCGAGCAGTTGCCCGCCCGTTCGCCGATGCCGTTGATGGTGCATTCGACCTGTCCCGCCCCGGCCTCGACGGCGGCGAGGCTGTTGGCCACGGCGAGGCCGAGATCGTTGTGGCAGTGGACGCTGATCACGGCCTTGTCGATGTTCGGCACGCGGTTGCGCAGCGTTTGGATGACCAGATTGAAGTGCTTCGGGGTGGCGTAGCCCACGGTGTCGGGGATGTTGACGGTCGTCACGCCGGCGTCGATGGCCGCTTCGACGACCTGGCAGAGGAAATCGATCTCGGTGCGCGAGGCGTCTTCCGGCGAGAATTCGATATTCTCGCAATAGCCTTTCGCGCGCTTCACGCCCGCCACGGCATGGCGGATGATGTCCTCCTTGTCCATCCGCAGCTTGTGCTCGCGGTGGATGGCGCTGGTGGCCAGGAAGACGTGAATCCGCGGCCGTTCGGCGTATTGCAACGCCTCCCAGGCGCGGTCGATGTCGGCGTCGCGGCTGCGGGCCAGGCCGCAGATCACCGCGCCGCGGACGTTCCGGGCGACCTCGCGGACGGCCTCGAAATCGCCTTGCGAGGCGATGGGAAAGCCGGCTTCGATGACATCCACGCCCAATTCGACGAGGGCCTGGGCGATTTCCATCTTCTCGGCCATGTTCATGCTGGCCCCGGGCGATTGTTCGCCGTCGCGGAGCGTGGTGTCGAAAATCACGATCTGTCGGGTTAAAGATGTTGTCGTAGCGGTCATCGGTAGGATTTCCTGTGGGATTGAATGTGTTATGGAATGAAATGCCGGGTGCCGACCCGTTTAGCCCACGCGTCCACGCGGGGGCCGAAGTGTCAATAATAAAAAGTGTTGCGGGCTGATTCGCTCATTGCCGACCCTTGGTCGGCGCGGGCAACACCAGCCACGCCCTCGAGGGACCGCGACGCCGATGGAATATTCGATGAATACGCATGAATCGCCTCAATATCGTAGGACAGGTTTCCAACCTGTCGCCGTAAGTCGTTGTGAGTAATATCCCATAGCAAACAACAGGTTGGAAACCTGTCCTACGAAAAAACCCCAGGGCTTTTTCGGCCTTGGGGTTCGTTTTGCTAATCTCGGAGGGCAGGAAAACTGGAACCCTAGGGCCGGACGCCGGTAAGCGCCAAAAGCAGCAGCGGCAATAGGATTCGCGGAATGTTCATTATTCGATGATTCTTAGGATTCGTACAGCGGATACCAGTAATTTACCCAATTAACGAATGCGAGTCAAGTCCACCCCCCTTGAGAAGGTTGTGGCGTGTCGTGGCATTGCCGCATTCAACGTACATCTTGAGAAACAATGGCAAAAAACCTCCACTTTATGAAAAATGGAACGGCATCGACGTGAATCCGATCACCACAAACCCCAGGGTCAACCAGCCG
This sequence comes from Pirellulales bacterium, assembly GCA_020846145.1. Classification (GTDB taxonomy): domain Bacteria; phylum Planctomycetota; class Planctomycetia; order Pirellulales; family Thermoguttaceae; genus JADLEL01. The sequence continues at coordinate 3,363 of JADLEL010000194.1, read as the reverse complement.
AGAACGTAGCGGAAGAAACCCAACGGCTCGTCATCGTTTGCGGTCGGCGGATGTTTGGGACCCATCATCGACAGCAAAATGAGCATTAGCGTCCAACCCCATAAGTCTTTGTAGTGCAGAACAACCGCCGCAAAAGCCGCATAAAGTAAAAAAGTGGCGACCAAATGAGCCTTCTTTTTCAACAGGGCATAGAGGATGTGCCCGCCATCGAGTTGCCCGATGGGGATCAAATTCAACGAGGTGATCAACAAGCCCACCCAACCGGCGAACGCAACGGGATGGAGTACGCGCACACAACTCGGCGGCAGTGGCGGTCCAAACCACTCGGTAAGCCAAGTAAAAAGCAAGGGTTCTCCAACAAATATGCCGGGAAGAGAATGAAGATTGGCGTTTGGCGGAATATAAACAAACTCTTTTGAAATGATAATTCCCACGATGCAGCAGATGATCGTGGGAATCAACCCGGCCAAAGGCCCGGTGATGCCGATATCGAACAACGCCCGGCGGTGCCCCATGCGCGGTTCCATGACGATGACCGCGCCCATCGTGCCGATGGGCTGCAAGGGAATGGGGATGAAATACGGCCAGGAGGCGGCGATCCCATAGCGGCGGGACTGCAAAAAGTGCCCCATCTCGTGGCAAATGAGAATGGTCATCAACGACGCGGAGTAAAGGAAGCCGCGCGCCAATACTTCATAGAGATCGTAATTGCCCGCGGAGTTCAAGATGCCGACGAACAACGTGCTCAAGCAGGTAGCGATAAACAATACGAGCGGACGGAGGTTGCGCCGCGCGGGCGGACGATACGCCGGTGAAGCCTGGGCGTATTCCACTCCGTCGGGCGCGATAATATCGATCACTCGGGCGGGTGGAATTGCCTCTTCGTCCCGTTTGCTCTCGTCCATTCCTTCGCTCGCGAATACGTAATTCGGGTTATCGGCTCAATGAATTTTACTTGATGTGCCCGGCAGAGCAAGGTCGGAGATTTTTATCGTGGCGGAAAAAATCGCCGGCACATATTGTGAAAATCGCGATATTTTGCCAAAATGCCGCCTATGGACAATAAAATACCGCATCCCGCCGTCGTAATCACCGGCGCTTCGACCGGCATCGGCGAAGCCACCGCCTTGGAACTGGATAGACGCGGATTTCAGGTTTTCGCCGGGGTTCGCACCGCGGAGGCCGGCAAGCGGCTGCAAGCCCAATCCTCGCCGCTACTCTCTCCACTGATCCTCGACGTTACCGATACTTCGCAAATTGCCGCCGCGCTCGAATTCGTCCGCGAAAAAACCGGCGGGCAAGGTCTGGCGGCTTTGGTCAACAATGCGGGGATCGCCATTTCCGGTCCATTGGAAATTATTCCCCTTGCCGAGTTCCGGCGGCAATTGGAAGTCAACGTTATCGGTCAACTGGCGGTCAACCAGGCATTCATCCCCTTGCTGCGAACGTGCCGCGGCCGGATCGTGAACGTCAGCTCCGTCAACGGCGCTTTCGCGGCTCCTTATTTGGGACCTTACGCCGCCTCGAAATTCGCCCTGGAGGCGCTGAGCGATGCCCTGCGGATCGAATTGCGGCAGTGGGGCATTAAAGTGATCGTCGTCGCGCCGGGCGCCATCAAAACGCCGATCTGGGACAAATCGGCCGAAACGGCCGAGAAAATCACCCAATCCGTTTCACCCGAGGGATTGAAGCTCTACGCGGCCGATCTGGACGTGTGGCGCCAAGTGGTGCTCGACGTCGCGCGGAAGGCCGATCCCGTGGAAAAGGTGGTCGAAAAGATCGTCCACGCCCTGACGTCCGCACGGCCGAGAGCCAGGTATTACCTGCATTTCAGCCAGCGTTTCCTCTGCCGGGGATTCAAAACGCTCCCCGAATCCCTCCGCGATTGGTTCATCCGCCGCGGGATGGGATTGCGCTAGTGGATCTCATTCCGGCACGAGCAACCGAAACGGTTAGCGTTTCTCCAATTCCAAACGCCCGATAATCACCTCGCCGCCGGGAGTAAGGTTGCGAATTTTCTCGGCGATGATGGTTTTCTCGGAAACCGTGGCGGTAATCAGCTTGCGGTTCAAGATGGCGAGTTTTTTGCGGCGATGCCGCCGACGGCGGAGTTCTCTTTGGCGTTCGCTGGCAGACACGTTTAATCTCCTGAAAATGTCCGGTTACCCCGCTCCAATACGATTTGAAGCGACGTGCGATCCCCAATGGAAGGGGCATCGGCATGGGGAAACCATCTTTATAACAAACGATTTCAAGGCGGTCAATGCGCCCTCATGAGCGGGACCGGGTCGATCTTTCGTCGGAAATTTTTCCCGCGGCGAATCGCGGAGCGGAATCCTGCCCTACGGACGGGCCCAGAGCTCATCGACGGCCTTTTCCGAAAGTTGGCCGGACCTGCGGGGGTGCATGACCGAAAGTAGTTCGGCATCTACCCTATGGGCCGAGAAATCTTGCCGCCATTCGCGCGCCAGGGACCGCAACGCAAGCTGCCGGATACGTGGGTTGTCGTGCGCGGCGAAGGATTGAATTTTTGGATGGGTGTCCCGGATGGCTTGCTCATCCCTGCGGTTCTCGCTTCTCGACAGACTAGTATTGCCCAATGCACTCGCACTACCGGGCAAGCCGGCAGTCGCAGCCGAGGGCAAGCTGGTTGCAGCGCCCTCAATCGCACTGCCGGACAAGCCGGCAGAGGCGCCCGCGGCGGCGGGCGCGGGCAAGCCGATGGTCAGCGAATCGGAGACGAGGGAAGAAGCGGTCAGCGTGCCCAATGCAACCGTCGTCGCGGAGTTGTCGATCGCCGCGGCGATCACCTGGCCGTCGTTCTTCACGAGCAGATCGCCGATCGCGGCGGCATGTCCGTTGTAGTTCAACGCGCCGCCATCGACGGTTACGTTCACTCCGGGGGAGAGAGCGCCGTCATGGTCGAGAATCAGCGTTGCGCTCTTGAGGGAAAGTTCGGGGATGCCCGCGCCCATCGAGACGGCGGCCATCACGTCGGCGAGGCCGTTGCCGGTTACGTCGATGCCGAGCACCATGGCCGGATGATGCGGCGGAACGGCGTCTTCCGTGCCTCCGGTGCGATAGACGTGAAGCTTCCCGTCCGCGCCGAGTTCCATGCTCAAACCGGCCGCGGTCCAGTCGCCGACGCCCACCACGAGCGTTTCCGGCACATCGTTCACCGCGATCGTAAACGCCTTGTCGAAGAATAATCCGCCGCTGTCGGTCGTGCGCAGCAGCAGGTCCACCGTGGGCGTCGCTTCGCGGTCGAGCGACTCGCCGGCCTTCAACTTGAGCGTATTGCCGGCAATCTCGAATTTGCCCGTCGGATCGTTTTGCAGCAGATAGGTGAAGGTCTCGCCCTGG
>JADLEL010000193.1 GCA_020846145.1 Pirellulales bacterium | reverse complement strand
ACCCCTGCTATCCGGCGTTTCATGGGGTGGCAGTACAACTGCCACCCCAACCGACATGGTTTTTAGATAGGCACTTAATCTAATTTCAGCGTGTATTGCTGTGTGGGCTTGGTGAGATAGCTGTCGTAGAGCGGCGAATAATTCTTGACTTGCACCGTCTTGCCGTCGGGCAGGAACTCGACCAGCGTCAAATAGGCCTCGCCGCCGAGATTGCGCCGCTGGAAATCGGACAATATCTGGTGCGTCGTGGTCCCTTTTTCGTTCTTGCTCGAGAGCGAAGGTGAATCGTCCACCGAGATATGCCCGCTGAAGACGAATGCGAAATCGTGTTTCTTCACCAGTTTGGTCCAGAGTTGCTCGCCGTCGTTCATCGTGCCCGGCGTTTCGTAGGAATGCGGATTACCGCTTTGCGCCTTCTCCTTGGCGGCCCAATCGAGCCGGGTGCCGTCTTTCCAGAGATAGGCGTGGGTGATGAGAATCGCCTTCCGCTGGGGATGCTTCCGCAGCACCTCGTCCGCCCAGGCGACGACCTCGTCGCGCGGCCCCCATTCCAACGACAAAACGATCCATTTCCGTCCGCCCGCTTCGAACAGGTGATAGCAATTATTTAACTCGCCTTCTTTCATCAAGCCGCCGAAGGTCGGCCATTTCTTAAAATCTTCGGCCGAAAAATATTGATTGCAAAGCGTTTCCCGCGTCGTCGCGCTGCCGCCCTTGGGAGTGGCGTAATCGTGATTCCCCAGCGCGAAGGCATACGGAATCCTCCCGTCGAGAATGCTCATTGCGTCGCGGGCGCGCCGCCACTCCTTCGCGGTGCCGTTTTGGGTGATATCGCCCAATTGCAGCACGTATTGAACGTTGCGTTTTTCCTTGTTCCGGGCAATCCAGGCAGTTTGGGCATCGAATAGGCCCGGATACTTCTCGGAATAGTATTGCGTATCGGGCAGCAGCGCCAGCGTCCACGATCCCTTGACGAATGGCAGCGGCGACGGGTTTTTTTTCTGTTCCTGGGCATAAACTTGCCAGAGAAGCCCGGCAAGCAACAGGATTGCCGGCGCTCCCAGGAAAATCGAGTATAAAAAAGACCGACGATGGCGCGAGAATGGGATCAAGGCAAGGCTCCTTTTGAGTGGATTTTGCCCAATTATACAATTTCATGCCACCCCATCTATGCGTGGAATAAGCCCCCTCTAAATGATTGCAGTAATCGATAGACTCGCATTCTTTTGCCTCTTTTGCCACTCCCGTTAAAGTCTCCCCATGCTTTTGGACGATAACGATGGCAACGATTATATCGGCACGAACGATATTGTGTCCGGTAACGGTTGGGGAAATTAGCAAATCTCGGAAACCTTTTGACGGAGGTGGCCCATGCAGGGCTTCAAGAACCAGCGTCATCCTTGGAAGAGTTTTATCTTGGGACTTGGCGCCGCGGCGGCTCTCGGCGTTACCGGCTGCCAATCGGAATTCGGCAACCAGACCTTGCCCAGTCCGTATTATCTCGAAAACACCGTCCAGTATTATCCGCCGGGGCCGGAATTCAAGCTGGCGCGGGAAGCCGCGGCACAGAAGGCGGCCAACCAGGAAATCGCCCAACAGCAGCAACAGCAGCGGTAATATGTCCCGTTCACGGCCGCTGTAATTCCCTTCGAAGCCGACCGCCACGATTGGAGTGCGCGCGGTATAATACCCAACCATTTTAGGCAAGGATCGCCGATTAGCCCGCAAGAAGAATATAGTTCCCGTTCATGCCGCACGAGTTGATCGGCGGGTTTTCCCGGGTCTTGGAACTGAGGCAGGTTCTAGGAAGGGCGGAAAAAACGTCGCCGACAACGGTGGGGGGACGGCACCCGGCGTCGTTGACGCCCAAGGAACGAGCGTGCCATAGGCAAGGCACCCCTTGGACGTCATCGGCGCGGGCTTTTTTTCTTGATGAATCATGACCGATCTCGAACTATCGCCGGCCGCGCAACAGGTGGTCAACGTGGTGTTGATCTGGATCGGATTCGGCACCTTGGCCGGTCTGTTGGCGGTCGTCATCCTGCCCGTGCGGCATCCTTCCGGCCCCATCGCCACCTTGCTCTTGGGAATCGTGGGCAGCGTGATGGGACTTTTTACGCTAACCTGGTTCTTTCGAGGACGCCCATTGAATCCCATCAGCCCCTTGGGATTTCTCGCCGCGACCGGCGGGGCCTTTTTGCTCCACGTTCTCTTCCGCGGTTGCCAAGCCTGTTTTCAGCGGAAACGGGAAGAAGAGCCGAGCGAGTCTTGACGAGAACCAGAACTATCTACTCGTTTAACCGGAGCCAACGGCGACGGCGTGGGGCGAGTGATGGCAACACTCCGCCGTCGCCGTTGGCTCCGGGCTAAACGAGGTGTCATTTCTTGATATAATGGGGAATGTTGCAATCCACCCATTTACCGGCGATTGCTTGCCGCTGGTGTTCATATCCTCTCGTTGAAAAATGCCGGTCCCGACTTCTTTCGATGGCGCATCCCGCAAGGCCCCCGAGCTGATCGCGCCGGCGGGCGATCGGGAATGCGCGAAAGCGGCGGTCGAAAACGGGGCCGACGGCATCTATTTCGGCCTGCAATCGGGCTTGAACGCCCGCGCTCGGGCCGCGAATTTCGCGCCCGACGAGTTGCCCGAGCTGATGACCTATCTCCGCCGCCGGGGAGTGAAGGGCTATCTCACGCTCAACACGCTCGTCTTTCCCGAAGAACTGGAAGCCGCCGAGGCCTCGATCCGCTTGGCCGCCGCGTCGGGCGTCGATGCGATCATCATCCAAGACCTCGGCCTGCTGCGGTTGGCGCATCGAATCTGCCCGTGCCTGCCGCTGCACGCCTCCACACAGATGACGCTCTCGAGCGCGGAATGCATCGAACAAGTCGTCTCCTCGGGCGTTACCCGCGTGGTCCTGCCGCGAGAGCTTTCACTGGCCGAAATCGCGCGAATCCGTCGGCAAACCGCCGTCGAGTTGGAAGTCTTCGTCCACGGGGCGCTGTGCATCGGCTATTCCGGCCAATGCCTGGCGAGCCTGGCGCTCGGCGGGCGAAGCGGCAATCGCGGGCAGTGCGCCCAAGCCTGCCGCTTGAAATACGAATTGATCGCCACCGATTGCCGCCGCGCAAACGGCGTGCGCGATTTCGTCGATGAGAAAAAATATATCTTCAGCCCGTGCGATCTGGCTGCTTTCGATCTCCTGCCGGAGCTTATCGCCGCCGGCGTTTCGGCGCTTAAGATCGAAGGCCGCATGAAAGAAGCCGATTACGTGGCGGTGGTTACCCGCTTCTACCGCCGCGCCGTCGATGAAGCCGCCGCCGGCCGCCGTGCCGAGTTTTCGCCGGCGGAAATCGCCGAGCTAGAGGCCGCCTTTTCCCGCGGCTTCTCCCACGGCTGGCTCGAAGGCCCCCGCCACCAAACGCTCGTCGCCGGCGAAAGTTCCGCAAAACGCGGCGTACTGCTGGGTGAAGTTCGCGACATTCGCGGCGATCGGGTGCGGATTGCACCCGTCTCGGCCGTCCGCCGCGGCATGGGCGTGGTCTTCGAAGGCGACCGCGCAACCGGCGACGAACAAGGCGGCCGGATTTTCGAGATTTTTGCGAAAGGCCGCTCCGTGGAGGAGGTAATCGCTCCTGTCGATATCGAACTTGCCTTCCGCCACGATTCCCTCGATTTCGCAAGAATCGCGGTCGGGCAAAAAGTCTGGAAAACCGACGATCCGCGGTTGGCGAAAAAATGGCGACAAATCGCTCGAGACAAAGACGCCCGCCGCCGCGTCCCGCTCGATCTGTCGATCTCCGCCATCGCCGGGAAAAAATTGACGATCTCCGGTCGGACGCCCACGGGCGCGGCCTGCCGGCTCGAATCGCCGCAGTCGCTTCCAGAAGCACAAAAACACCCGCTCAGCGAAGAAACGCTCCGCGCGCAGCTCGGCCGACTCGGCGGCACGATTTACGAACTGCGCGGCTTGGATGTCAATATCATCGGCCAACCAATGCTCCCCTTCAGCGAACTGGGCAAACTTCGCCGCGCGATGATCGCGCAGTTGGACGCCTCTTTGGCCCGGCCCGCGCCGCGCGAACTTTATCCCGGTTCGGCGGTCGATTTTTTGCGGAAAAAAATTAAGGTTATCGCGGGTGCCACGCCGGGTGCCATGCCCACGCTTGCCGAGGGCATGAGTGAAACCGGCGATCATCTCCAACATGCCCACGACGAGCGTGGGCATGGCACCGTAACTCCTTTCGCGCCCAACCCTCCCCAACTGCACGTTCTCTGCCGCTCTTTGGAGCAGATCGAAGCCGCCGTTGCCGCCGGCGCGTCGGGCGTCATCGCCGATTTTCGCGATGTCGAATGCTGCGCCGAAGCGATTCGCATCGCCCGAAAGGCCGGTTGCGAAATTTGGCTGGCCACTCTGCGCATCCACCGGCCGGGCGACGCGGCGGCCTTCGCGCATCTGGAACGGTTGCGGTCCGACGGCATCTTGGGACGAAATCTCGCCGCCCTGGCGTATTTCCACGCGAAAAAGATCCCCGTCGCCGCCGATTTCTCCTTGAACGCCGCCAACGAGCTTGCGGTTTTCGAATTGCTTCGCTTAGGGGCGTGCCGCGTGGCGACGGCCTACGACCTTCGTCCGCAATCCCTCGGAAAACTGCTCGAAACCGCCCCGCCGCACGCGCTCGAATTGATCCTGCACGCCCACGTGCCCATGTTCCACACCGCGCATTGCCTGTTTTGCGCGGAACTCTCCACCGGCCGCGACGCGACCGACTGCGGCCGCCCTTGCCGGAATCATCGCGTTCGCGTCCGCGACCGGCTAGGCGTCGAACACCTCCTCCTTGCCGACGCCGATTGCCGCAACACGCTCTATCATGCCATCCCGCAAAACGCGGCGGAGGTCGTTCCCGAAATGTTGCGAAGCGGCGTGCGGCGCTTCCGCCTCGAACTGCTCGAGGAAGACGCCCGGCAGACCAGGCGGCTTATCGAAATCTATCGCGAGTTATTAGCCGACCGAGTTTCCGCCCGAGACGCCGCGTCGCAGTTGAAACCATTGCAGCACAATCGTTAGACTGCGCAAAGCCATCCCCCCCGTGGCTAGGGCATCCAGCTCGACTAATCCGCATTATTCATTAAAGCGATTTGTAGAAGCGGTATCTTGCCGCTTTTGCCTAAAATGCGGCAGGATGCCGCATCTACGATGTTCATGAATAATCCCGGTTAACCACATTATTTCCCGAATGCTATCCCGAATTGCAGCAACGTATTATGATAAAGGGGCGCGAGATTGCTCCCCCTAGCCGAAGGAAGGAATACGGTCATGGCTTGCTCTGCCCAAAATGCGGCCAATCGCTTGGGTGCCACTGACATCTTGCCAGTGCCATCCCCATGCACTGGCAAAATGCCAGTGGCACCCTCTAAATCGATTCTGCTTCAAGAGCTTCTCAAATACGTAATCCTAGCGGCAGTCCTTTTCTCCGGCTCGACCGCCTCCGCCCAGCAGGAGCGCATGACGCCCAGCCTCATGTACTTCGCGCATTTCAACCTGTATTACGAGGGCGATTATTTAGACGCGCTGAAGGCCTTTCAATCCGATGCCCGCGGCTCCATCAAGTCGGGCACCATGCGCTGGATCGATTCGATCTGCTATCTGGCGATGATCGGCGAATGCTACTATCAGATGGGCGTTCTCGACAAAGCGCTCGACGCCTACACCGACGCCTTGCGGCTCTACGTCATGTATCCCGATTGGATGGTGCGGATGCAATTCACCCCCAATCTCCGCCCCGCCGGCGTCGGTTCGCGCAAGCAGGTGCCCTGGGGAGCCTCGAAAATTCCAGTGCAAATCGGGCACTTTCCCACCTCGGTGTTGATGAGCCAGGGAAAATCGCCCGAACAAAACGAGCAGGCCTACAAGCACGGCGGCGTCATCCAGCAGGCGATCATGTATCCGATCAATCCGCAGGAAATCGTCCGCTGCACCGCGCTGGCCATCCGCCGCCGCGCGGAACTCCTCGGCCCCCTGTCGAAGAGCGACGCCCTGACCGCCGACGTCGCCTCGAAAACCGTCGGCGTCATCGGGCCGCCCAACCACTGGTCCGAAGCCTGGACCGACCTCCAGCGCGGCGTGGCCTACGTCGCGGCGGGCAAGCCCGATCAGGCCTTTCCCTACTTGCAGCGTTCGCAATTGGCCGCGGGCGAGTTCGAGCATCCGCTCACCGGCGTCGCGCGGCTGGAACTCGGCCGCATCAAGCTCCAGCAAGGCGATTTCAAATCGGCCGCCGCGTTTTTCGAGGAGGCCACCTACGCCGCCGCCGATTTCGCCGATTACGGCGTGCTCGAAGAAGCCCTCCGCCACGCCGCCCTCGCGCACCTCATGGCCAACCAGCAAGGCGTCTGCCCTCTGCTTCAACCCGCCGCGGCGTGGTCCAAGCTCAAAATCCTGCGGGCTTCGGCGGGCATTTCCCTGGCCGAGAATCTGGCCGTCGTCGGCCAAACCCGCGCCGCCGCCGGCGTGCTCGACGAAGTCCGCGCCGTCATCGGCCGGCGAAGCATGGCCTCCGGCCGCATCGGCGGCAGGCTCAACTACGTAAGCTCGGTGGTCCTCTTCCAGGACCGCAAAACGGCCGAGGCCCAAAAAGCCCTCGCCGACGCCCTCGCGTACATGAAACACGGCTCGCATTGGCTCTTCCACATCAATCTCGTAGATGCCTATCACGCCGCCGGCGGCGGTCGGCCCGAAGGCGCGCGGCTGGCGATGGGCCTCTACGACGAGGTGCTCCGCGATCCGCTGCCGCTCGATTGGGCGTTGGAACCGTTGGAATCGCTCGCCGTCCTCACCACGCCCCATTCGCCCTCCTACGAGCGCTGGTTCGAGGCCGCCATGCAGCGCAAGGAGATTCAAGATACGGCCATGGAAATCGCGGACCGCGCCCGCCGGCACCGCTTCTTCACGAGCCTGCCGCTCGGCGGGCGTTTGCAGACCCTCCGCTGGATTCTCGAAGCCCCGCCCGAATGGCTCGACCGCCAAACCGCGCTCCAGCGCCAAGAAATCCTCACCCGCTACCCCGAATACGCCAAGCTCGCCGAACAGGCCGCAAAGCTCCGCCAGAAACTGCTCGCCATGCCGCTTGCGCCGGAAGACAAGACCGTCGCCCGCGACCAGGCCGCCGCGCTCGCCGAGTTGGCGTCGGCAAGCGCGCAGCAGGAATTGATCCTCCACGAAATCGCCGTCCGCCGCGAACCGGCCGACATGGCCTTTCCCCCCGTGCGAAAAACGCAGGACATCAAAAAAGCCCTCCCCGACGGCCATGCCGTGCTGGCTTTCTTCTCCTGCAACCGCCGGATGTACGCCTTTCTGATGAACAATGCAAAGTATTCCTCCTGGACGTTCGCCTCGCCGGCGGTGCTCCAGAAGCAAATCGTGGCCATGCTCCGCGACATGGGCCTCTTCGCCTCCGTCGGCGAACTGCCCTTGAAGGACCTCGCCGGCACGAAGTGGAAAACGTCGGCCGCCAAAGTCTTGGAACTCTTAACGAAGAATTCCCCCGCCGATTTCTCGAAATCCTTCAAAGAACTCGTCATCGTGCCCGACGGCTTTTTGTGGTATCTCCCCTTCGAGGCGCTGCAGGTCCCCATCGACGGCCGGCCGCAATCGCTCCTCTCGCGGTTCCGCATCCGCTACGCGCCCACGCTGTCGCTGGCCGTCTCGCCCTATCCGCCGGCGCGCAGGGCGTCGGGCAAAACCGCCGTCGCGTGGGGCAAATTGCCGATCCGCGAACAGGAAGAAGCCCTGAAATCCGCCCGCGAAAAACTCGAAGCGGCTGTGCCCGGCATTACGCCGCTGAAATGGACTCCCGCGCCGAGTTCGATCTATGGCGTACTCGTCAGTCAACTCCTCGTCTTCGACGACCTGATCTTCGACGACAAAGATCCCTATAATTGGCTGCCCATCCCCTTGGATCGCAACAAGCCCGGCGGAACCGTCCACGATTGGCTCGCGCTCCCTTGGGGCCACCCCACCGAAATCATCCTCCCCGCCTTCCACACTCCGGCCGAAGATTCCATGAATCCAAAGCGGTTGGCTCGGTTCGGCCTTCCCGGCAACGAAGTATTTTTAAACGCCTGCGGGCTGATGTCCACCGGCGCGCGGACGATCCTCTTGAGCCGTTGGCGCACCGGCGGCCAAACCAGTTGCGATCTCGTCCGCGAGTTCGTCCAGGAACTGCCCCACACCTCCCCGGCCGACGCCTGGCAGCGCGCGGTCCTCTTGACGATGGATTCGCGGCTCGCCCCCGAGGCCGAACCCCGCGTCAAAAAATCGGCCGGCGACGACACGCCCAAGGCCGAACATCCGTTTTTCTGGTCCGGCTACATGCTCCTCGACGGCGGCGAACCGGGCGTCCCGTCGAAGCCCGCCCCGCAAGAACCTGTCAACAAAGCCAAACTTCCCGTCCCCAATCCCCTCAATCCCGTCCCCCCGCCCCTCATGCCGGGCGATAATACGAAGCCGGAAGAAAAGCAGAAAGAGAATGCAATTCCGTAGGGAACGTGCTCGTACGCACGCGGAGGCAAATTTTCTATATTATCTTAATTGGTTCGTGTCCCTCGTTTCCTCCCGTTTCATGGGTTGTGCAAGTCACAACGGGCAACACCGGTTTTGAATCGGTGTGCGCGCCACAAGAGGCATGGAGTAATTGCAGATCGAAATAGCCGCTCCGCTCCACCAACCTCCTCGGCTTTCGGCCCAACGGTTCAAGAACCGTTGCCACCCGTGCATTTTGGCATTTTGAGTCCTCGTATTATCGGAACCAAGCGACGATCTGGAGGCGATCCTGGGTATTCGACGGCAATACAATCGTGTCGCCTGGCAGGATGGGCGCGGCAACGCCGTTGACCGTGGCTGAAGCCAACGGCGAGCCGTCGCCGGAACGCAGCCTCACGCGGATTTCCTTGGGGCGAACCGCCATTTTACCAATCACGGCGTTGACCGTCACGGACCGGCCGTCGTCGGCCACACGGAGCGCCACGTCAACCTGGCCGCCGAAGTACGTGAATATCCGGCGGGCGCTTGCCCGATCGCCCGGCTTGAGCCATTCGCGAGGGATGGCCTGAAGCAGCCAGAGCGATTGGGCCGATCCGTCGTAGCCGCCGTCTTCGCGGACGAACATGTTGCGCACCGCCAGCCACCGTTCGGTGTCGCCCGGCGAGCAGGCTGGAACGCCGTCCAGGGACTCGACGCCCACGCGGAAGTCCTGGTGGATCGTAAAGGCGAAGTTGTGCGCGAACCATTCGAAGAATCGCGGCAAGTCGTCGCGCGCAAGGAACAGGGGAGCCCCGACCGGCCACATCGTTTCGTACTCGACGTAATGACGCCAAAGGTAGTGGCGCGGCGCGGCGGGATCGGAAACGTCCACGAGGTTCCTGTCGGAATTATCCGACTTAGCCGCGCCGGCGTAATAGTATCCCTCGCCGCGCGGCAAGCCCGCTTCGAGGAACGCCAGGGCTTGGTTGACTAGTTCGTCGCGGGGATCGAACGCTCCCCATGCCCCGGCGCGGACCGCGCTATAGCCGGTGTACGTCCAATCGGGTTTCGCCCAATCGAGTTCCTGGATGACGCGCGGCACGTAGGGAATGGTCGTGCCGTCTTCCAACGGCAGAGGTCGTGCCCGATCGCGGGCCTCGACGTAGCGGTCGTGGAGGCACCGGCGATAGTCGTTCATTTCGCGGGCCATTTCTTCGGCGCGAGGATGGCCGATCTCGCGGAGCAGGCGGACGACTTCCGCCTGGGCGACGACGCAGTAGGCGTCGTTGAAGATCGTGTTGCCGGCGAGCCAGTCGTGGGCCGAGGCGGCCGGCAGCAGTCCCCAATGCGACACTCGGCGGCCGTCCACCTCGCGCATCGTTCGTCGGCGCTGCTTGGCGATCCAGTCGAAGGCCTCGATCATGACCTCCAGCGGCGACGGATCGCCGGAACGAAGCCATTCGTCGTCGCGCGTGATCCGGTGATGCGCGACCAGCGCGCAGAGATTCAATCCGTGGCTCAGGAGGAGCGGATTGGCGGTCCAACCTCGATAGATGCCCAAAAAGCCGGGCGCCTTGGCGTATCCTTCGCCCTCGAGCACTTTACCCCCGCCCATGTTCGCGCGGTTCAGTCCGCCGACGTCGTCTGTTCGCATATCGATGATGCTTTGGACGAGACGCCGGTTCAGCCATCCCATGCCGCGCATGTCGAACACCGGCAGGGACTTTGACCCGTTGACGGGCCAATACTTTTCATAGAGATTGGGGCTGGTTTTGTACATCCAAACCTGGGTCGTATGTTCCCTGTAGGCCACCTGTTGGGCGATTTGCCCGGGGAGCGCGGCCAGATAGTCGTTGATGAACGGATCGGGAGTTCGGATTTGTCCGGCGGCGTCGCGTTGCAAGTCGTCCCAATAGCGGCGAACCTCGTCGAATGTTTTTTGAGAGTCCACGGCGACGATCCTTTCGGCCGTTTTCTCGTCCACGACGCCGAAGGGAATCAACAGTCGCAATTCGGCTTCTTCGCCGGGGGCCAAGGGCACGGCCCACTCGACGACGTTTTTGGCCGGGCCGTTGACGCCGTCCACTTTTTTCACCTCCGGGTGGACGTTCAGCACGCCTTTTCGCGGCGTCGGCAGAGCGAACCGGATCCCGTCGTCCAAACGTCCGTAGGGCGATTCGAAACGAAACGCGATGGATTCGGCAAGTTCGGGAACCTGCCGGCACTTGTAGCCGAAGAAAATTTTCTTGGTGTCGCCGAAATGCATCCAAAGATGCCCGATCCGCCGGGTCAGGCCCGTGTTGCGTACGCGGAAAACGGCGTGGGTCACCAGCACGTCGCCCGGCTTGGGTTCGGGCCACGGCTTCATGGGCCGGTCCAAGAGATGGGCAAACACCGTCTCGCGCCACGACAAGTCGCCGTCGCGCGTTTCGACGTGGGGGATCGGTAGCCGTCCCTGTTCGATCGACCGACGGATCTTCGGATGCAGGGTTCCCTGGCGGTCGAGCAGCCGCATGGCGTCGCCGAAGCCGAATGAAACGTGCATCAGATGCTTGCCCAGCGGGGCCATTTCGTCCCGAATGGCCTTGAAATTGTAAAACTCCAAGGGACCGAAGACCAGCGCGCCGTCCCAGGTCACGCCGGTTTGAAATTGATAGCCGGGCACGCCGACGTGCTGCACGGCACGGGTCATCGGCTTCCAACATAGCCGGGCCTGCTCGATCGTCCATTCGCTCGGCTCGGTTTTGTCGGCCGCAACGGCGCCGGGGAAAATCGTCCCCAACACGGCGACGTAAATCAACGTTCCAAAGCGACGAAACCGCGTTTCTCGAAGACGGGCACGAGTCATGAACCACACTCCTCTGCTGTTATAGACGAATAAAGATGTTCTTTAAAGGAGATAGAAGCGAACTTCAGCTTCCTCTCGCGAAACCGCGGTGTTCCAATTTTATTTTTTGCCCTTTCCATTCGTCCCGCCTCGGGACAATCCGTCGTCGATCAATTTGACCAAACCGAAGGGATCGGTCGGATAGCGAGCTTTCCACTCGTCTCGGACGCGGCGAAGTTCGGCGATCGCCGCATCGAGCGCCTCGCGATCGGGCAGGCCGTCGATGGCGACGTTTCGCCGCAACAGCGTCGCGTTCGCGTCCACCTCGGCCGCCAAGCGATAGATTCGCGCGAACAGGACGAGATCCTCGAACTGGCGAACGAGAAACTCTCGGTCCGACGGATCGAGCGAATTGCCGGCCGCCTTGACCTGTTCCAGAAGCTGTTCGGCGGTTCGCAGGGCCGCGGCCTTTTCCGCGAGGATCGCCCTTGGCCCGCCGGTGCGATGTCCCACCGGCGTCGGCCAGCCCGCGAACGCCGCCATGCCCCGTTTCGCCGAAAGCATCTCGGACGTTGGAAACGGGGTGCCCGCCGGCGAGGTCAGGTGCTCGTCCCAGCCCCACAACGCGTAATGCCACGGCGCTCGCACGACCGACTGGGCCGCGAAATAGTTTCCGTCCATGAAGAATATGCCGCGGTCCACTTCCTCGATTTTCAAGAAGACGGGCACGAGCGATTCGGCCGATTCGCCGAATTGCTCGACGAGAAACTCCTTAGCGGCCTGTTGGCGCGTGACGTTCGGATCTCGTGCCCTGCGGCAGAAGAAATGTGCGTTCAACCGGCCGAGCGTGTCGGTGCATGACACTTGGAGGCTTTGGTTCGCAAACGGCGGATATTCCTTCCGATAGCGAGGCAAAATGTTGCCGTGCGGGCTCCAAACGTCGTGGGCCGTGCTGACCCGCCCGTTGACGCTTTCGACGCCCAGTCGCCGGGCCTCCTCGAGGTCCCGTTCGTACTGGCCCAGGGCGCTGGTTGGCACGTAGTTTCGGCCCCAGTACTCGCCGTTCAGGTCGAAGTGGACGCACACGGGGTTGGTTTTCGCCGCCTTGCGCAAACGCTCGTTAAACGGAAGCGCCAACGAGAAATCGCCGATGACGTTGTCGCCCGAAACGATGATATCGGGCCGCTTCCCGGCCGCGGCGAGAATCGCTTCGAGCGTTTGGGTGTTGCCGGCTGCCGTGTGAAGGTCGAGCGTTATCTTCCAGCCGTACTTGCGGCCTCGGTTGTGGATGGTTTCCACGACGCGATCGATGATTTCGGCGGTGGAGCGACGTTGATGCGCGAGTCGGAAGATTTGGACGTTCGCGCACTCCATGATCCAGACCTCGATGCCCTTCAGGTCGGGAGCAATCGCGTACAACTCGTCCAACTGCTCCGCGAGGATCGCGTACATCGCGCCGCCGTCCATGTCGGGCTCGCCGTGGGCGTTGAACAACTCGGAAGCGATGGGACGCAATCGATTCAGATCGGGCATCATCAGGACTTGATAGACGTACCAAAACTCCATGCCCGCCACCCTAGTCATCTCGGCCGATCGACGGAGGCTTGCCTGGACTTCGAACGCCTGTTTTCTTTCGCCCTTGTCGAGAAAATTCTCGGGGCGCCGTGGATAGGTCCACGGGGTCGGAAATCCGCAGATTTCGCCGTAACTCCAATAGACCAGCCGCTCCACGTCGTGCGTCTTGGCAAACTCGATCATGCGCCGCCAATGGTTCTCATTCCCGAAATCCGTGGAGAGCGCCACTTTCGGCTTCTTGACCGGCTCGGGACCGTTCGATTGCGCGAACGCGGCCGACGGAACGAGAAGCAACCAGATAAAAAACAGATAAGAAATTTGACTCATGGGAAATACTCATAGGAAATTTGATTTTACCAAGGAAATGAGTGTAATTGAGGAAATAAGGCTGTCAATGAGTCCAGAAGGGGGGGGGGGGGGGGGGGGGTTTTTTTT
>JADLEL010000192.1 GCA_020846145.1 Pirellulales bacterium | reverse complement strand
TCGCAAAAAGTTGACCGGGCGTAAAGCCGCGCCCGTTTCGGCAATTTTCAGTCGAGTTTTCCCATTTCCCCCGTTCTACTCATTTTGGGGTGTTCCAAAATTCAGGAAAAAATGCGGGAGGGGAACGGGCCGGTCTTGGGGCACCCCCCCTATAGGATTTCACCCCCCTACCCCCTGTCAGTGGATGCCCCCTCTGCCTGGGGTTGCCGGGCTAGGGCGTTGCCTTCCCGCTTCCGCCGCCGTATCGTTTCGAGGTCCGATTCCACGGTGGGGAATAGCTCACCCTGCCTTGCCGGGCCGACCGGCTCGCCACGGCTCAGGGCTTCGAGGGTGGCAACGGCGGGGAGTAGCAACGATTCGGGAATTGCATTTAGCCACTCGCCACGGCTCGGCTTGACCACTGGGGACAAACCGCTCTTGCGTAACTTTTGGCCATGACCACCACCTATCGGGACACCCCTTATGAATAAGGGGGTGTGTCCCAATAGATGGTAGCCATCAGTGGTTCGCTCTGTCCTCATAGCTTTGTCCCCATTGTCCTCATAGCCACCTATAGGGGGTCCGATTCCTTGATTTTGTAGCCCTCATAGGGCATCTTCCGATTGCTCTTTTGAATATCGCAAGCCTCCACGCAACCATCTTCGAGTAGGGCCGCAAGGGTTGCTTTGAATGGGCCAGGATGCAACCCGCTCATATCTCGAATGATTCTTTGCGTTTCCCCGTCAGGGTATTTTGCGAGAACTTTCAAAAGCCGTTTTTTATTCGTTTCCAAAGTCTCTTGGCTTGCCTGTTGGCGTTTCAATTCCTGATTCGATGTAATTTGCTTGCGGGCATCATCGGCTGATAAAACGTCAACTTTCCAATAACGGCCGCCGGCATCGGAGAACCGACCCTCGCAAATATCGAGCGCAAATAATCCGCCACAACCAAAACGATTTCCCGCATTCAACCACAGCTTGTATTCTCCGGGCCGCTGGGGATCGTCTCTTTCGCGTCTCGATAACAAAAGCCAACTCCCCGCATATTCGGCCGCGCCCGCCCAACTCAAGTCGGATAATTCAGCCGGTTGCCCCATGACGGTGCTATTCCGCTTGTTGTGGTGCAGGAGCGTCGGCGTCGCGCCTTCACTCAATACAATGTCGCCAAGCCGCTGGTATAAGTCGCCTTGCGCAAAGGATGATTCCTCGCGGCCGGAACTTCCTGCCAGATAAATCGGGTCAAAGAAAACCAAACCCGCTTCCACGTCGCGCAGGATTCGAGGCAACTCACTTAGGTGCGCTGGGTCGTTAAACTTTGGTAATTTTTCGGAGAACCAAAGCCGGTCGATCTCTGATAACGCCAAGCCCTTGGATGCGGCTATTCGTCGCGCGTACTCTTGCAAAACTACTTTTCCACCTTCCCCGCTGAAATACACCACGTTGCCGGGAGTGGTTTCAAAATGATTTAGGAACGGAGTGCCACTCGCAACAGATACCGCCAGATCGATATTGATAAGCGTTTTGAACGTCTTAAACGCCGCGCCGGTGAACGTCGGCACAAGCCGCGGAACGACTTGCCGCGCGTGAAATTGGACAACCAGCGTTTCCCGATCAAGTTCTCTCGCGGAGATAAGATGAAAAATCGGCTCGGTCGCTTTGCGTTCCGAAAACGCCTCATCGAATTGAATCCGAAAATTCTCAGGGTCGAAACTCGCATCGGCCGATTGGCGCAATAACTCCTCGCCAAGATGCCGCGCCCGCCGCCGATTCGCCGCTGCAAGAATCTGCTTGATATAGTGGGCCAGGGTCGGGCGTAATGTCGGGGCCTCTTGGCTCCATGAATACAGGGCATCGGCGGGAAACTCGCCGTCTTTGAAATGGGGTGCAAGGGTGGTCGGCCTTATCTCGATTCCCGCTGTGTGTAATTCGAGCGCGTGCTTCCAAATTCTCCCCTTGACTGGATCCCTGAAATGCCACGGGCCGATTTCCGCCGCCTCACTTGGAAACTCGGAATTGAAAACCATCCATCCGATTAGCCCGCGCTCGGCCTCGGCCGCTTCGGGCGGCGCGGAATCCAAAATTTCCGGAGATACGCGCGGCGCGCGGGGGCGTCCGTTTTTTGCTGAGGTCGTCATTCGCCGCCCTCCCCGGCCTGGGCCGCGGCCAGCCGCCGAAAATAGTCGAGGGCATCGGCACCCATAACAAATTTCACCCGACCGCAAAGAACGGTTCGCAATCCCGACCGCTGGCAATCGCATAACGCCCGACTTGCGAGTCCAAGTCTTCGGCCAAATTCTCGCAAAGTTAGGATTTCATCGGCTCGGACCGAACCGCGGCCAACCGGCGATTTTTCGAGGGGGCGTTTCATCGTCGGGCCTCCTCAAGTTTCGAGGAATGCCGACCATGCGGAGAATCCGCAAGAAGGCGGGTTCGCAACAAACCCCGCAATGTTTTCGATTCTGTTTCGAGCGATTGTAACCGCTCGCGGATTTCCTCCGGCGTGAGTTTGCGGAGGGTTTCCAATGCGGAATTGATTTTTGTAGCTTCCATGCCCTGATTATTTCAGGAAGCATGAAAAATGTATGTAACGCAATTGTGGCGTTATTGTGCCGACTTATTCCAATCGAGATAATATCCTACGGTTTTTCGATTTTTCACTGGAAAAACCGATTTCAGCTTGCGGATAACGTGAGTTCGCAAACTTGATTCATCCTCAATTCCGCAGGCATTACAGATTTCCTTTCCGCTCCTTGGACCATCCTTAACGAGATAATCCAAGACACTCTTTTCAATATCGGTCAGCGTTTTGTAGTCTAATGAATTCTGATATTGAGGAATTTTATCAGCTTGTGTTACGCCGCCCTCATCTCTTAGCCGTTCTATAATTCGTTCGCATTTTGTCCACAGGTCTCGAATCCACTCTCGATAATGAGGGCGGGGCGGATTTTCGGGGTGGCATAGTTCAGCCGATAAATCGGCCAGAGGGTGAATGTCGATTCCTGGGGCCATGAAACGACACCCGTCAAGGATTTTGTGTAGCCTTGGCAGGAATCTATCGAGAGGGACAGAATATCCGGCAATACCTTCATGCACAAAATGAAGAGTTTCGAGGGCGGGCTTTGCTTCCGCTACCCATTCGTCAATTGCAGAGAGAACCTCATCCCATTGGGGCGTTTTACCGCAAATAGTCATAAATTCCATCCTTTCGCGCCGGGTTCCCCCCCGGGCATGATGCAAAGGATGGTAAGCACCACGCCCGAGGGCGAATTAGGCCGACCGCTTGCAAGTCGAATCGGCCGCTCGGCAAGTTTCCCGCATTATAGCATCATACGGAGTGTAGTAAAAAAGGGCTTTTCAGCCCGGTTTACGATACCTGAACCGCCGTTCAGAAAAAAATCCTCCACCCCAAAAAAACGCGATATTCATCGGTAATAACGGGGCAAAGACTACAGATTCCTAAAAATGTGCCGCGTTTTCCCCGCCCTGTGCGGGCCACCGTCGAATCGGATGGACCGCACATCGGTTTTGAAACACCCGTACACTATGCAGCCCCCCATTAGCGTTAAAATGCGGTAGTGTTGTAAAAAGTGTTGTAATAACTCGGTTTCGCAGGGGGTGGAAAAACTTTCGCCGTTTGTTCGCACCCCTGTTTTCTTCGGGAAAAACGCATATTCGCATCGGGTGAGCATAGTGTACGCTCGTACCGTTGGGACTCGAAATCAGGTGCCGGGAAACCGGTTGAGGGTTCGAATCCCTTGCCCTCCGCTGTCGTAAGTCGTGGCCTGGCAAAAGGCTTCGGTCGAATTATCGGCCGGGGCCTTTTCGGTATTCTTGGCCACTTTGGGACCTCGGCTGCGAAGTAGTTTTGCAGACTGCCGGTAGGTAGCCGGGCCTTCCACCTATTTCAACAACCATTCCACGGCGGCGTTTTCAATTTCGGCGGCTTTGCCGGAGAAGAGGTCGATCTTCGCGGGCCGGCCTGCGGCTTTGTAGGCGGCGGCGACGATGGGGGGGAGGGTATCGCCTTCGCCGGCGAGCCACAGGGCGTGGGGGGCGGAAAGGGCGATCATGCCGGGCAGGTCATCGTACTTCGCGCCGCCGGGGAGGAAGTCGGGATTGTCGAACGCGGCGATGTTCGCGAAGCGGAAGCCGCCGGTATCGATGGCCGCGCGGCCGATCTTGTCGCCGGCAATCGCGCGGGCCGCGGCGACCCAATGGCCCGCGCCGTTTAAGCCGATCATATCGACGCGATCGGCGCCAAGGTCTTTGCCGCGCGCGAAGGCGAGGAGCGTGAGCAGATCGCGCACGCGCTGGACGAATGTGGAAGGATTGTAGCCGAAGGTGAACTCGATATGTCCGTTCACCAACGGCGCCTTGGCGAGGGGCTTGCCGTCGCGGGTGAATTCGCCCAGGCCGAACAAGTCTGCGGCGAGCACCATATAGCCGGCGTCGAGCAGTTTTTGCACGCCCGGCGTCGGTTTGCCTTCCTTGGTGAAGAGCGATTGCTTGCCTTGGGGATCGACCCAGATCGCCACGCGCTTGTTCCATTTCGCCTCATCTTTCAGGTTGAGTCCGAAAACGGGCAGCGCCTCGTGTTTTTCGGGTAATTGGAGCAAGAATTTCGAGAGCGTGAGAGCGCCGATATCTTGTTCCGCGAGCAAATTCAGATCCGTATCGATCTCTGCGTCTCTCGGCATTCCCCGGCCGATCATCACTTCCATTGCGCCGGCGACAATGCGGCGATATTCCTTGAGCGAGGCTTCGTCCTTGGGCGTTAGTGCATCGATTTGTTTTTGGGTCGAGGCGGCCAGATCGCGCAAAAACGCTTGTTGATGGGCGTAATCGCCGGGCGGGGCGGGGTGGGCGTCGTCCCAGACGCTTAGCTCGGGGATCGTGAGCGGCTTGTAGTCTTCTTCGACGATCGGATCCTTGAGGCCGAGTTTCAAGTGCTTGTTGAACCAGGAGTAGATGGCCGCGCGGGAGACGTAGTTGTAGTTGTGGCCGAAATGCAAAAGCGGTTTCAGCATGACATTGTTTTCCGCGCCCAGCAGTTTGTAATGCCGCTTGAGTTCGGGGAAGCCCTTGGTTTGCATCTCCTTGGTCCAGTCGTTGGCGGCGGTCATGCCCAGCGGCTTGGGGGCAAAAAGGGCGGCGATTTCGACATTGCCCGTGCCGATCCGCAAGTAGGGCGCGTTCTCGCAATTGCAGCCGCCTTGCATGGCGGTCGAGACCATCACGGCGGGGAAGGCGACCGCGGGGCGGGGATCGATGGCGCAGCAGATGAACGTCTGCGTGCCGCCGCCGCTGCCGCCGGTCATGCCGATGCGGCCGGCATCGACATCGGGCAGGCCGCAGACGAAATCGAGCGCGCGGATCGAGTTGTAGGTTTGCAGCCCGAAGTTGGTTTGCAGCCTAGCTTCGGCTTGCGGGCTGGCGAATCCCCAGAAATCGAGCGTATCGTGCGCGGGCTGCCACTTGGGCGTGTGCGGGACCTGCTTGCTATCGGCCACGCCGACCATATCGTACTGGAAGACGACGCAGCCCATGCGCGCCAACTGCACGCAGAGGGCTTGGAGGATGTAGCGGCCGCCGACCTCGAACCGCTCCGCGCCGCGGACGAGTTCCCAGCGGATTTCGTCGGCCCCGAAATCGGAGAACCGCCCGTTGGCCCAGTGGCCGTAGGGGGCGAGCACCACGGGCAGCTTGCCGCCACGATCCTTCGGGCGATAGAGGCTGCCGGTGACGAAATGGCCGGGATAGCTCTCGAAATAGACTTTCTCGACGGTGTAGCCCTCGCGATCGACCTTGCCGTGGACGACCGGATTCAAGGGCGTTTTCTCGGGCATGGGCCAGAGGCCGGCGGCGACGAGAATCTGCCTTCGCACCTGCTCGGCGCGCTTGGCCCACGCCTCCTTGGATTCCGGCGGCGTGAAGGGGAAGTAGCCGTTTTGATCCTTGAGCGGTTCCAGCCGCGCATCTTTCGGCAACTGCCCGACGGGAAGAACGCGGATTTCACCGGCCAATGCGCCGCGAAGGAGGGTGAGGGAAAGGCTCGCCCACAAAGTATAACGTAGCAAGGTTCGCATCGTGATTCTCCAAATTGCGAGGGGATTAAGCGAAGTTTACTCGGCAATTCGCGATATAGCAACAAGATCGGGGTATTGCGGGAGACGCGAAAAGTGCTTGTTTTCGGGCTTTTTTTGATAAGCGGGGATTTTTTCCTTCCGGCTTAACAAGTGGATTTCGCGGTTTTTTGGTGATTTTGCGGGAACGGGATGGCGAATTTCTCGGGAAAACGAGGTTTTTTTGGGGCGAGTTTTTGCCGATTTTGAATTTTTGGTCTTGGGACTTGGACATTTCTCATTTCGGAGAGGGTAGGATACAACAAAGCTCCGGCGGGGAA
This sequence comes from Pirellulales bacterium, assembly GCA_020846145.1. Lineage (GTDB taxonomy): Bacteria > Planctomycetota > Planctomycetia > Pirellulales > Thermoguttaceae > JADLEL01. The sequence goes on along the minus strand of JADLEL010000192.1, from coordinate 7,706 downwards.
TGGAGGGGGATTCCACCGGCAGGCCTTTGTATAGCCGATCGGGGTAAGGTTGTCCGTTTCACACGCCGCGGGAAGGGGACCGGTCCATGTTTTCGGCCTACCGTTTGTCCACAAAATACGTTTTCACGCCGAAAAATGGACCAGTCCCCGACCGGGGCGTGAACGCTTACATTTCAGACAATCTCAGCCCAACGCAGGATCGATTCCCGAAGCTGCATCAAGCATGGGGAAAACCTTTTCCACGCCAATCAAACGGCAGTCTATCAGAAGGAACGGCTTTTTTCCAGCAATCGATGAGGGGATTGCATCGCAACGCTTTGCGCGGCATGGAGATAGGGCGAAATTTAATCGGAATCGATCGGCGGAGAATGGCGGTAGATTTTTGGAAAGTCAGGTCATTGACGCCTGTTCAGGTACGGCACCGTTGGACAAGCCGGTACGGAACGCGGCGAAAACGAGGATCGCGAAAGCGCGAAAAGAGGAAAACGCGAAATGAGCATCAGTCATGTAAGCTACGGAATTCGGCGGTGGTTGGCGCCCGGCGTTCGTTAGGTGTTGCCCGACAATGAGTTGCCGGAATCGTAGTAGGCACACTCCGTGTGCCGTCCACGAATTACGGCACACGGAGTGTGCCTACTACATTGGAATTCGGTAGTTTATTGTCGGACAGCGCCTTAGCGTCAATGAATCTCCGGACTTGCGGGACGAGCCCGCAGGGGAAACCGGCGCCGCCTCTTCTGGCGGAGCCACCCAGGTTCAAAGAACCTGGGCCACCCGCGGCGGAGCAAGCTCTGCGTCATTCCCGGCCCGTAGGTAAACTACTCGCTTATCGTTGCAACGAAAGGATTAATTGCAATCCCGCTTCGACGGCCGCGAGTTCGCGCTTGGCGAGTTTCCGGACTTTTTTCGCGAGAAATGCCTTGTCGAGAGTTATCAATTGCGAAACGTTCGCCACCGACTCCTTGGGGAGGCCGGACGATTTTTTCGATAAGAGAACGTTGCCGGGCGCTTCGGCCAAACGCGTATTCGAGGTGATCACCACGGCAATGACCGTGCCGATGCGGCTGCGATTGAAGTCGTCGGATTGAACGATCAATACCGGGCGCGAGTATCCGGGCTGCGAACCGCGCGGCTCGGAAAGCGTTGCCCACCAGATTTCGCCCCGTTCGATTACCATGCGTCCTCCCCGATCGAGAGTTGCTGCATTTTTCTCAGTGCGGGATCGAGATTAGAAGAACGCTCCTTGTAAACTTGGTCGAGCTTTTTGGTGACATCGGCCTGCGCGTGCAATTCCACGAACTCCGCGATGGCTTTGGCATAGAGTTGGCTCCGCGACAGGGAAAGACGCCGGGCGGCTTGCTCGGCGGCATCGAAAAGGGTATCGGGCAACGAAATTGCTGTTTTCATACTGAAAGTATAACTAATGTTATACCGGGAGTCAAGCCCGCAGGTGATGCTTTTGCGAAATAATTTCGGGCACTGGTAAAAATGCGCTAAATAATCCCAGAATTGTTATGCTAAAGCATAAACTACTCACTGGCTGGTTTTCAGCGCCCACCGACACTTCAATAATTAAATAATCCGTCCACGGAATTCATCTATGAAACTGTGCGAATATTAGTGGTTATCAGTGAAAATCAGTGGTTCCCAACAAGGAAGGGAACACTGATTTTCACTGATAACCACTAATACTTTTAATCGTTAGGCTTGCATCCATCAAAGAAAATCGGCATTCTCCGGGCCTTGCTCGTGAAGGTCGGAGAGAATGAACCTTTTCCATTGTAACGTGCCTTTGTGGCCGAAATTGAGGAGGTAGCCGACTTCCTTGCGGGCGATCCGCATGTAGTTGAAGAGTTGGGCTTCGTGTTCCGTGGCCAGTTCCGAAACGGCCTTCAATTCGACGACGATGCCGCCGAAAACGAAAAGGTCCGGTTTGTAGCGAGTGTCCAATTCCCGGTTTTTGTAATAGACCTTCAGTTCATGCTTCGTCAGGAATGGAATGCCTTGCATTCCCAATTCGATCTCCAGACTTTGCTGATAAATCTCCTCGGACATGCCATAGCCGAGTTCATTGTAAACCTCGAACGCCGCACCCATCAGGCGGTAGCCTTCCTCTTTGAACATCATCGTCCGTTTGATTGTTTGGGGAGATGGAACACTAATTTCCGCTAATCTTCACTAATAATTTTTCCAATTCGTCCAATCTTATCTATGCTTTGGTATCCGATGATGTCTTGATTGATGAAGAAACAAGTCCATCTTCTTCATTTTCGCCCAGCAAGCCGCACCATCGCAGCGGGAGGAGGGTGGCGAAGAGACAGAAGGCTTGAATTAGTAAATCCAGTATCAAGTTCTGTTCACTGAATATCCAGACGCAGAGATTATCCAGAACTCGAAATGCGATCCAGCCAAACAATGCTATGCCAATCCAGGCAACAAGAAATGATAGCATCCGGTTTTTTTGTCTTTTCGCGGCCACGAGCACAATGAGTGCGACTACCGCATTGCATACGCCTACGGCTCCCGCATAAACGAAAAAGTCAATGAAATAATTCGATTGAATAAGTTTTGGTGACCAGCCGGTGTAGGTCAACACGGATTTTCCCAAACCTAAAAACAAGGCAAAAACCGCAGTCCAAATTAACATGGCGCCGATGGAATATTGGAATGCAGGGGCATGCGATGGTTCCTTCGTTTTTCGTCGTCGGGACACAATAAAAGCCAAGGCACGGGAAAAATAATACATAAAAAAGATAAATCCCACTTGAGCCACGAACAAAAAAACAGTATCGATCGTTTGATCCGGATCGAATTGCATCGATACAACAGAAAATACAAGCCATGTCCAAGCAGCACTGAAGATCGCTAGTGGAAATCGAACATACGATTTAATACGCGAACAAGCTGCCCAAAGAGTAGTAAGGCTACATTGGCTGAAGGGAACGGCAACTATCGCCATCTCTCTCGGTTTATTGGAAAAAAACGATAGAATGAGTAAATCAATAAAAATATGGATGACTAAAAGCGAGGATATCACAATAATCTGCGTACGTCTGTTCTGCACATGTGCTAAATCTCTTATCATAACAATCCTTCGAATTCCTCCTCCGTAATCACTTTCACGCCAAGCTGTTTCGCCTTTTCCAGTTTGCTCCCCGCTTTTTCGCCGGCGAGGAGGTAATCGGTGTTTTTGGAGACGCTCGAGGCGGCGCGGCCGCCGTGGCGGGCGATGAGTTCCTCGATTTCTTCGCGGCCGTATTTTTGGAGCGTGCCGGTAACGACCAGCGTCTTGCCTTGCAGCTTGGCCGAACCGCCGGCGGCCTTTTCGGCGGCCATCTTCACGCCGAGCGATTGCAGATCGGCGATGGTTTCCCGGCCGAAGGGGCCGTGGAGAAAAGAATGGATGCTTTTGGCGATGATCGGGCCGATTTCGTTGACTTTGCTGAGTTCGACTTCGGTCGCGGCGAGCAGTTTATCCATCGCGCCGAAATGCTCGGCCAGCACGGCGGCGACCCGTGCGCCGACGTGGCGGATCGAGAGCGCGTTGAGGAGCCGGGCGAGTCCCCGATTTTTGCTGGCCTCGACGCCGTCGAGCAGGTTGTCGGCCGATTTCCGGCCCATCCGCGCCAAATTCAGGAGTTTATCCTGCCGCCGTTCGAGGCGGTAAAGATCGCCGTAATTTTGCACGATTTGCTCGCTTACCAACTGATCGACGAGCTTATCGCCCAGCCCTTCGATGTCCATCGCGTTGCGGCCGGCGAAGTAGCGGATGCGTTCCTTGACTTGGGCGGGGCACTCGACGTTGGGGCAGCGGATGTAAACGCCGCCCTCGTCTTTGGCGAGTTTCGTGGCGCATTCGGGGCACTGCGCGGGAAATCGAAAAGGCACGAGGGGCTGGTCTTCCTTGCGAAGGTGTTTTTCGACGCGGACGACGTGGGGGATGATCTTGCCCGCCTTTTCGACGACGACCACGTCTCCCACGCGGATGTCCTTGCGCGCGATTTCGTCGGCATTGTGCAGGCTCGCGCGGCTGACGGTGGTGCCGGCGAGTTCGACGGGTTCGAGTTCGGCGACGGGGGTGATCGTGCCGGTTTTGCCCACTTGCACGCGGATTTCGTTGAGTTTCGTGGTCGCTTCGTACTTCTCGAATTTGTAGGCGATGACCCAGCGGGGGCTTTTCGAGGTCGAGCCGAGCCGTTCGCGCTGGTCGAAGCGGTTGACTTTGAGCACCAGGCCGTCGATCTCGAAATCCAATTCGAAGAGCCGCTCGATCAACTCCTCGCAATGCTCGACGGCCGCGGCGAAGGAAGCGAAACATTCGACCATGGGCGTGGGCGGGAGGCCGTAGCCGCCGATTTCGTCCAGAAATTCCTTGTGCGTTTTGGCCTTCAGCCCTTCGGTCAGGCCGACGCTATGGGCAAAGAAGCGCAAGCGGCGCGCGGCGCATTCCTGGGGATTTTTCGATTTGATGGCGCCCGCCGTCGCATTTCGGGTATTGCTCAGCAATTTTTCCGGCGACCTGCCCTTGGCAATGAGGTCTTGGTTGTAGCGGATGATTTCTTCATTATTCAGCACCAAATCGGCATTGGTCATATAGACTTCGCCGCGGACTTCCAGAATGGGCGGCGGCGAGTCGGTGCTTAGCCGCAAGGGGATGGATTTGATGGTCCGCACGTTTTGCGTGATATCGTCCCCCTCGACGCCCGTTCCCCGCGTCAAGCCCTTGGTCAACAAGCCGTTTTCGTAGATCAGCGAGATGGCGACGCCGTCGATTTTCAATTCGACCACCCACTCGATCGCTTCGCCCGGCAGGAGCTTCGCCACTTTAATGCCGAAACTTTTCAATTCATCGAGATTATAGGTGTTCTCGATGGACAACATGGGAACGAGGTGCCGCACTTTGGGAAAATCCGCAGCGGCTTGGTCGCCGACGCGCTGCGTAGGGCTGTCGGGTGTAATCGACTCGGGGTGCTGCGCTTCAAGCTCCTTGAGCCGTTCGATGAGCCGGTCGTATTCCAGATCGGAAATTTCCGGGGCCGCCTCGACATAATACAAGCGGTCGTGGCGGCGGATTTCCTCTCGGAGGCGGGCGATTTCGGCGGCGGGAGTGGAAGGCATTTTATTGAGGAGTGCGGGGATCGAACGTTTCGCCCCGCCGTCCACGGCGGGGAATAGGTGTCGAAATGGCGAAAACTCCCGCCCCCGCGTGGACGCGGGGGCTAAACGCGGTGATTCGCGCATCCGCCCAGGTTGAGCGGGCCTGCCCCCGCGTGGCCGCGGGGGCTAAACGCGGTGATCCGCGCATCCGCCCAGGTTGAGCGGGCCCGCCCCCGCGTGGACGCGGGGGCTAAACGGCTTTTTATGGCTCAATCGCACGAACAAGCGGCGACGCAGGTTCCCGACATGCCGCGGAGGGGATGGGGAATGAGGCACAAAAACTTCATCGGCATGCCTCCGGTGTTGCGAAACTGATGAACCTGGTTGGGCGGCACCAAGACTGCCGAGCCCGGCCGCAGCGGATGCTCGGTTTTGTCTTCGATCACCACGCCTGATCCTTCGAGGACGAAAACCTCGTGTTCGTGGCCGTGCGAATGCAGCGGCGTGTGTCCGCCGGGGGCGACCTCGAACATCCGCATGGAAAAACTGGGGGCCTCGTCCTCGGGGCCGATGAGGCAGCGGATCTTGCAGTTGACCGCCCCCTCCATTTGCACCGGCGCGGATTCGACATGCTCGTAATGGATGACTTTCATGGAAAAACCTTTTATGGAAGAGAGGTGGTTGTGAGCCTGCTAACCCGGATATCTCACCACGGAGACACGGAGAACACGGATATTTTGTTTTGAATGTTGAAAAAAACGTTAAAAAATCGAATTAGTTATTTCACACGCCGTCAAAATTTTCCTTGTGAAAAAAATGCCCATCAATCCTTCTTCTCCGTGTCCTCCGTGTCTCCGTGTTGAATTATTGTGAGAAATGCGGGCTAAAACCCACTCATGCTCCTGACGACACGGTGGCAAAAGTATAATCCATTTCAAATATTCTGTCCATAAGAAGGCCCCAGAGACGGCAAGATTCCAACAGCGTTCACTCCGGCCGTCAACGGGCATACCATGCCGTCAGGCGGGAGAGTTGGTGGTCGTCCATCAGCGAATTCGTGCGCCAGCGGTGCTGGAGGCCGACGAAGGAGGCGTTGGTTTCGCCGCGGTCGAGCATCATCACCACGTTGACGGCGTCTTGGGCTTCCGGCGCGCGCGGTCCGCAGGCGAAGCGGAGCATCCAGAGGGCGACGGGGAATCCCAGCGCGAGGGCTTGAAAGCCTTCGGTGAGCGACCAGCGGCCGCCTTTGAACATCGCGTAGCGCAGGGAGACGGTGGCCCGCTCGAAGTAGCGCGTGAGAGGTTGCAGCACTTCGTCGGGGAGCGGTCCCAAAGGGCGTTCCAATTCGGCGAAGGTGGCGGGCGGAAAATTCATGCGGAAGCAGGGGACGCGGCCCTTGCCCCGGGCGTAAGCCAACGCCGCGTGGAAGATGCGGCCGCGCTCGCGCCAGGAGGTTTCGGGCAGGAAGTCGGGATGCAATCGCAGATATTCGAGCGCGATTTGGCGGAACCAGCGGTAGGCGGTGCGGCCGGGGGACTGGCGGTTCTCGAAAAAAACGCCCGCCGCTTCGACGGCGGAAGTTTGCAGCACCGAAAGCAATTCGGCCAGGCGCCGGCCCTGGATTTTTTTCAGGCGGCACCCTTCGAGCAAGCGGCAAAATTCCAGGCCGTGAATCAAACGGCGGACTAGCGGGTAGCGCTCGTCGAGCATGAGATTTTCGAGCGCGCCGGCCACGGCCATCGCGTCCTTCCAGGTACGGCGGTGGCGGCGGGTGAGTTTTGGCGGCGACGTCGGTTCGGGCACGGCGTCGTTGGCCAGGGCCAGGCGGCGAAATTCGTCGAGTTGCTCTTTCAAGGTCCGGCCCTTGTCGGCGGCCGCCGAAGGGCAGTAGCGGCGGAGCGTTACATAGACGAAATTCTCCAGCGGGATCATCTGCAGCGGGGCCATGCGGCAGACGTGCGGTTTGGCGTCGTAGCCGAACTCGCGGTGGATGCGGCAAAGCTTGTCGGCATCCTGAAAAACGCAGGCGCCGTCCTTGCGGTGCGCCAGTCGAAAGCGGCGGTCGAAAAGCCCCAGGCGAACGATGATTTTTTTGCCGCGGAAGTCGGGATGCTTCTCCCAGCGCTGCGCGCGGAGCCGCTTCAAATCGGTCTCGCTCAACAACACGGCCGCCCCGCGGCAGCAGATGCCGCAGCCGTGGCAGTCCCAGCGTTCGAGGATCGGCAGGGTTTTTATGGGGAGGGGCATCGAAGGGATCGGCCGCCGGAAATAATTGTTTTGATGTTTGCCATTTATTATAACCTCGCAACGGGGAGGTGAAAGAACGTCCGATTTCGATTTGGGGAGAGTGTGGCGTCTTGGCGTCGAGCCGCTCCTTATTGACAATCCGCCGATGGGGATGGACAATGCCTACATCGAACCTGCGTATTGCCCGATATTCCGGTCACCGAAGATCGGCAATGTTTTCCGGTAACCGTTCACAGGGGACTGTCCCGATTTTCGCGGCGCAAAAGATGATGGCGCCGTAAAAATGCTTAATCGCCGCGAAAATGGGACTGTCCCCCTCGCGCCGCGGGAAGGGGACAGGTCCATGTTTTCGGCCTACCGTT
>JADLEL010000191.1 GCA_020846145.1 Pirellulales bacterium | reverse complement strand
CGCCGGTCGCGCTCGGCACATCGAGGACATTCACCTTGTGTATTGCTTGCTGTCGCTGCCATAACAGCAACCTAACACATCGGCCCTATTTTCACCAAGATCAGTTTATAAACCGTGAACGGTTACGATTCATCAATTGCCCCTTTGGGAAAAGGACTTTTTCTGCCGCTAGGCGAGGGCAAGCCGCCGGATATCATTCTTCGGTTTTGTTTTCCGATTTCTTCTCCCCGGAATTCTCCTCTGCGCCCGGTTTCACTTCCCCTTTCGGCTCTTCCCTCTCCGGCTCTTCCACTTTGGGGGCTTCGCTCTTCGGCTCTTCCGGTTGGAGCGGTTCGGATTTGATTTCCGGGCTTTTCTCCGCTTCCGGCTTTTTCTTTCCCGCTTCGAGCCAATTCGCGCGGAGCAGTTGGCCGGCGAAGTCGGGGGCGTCGGCGTTCGAGCGATAGACTTCGACCGCCTTGTCGATCTCGCCGCCCGTCTCGAGCGTGCGACCGAGGTTGTAATTGGCCCCGGCGGTCCACGGGCCGCCGGGCCAGGCGTTCAAGGTATGCGTGGTGAAGTAATCGACCGCCGAGCGAAAGCTCTCGCGCTCGTAGGTGATCAGGCCCAGCCAATAGCTGGCGTCGGCCTTGCCCAACGCGATCAGCGCCGTCTGCTCTTCCACGAAGGGCGCGCCGTTTTGCGCGATTTCCGCGGCGATTTGCCGGCTCTCCGCGTCGCGCAGCGTTTTCCCGGTCATAATCGCTTCCACGATCTCGCTCACAAGCTTCATTTTCTCCTCGTCGCTCATGTTTTTATGGTCCGCCAACGCCGCGCCCGCCAGTTCGCCGAAAAGTTTTTCCTGGATGGTTCGCAACTGCTCCGCGGAGGGGCGCGACATCTGATAATAGTTCATCGCGCTCACCTCGCCGCTCATCTGCCCTTTGAGCTGCAGCACGCGCCCCTTGTAGAGCGGCGCGGCGTAGGTCGAACTGAAGAAGGCCACCGCGGCGATTGCCCGCCGAAGCTTGTGCGATTCGGTGTCTTGCGGCGCATCGGCGGGATTCCCCCGTTTTTTATTCTCCCCTTCCGCGGCGGCCCCCTTGTAAATATCCTGCAAGTCCTTGGGCGTTTTAGCCGCCTTTTGCAGAACCTCTTCGCCGTGCAACAGCACCGAGGGCATCGCGTAGAACGGCAGGAAATCGGCCAGCCTCCGGGCGACCTGCGCCGGCTTCAATTCGGACCGCCGCCGGATGGTCTCGTAAGGCAGCCGCCACGGTTCGGCCGCCGCCACACCCGGCGTCGTCTTCCATCGCTCGGCCTGCTGCGACGCGGAGACCGTCAAAACCATTTTCTGCTTGCCTTGCAAGTGCGATTCGACCGCCTTCATCCGCCGCGAAAGCGCCGCGGGCGAGGCCTCCACCAACGCCGCCACGCGCTGCAAGTCCGCTTGTTTCATGGGGTAGGGGTGCTCGGCGTCGACAGACATCCGGGCTAAAAGCGATTCGTCGGCCAAGAGTTGATCCAAGTCGGCGGGGACGATGTCGAGTTGTCCGTTCGCGCCCCGCTTCACGCCGCCCGGACCGGGAATCGGCAATCCGTAATCCAGATCGAACAGGTACGCCTTCCCGTCGATCCGCACGGCGACGCACCAAGGCTGAAATTCCGCGGCGGGCCGCGGCGCACCGGCGGGGACGTTTTCGCTTTTCCGATCGATCGCCAATATCGCCGCATCCAATCCTTCCTGCCGCGCAAGCAAAATGAATACCCAGGCGCGTTCCAGCGCCGTAGCGCGGCCGAAGAAGAGCGCTTCCCACGGAAATTGGGGGATCCGCTCCGGCGTGTCTTTCTCCAATTGCAGGTTGCGGATCGTCCAATCGAACAGCCGGCCCGCGCGCAAAAGATCGTCGATCGATTTGCCCCGCGCCGCGAGCGCCACGTCGCGCAGATAGACCGCCTCCTGCAAATAATATCCGTCGAAGGGGCCGATCTCCAGCTTGTCTAATCCGGCCGCCGGCGGCATTTTCCGCAGCGCTTCCGGCAGTTCGGCCAGCAGCGGGTCCAGCCGCCATTCCGGCGGCGGCTGCGCGCGAATCCATTGATCCAACCGATCGACGATTTGCCGCAGGGCATCCGACTCGGGCCACGCCGCCAGCAAGGTCGATGAGGATTGAGCGGAGCCGCCCGTCGCGGCTTGGCCGAGCGCGAGCAGTTGCCGCTGGATTTCCGCTTGCACCGCCTCGGTCTGAGACTGTTCCGTGCGGTTGAGGCCGTCGATCGTCAGGGCGAACATGTCCTTGCTCAACGCCCCGGCCTTTTTTTGTTTCGCTCCGCCCGAAGTCGAAGCCTTCTGCGTTCCACCGCCGCAACCGGCAAGCGATAACACGAACGACGCCAAACAAAATAATACGTATTTTTTCACGATAATTTCTCCACGGCGGCGCGGATCGCCAACAGCCGCCGCAACAACGCTTGGAATTTGCCGAGCGGGATCATGTTCGGGCCGTCGCTGGGCGAACGGTCGGGTTCCGGGTGGACCTCGAAAAACAGGGCGTCCGCGCCCAAGGCGACCGCCGCCCGGGCCAGCGGCTCGACCATCGCCCGATTCCCGCCGGTCGCGCCCCCCAATCCGCCCGGCTCCTGGACGCTGTGCGTGGCGTCGAACACCACCGGCACGCCGAGCGACTGCATTTGCGGAATCGACCGCATGTCGTTCACCAGCCGGCCGTAGCCGAAAAAAGTCCCCCGCTCGCCCAATAGTATATTACGGCATCCACAGGCTTCGAGTTTGCCCACCACGTGTTTCATGTCCCAGGGGGCGAGAAATTGGGCCTTTTTCACGTGCACCGTCCGGCCCGTCGCCGCCGCGGCCGCGAGCAGATCGGTTTGCCGGGCGAGAAACGCGGGGATTTGGATCAAGTCGCAGACCTTCCCCGCCGCCGCGGCCTGATGCGATTCGTGAATGTCGGTCGTAACCGGCAGGCCGGTCGCCTCCTTCACCCCGGCCAGAATCTCCAGCCCCTTCTCCAGGCCCGGCCCGCGATAAGAGGTTACGCTCGTGCGATTCGCCTTGTCGAACGACGCCTTGAAGACGATCGGCAGCGCAAGTTCCCCGGCGATCTCCTTCAACCGTTGGGCGATCGAAATCGCCGAAAAAGCGTCCTCCAAAACGCACGGCCCCGCAATCACCAAAAGCGGCTGGCCAATTCCGCAACGATAAGGTCCGATAGTGGCTGGATTTTGCGGCACGATGATTCCTTTCTACGGCACGATCAGCGTCAAACGCCGCGGCAGCACTTCGATTTCCACCGGCAACATGCCGCCCGGATCTCCGTCGAGTTGGTAGGGAACGGGAGCGACCGACTCGATCCGCACGCGGCGAATTTTCCGCACCGTCCAATCGCCCAGCCGCTGGTGCCGCCGCAAATAAACCGCCGCCGCGAATGCGAGGAAACGGGCGAACGAGCCGCCGCAGTACCCGCATAAATCCAACTCGCCGTCGCTCCCCTCGGCCTGCGGCGCAATATGCAGCCCGCCGCCGTAGCAGGGCAGATTAAAAACCGCGAGCCAGCGCAAGCTCAGCACCGCCGGCGGAACGCTCGCTTCCGCTCCCTCATCACAATATACCCGCAGTTCCGGATAATCATAGGTGCGAACCACCTCCCACAACGGTTTCAAATAATCGCGCGAGCGAACGTGCCCCGTTCGCCTTTCGTGAACCAGGCGCACGACCTCGGCGTCGAGTCCGCAGCCGGCCATGAGCAAAAAGATGCGCGCTCCCGCCCGCCCGGCATCGAGCCGCAGTACTTTTCCCCGGGCGATGGTCTCCGCCAATTTTTCCGGCGAGTGATCGAGCTTCAGATGCCGCGCCAGCAGGTTTTCGTTGCCGCCGGGAAGCAGCGTCAGCGGCAAGCCTTCGGGCGTTCGATTGACCAACTCGGCCGCCGTGCCGTCTCCGCCGACTCCCACCAAGGCCCGCAAGCCACCTTCCGCGTGATGCGCGGCGGCCTTTTGCGTGATCGCTTGCAAATCGGTGGAAATCTCCGCCTTGAATCCCCGCTTATCGAGAAGACCGGCCAGCCGTTCGACGCGTTCCCGCGAGTCCTTCGCCCCCGCCTTGGGATTCATCAGGATCAAAACGTGCTCGGCTTGGTTTGGCAAAGGCATGGCCGGGTAGGTTCCAGTGAACACGGTGTTTCACTGGATGAGCATTATATGGAAAATTACCGGATTGTGCAGAATCTTCGCGTGATAATGCCGCAAGTGTTGCAAAATAATACATTCGTATATTTGCCATTCGCTGCCGAATTGCATGAAGCCGACACTAAAGTGTAAATCGCAACTTATTGCAAAATAGAGAGTTACGGCATAAAGTCGGATTTCGGGCTCGATTATCCGAGAAATCGGCACGCGATTCGCTCCTATAAAAGAACGTGCGAACGACCAATTCGCACCTAAATGCAGACTGGCCCGTGGGGCCTCTGACGGTTTTAGGTTAGACAGTTACCTTGCCCTTACTGTCTAGCTTGCCATTGTGGATAAATGGCACGTCAGAGGCCCCAGTTTTTTTGCGCCCGCCAAGTAGGACGGATTTTCAACCTGTCTTTCAATCTCGCGTGAAAATGAGCTGGTCCCGTTTTTCTGACAGAAAAGCACCTTTGAATAAGGTGGAAACCGATTTAATAAACCAAGGGATATTTTCGCTATCCGCTTGACTGAAACGCGCTTCTGTTTATGCCATTAGTTTTCAGGATTGAGGGTAATTCCTCAAAGTTTTTCGTTTAGCCCGGAGCCAACGGCGACGGCGGGCGTAAGGGGCACTGGAAAACTCCACCCGCCGTCGCCGTTGGCTCCGGGCTAAACGATTGGTTGCGGCTATGCCGCGCTAGGCTTTACCTGTTCGGTGAAACGGAGGCAGGCTCTACGGGGACGCAACCTACCGAGGGATAACCGGACCAAAGAAGTGTCTTTCGACACGAGCCTTGAAGACTTAACCCTTCGAGGCTTTTTCTTTTTTATCAGGATACCAATCCGCCTTCACCTCCGCAAGACACTTTTTTGCCATGCCTTAAAAAATCCCGGGGTCTGGGACGGAGCCCCAGCGCGCCGCGGAAAAATGTTTTTCTTCAATCAATGGACCGCGAGGTAAATCTCCGCCGGCCGGGCGCCCCAATGGCTGTGCCGCCTTCGGTCGTTGTAATACGGGAAATACTCGCCCAGATTCTCGCGGCAATCGAGCACGTCCTCGTATTCCTTCAGGTACACCTCCTCCTGCTTCACGGTCCGCCACAGGCGTTCGACCATAATGTTGTCGAAGCAGCGGCCCACCCCGTTCATGCTGATTTGCACGTCGGCCGCAAGCAGCGTCTTCGTAAAATCGTCGCTCGTGTACTGCACGCCCTGATCGGTGTTGAAAATCTCCGGTTTGGCCGTCTCCAAGGCCCGTTCCAGGCAACGCACGCAAAAATCCGAGTCCAAGGTTGTCGAAAGCTCCCAGGCGATCACGTAGCGGCTGAACCAGTCCATGACCACCGTCAAATACGCGAATCCCCGCCGCCGTCGAAATCCCCCGAAACGCCTCCAAAGCCACTTTCGCCTTGAAATCCGCCGTAAAACTCTTCCGCTTAACTCCCATCGTGAATCCGTCTCCTTTCCCGGAAAAATATCTTACCGGAAATAAAAGCCCAAATCCACCTTATTCAACTGTCGAAAATTTCGGGACCACTTCAGACATATTCTGATTACACCACACCCGATTCCATCGTGCGAGAGGGGATTGCTTGACAATCGGGCGGGAGTTCGTCAAAATGGGGGAAATCTTGCGCGACGCGCAGCGGCGTGAAAACCGGTTGAATAACCTTGTTCGAGGGGCGAAGGAGAATCCGCGATGATCGTCTCTCGAAGAACGTTCCTGCAAGCCGGCGCGGTGGGATTGGCCGGGGCGGCGTGGCCGCATTCGCTTTGGGCCGCGGAATCCGCCGCTGAAAAGTCATCCAAAATTCACGTTTCCGCCCGCGAGGGTTCGTTCGGCGGCAATTTCGAAATCGCCGCGCGATGCCATCTCGACGGCGTCGAGCTGGGCATCAATAAACCGGCCGAGAAACTGCCCATCGCCGATGCGGCCGCCCGGAAAAAAACCAAGGAGCAACTCCAGGCCCTGGGCTTGGCGGTATCCTCGCTCTCGCTGAACTTGATGAACAATTATCCGATGGTGAGCGAGCCGCGAGCGCCGGCGTGGCTGGAGCAGACCATCGAGGCCGCGAAGGATTTCGGCACGCGGGGCATTCTCGTGCCGTTTTTCGGCAAGGGCGAACTCAAGCCGGAGCACTTCGATGAGCTTGTCGTCCGAATGAAAGCCGCCGCGCCCCTAGCCGCGGCGGCGGGCGTGGTCTTGGGGCTGGAAAACTGGCTCTCGGCCGAGCAGAACCTGAAAATCCTCGACCGCATCGGCAGCGACGCCGTGCGCGTCTATTACGATGTCGGCAATTCAACCCTCAAGGGCTACGATGTACCCGCCGAACTCCGCCGGCTCAAGGGCCGCCTCTGCATGATCCATTTCAAGGACGGCGCGAATTATCTCGGCGAGGGCAAGGTCGAAATGCCGCCCATTGCCAAGGCCCTCAAGGAGCTCGACTACCGGGGCTGGATCGTGCTGGAAACCTCCTGCCCCTCGAAAAATCCCGAAGCCGACTGCAAGCGCAACGCTACTTTCGTGCGCAAGCTGCTGGGATTGGCGGATAAAGCAAATTAACATCAGGTAGGATTCTACTCGTTCCCACGCTCCCGCGTGGGAACGCAAGTTAGGACGCTCCGCGTCCGTGGCGCGAGAGCTTGTTTCAATATTCGTGAGCACTTCGGCGACGCGGGAGCGTCGTGGAATTGCGTTCCCACGCGGGAGCGTGGGAACGAGTAAATAATCCTCGATGGAGAATATCCCATGAAAAAAACGACGCCCGACTCGCCCTCCTCCCAAACCTCCCGCCGCGATTTTCTGAAAAAATCCTCGTTGCTCGCCGCCGGCGCGGCGGCGCTGGGCAATTTAAGCCTCGCCCGATCGGTCCATGCCGCGGGCGGCGATACGATCAAAATCGCGCTGGTCGGCTGCGGCGGCCGGGGCGGCGGGGCGGCGGTCAATGCCTTGCGGAACGTCGCGCTGCCGAACGTGAAACTCTGGGCGATGGCCGACGCCTTCCCGGAGCGCATCAAAAGCAGCCTCCGCGGCATTACCGAAGCCATCGACGCGAAGGACAAAATCGACGTGCCCGAGGAACGTCAGTTCGTCGGCCTGGACGCCTACGAAAAGACGATGGGCAGCGGTGTCGATGTGGTGCTGCTCTGCACGCCGCCCGGTTTCCGGCCGATGCAATTCGAGGCGGCGGTCAAGGCCGGCAAGCACGTTTTTATGGAAAAGCCGGTGGCCACCGACGCCCCCGGCGTGCGCCGCATCCTGGCGGCCAGCGCGGAAGCCAAGAAAAAAGGGCTGGCCGTCGCCGTCGGGCATCATCTGCGGCACGAAAAGAAACATACCGAAGTCGTCCGCCGCGTCCATGAAGGCGCCATCGGCGATCTGAAATTCCTCCGCGTCTTCTACAACTGCGACGGCGTGGGCATTCGGCCCCGGCAGCCGGGAGAAACCGAGTTGCAGTACCAAATCCGCAATTGGTACTATTTCGTCTGGCTCGGCGGTGACCACATCGTCGAGCAGCACGTTCACGATATCGACGTGGGCAACTGGTTCGCCCAGGCGCATCCCGTCGAGGCCGAAGGGATGGGCGGGAGGCAGGTGCGCATCGGCAAGGACGTGGGCGAAATCTACGACCATCACGCCGTCGAGTTCACTTTCGCGGGCGGCCTCAAGATGTTCAGCTACTGCCGGCACATCCCGAACTGCTGGGAATCGTTCTCGCAGCACGCCCACGGCACGAAGGGCACGGTAGATATCCAAGGACATGGCACGAGCGTACTCACCGTCGATGGCGAGAAGCCGCTGAAGTTTCGCCGCGAGCACGATGGGCATCAAATCGAGATGAACGACCTCTTCGCCGCGATCGGCTCGGGCGCGTCCTACAACGAAGCCGATTGGGCCGCCGAGAGCACCATGACCGCCATCCTCGGACGCATGGCGACTTACTCCGGCAAGATCGTCCGCTGGGACGAAGCGTTGAAATCGGAAATCGATCCGTTCCCCAAGAACCTTTCCTGGGATTCCGAGCCGCCGGTCAAGCCCGGTCCCGACGGCCTCTACGCCTGCGCCGTGCCCGGCGTTACGAAGGCGTGGTGAGCGCTCAATTTAAGTTCAAAAAGAATTTAGCCCCCGGTGAATACACCGGGGGCTAGCAGCAGGAATTTTGTCAACGGCGTTTTTTTAAAATTCGACGGTTTCTCTCACCGCCACGCCCCCCGTGTATTCACGGCAATATTGAAAATACAACAAATGAATCGTTTTGCGAGTTTCTTTCACCGCCACGCCCCCCGTGTATTCACGGGGGGCTAAATAATAGAACGATATCGAACTCAATCCCACCACCACTGGCCGTCGGCCAGATTGGGCTTGAGTTGTTCGCGGAGTTTGCCGACCGTGCCCTTTTCGTCGGGCAAGAGCTTGTCGGCTTGCACGGCTTTCGCGGCTTGAATTTCCACGCCGCCGCCCATCGGCGTCATGAAGCTGGCGGGCGGTTTCCAGATCACGTTCACGGCCGTCGCGACGGTCTTGGGAACGGAGTAATTCTCGATGCGGTACGAATTCTCGTCGCCGAGGAATTCCATCTTCCAATCGGCCTTGCCGTAGTAATTCTGCTGCTGGATGAAGGCCGCGGCCACCGCGATGTCGATCATGTTCCGCAGATCGGCAAAGATCGGCGAGCGAGCGGCGATCTTGGGATACAGCTTCGTGAACGCATTGGTGAACGTCTGGCTGGCCTTGCTCGTTCCGCCCACCACGGTCCGCTGGCCCGACATCGAAACCAGTTCGTTTTCGCCGACGAGCTTTACGCCGCCGCCCACGATCTCCATCGCCGTTTTGTCGTCGTTCACGCGGACGCACTGATAATCGGGAAGGAAATACCAGCGGACCAGCGCGTTCCGCGCCAAGTCGCCCGCCTTGGCCTTATCGACGAATACCGCCATATCCACCGGCGGCTTTTCCAGGCCCAAGCCGATCAGCTTCATTCGGTAATCGGCCTCGACCAATACCTGCGCGAAGTGCGTGGAGGGCGAAACGCCGCTCACGCTCACGGTATGGTAGCCCATATTCGTGCGAATCCCTTCGGCGATCGTCTGCGGAGGAATGTTCGGATTGATCCGCGGGATCGAATTCAAGTACTGCTGCACGGCGGCCTGACCCTCCGGCGTCGGATCGATCGAGCAGCCGATCATTCCGGTCGGCTCGCCGCCGGGCGGGAAAGCCCGCAAGCCGGCCACGAGGTCCTGCAATTGCACGACCGGCCGGCCGCTGCCGATGCCCACCACGCGGTTGGCCACGTCGGCGATCCAGCCCTCGGCCGGTCCGGCGAGGACGATGTCCTTGCTGTCGGGATAGAAGAAGATGTACTCGATCCGCTGCAATCCGGCGAGGTATTTCATTTCGTCGGTGGGCACGCCCTGCCGCGCGAGCATGGCCGCTTCCAGGCGGTTGAGCGAAATCTTGCGGAGCTTACTGGCCGACATCACCTTGGGATCGAGCGAAGCCTTGGCCGCGGCAATGCGCTCCCTGAGGAGCATTCCCGACGGATCGTTGTACATTTTCAGGCTCAGTACGCCCTCGGCGTTGATGACCACGCCGGCTTGGGGTTGGATGGTCGTTTGGGCAAAACTCCACGAAGCCGTAAAGGCCAGCGCGGCAACGAAAGCGAAGTTCGCGCCCAACCGGGCTGGGGAGGAAAGACAACGCATGAGTATAATCTCCAATTCGATGGGTAATTGACCGGTGCGCCCCCGCCGCGATCTTCCAAAAAATCGGGCAAGAGCGCAATTTAGTCTCGTTAAGTTTACCACCTTGGGTAAAGAATGCCACTTCGAGGATTCGTATTATTGATCTTAATTGGATAAGCTGGGCAAAGCAAGTAAGTGGCTCGAAAAGTTTACTGTTATAGTATCATCGGGGGGTGTATTCGTTGAGATTTTCTGGACGGTTTCGCAACGAAACACCCCCTCCGATAGAGAAAAAATCCGCCTCTTGCCATCGGGGAAAAATCGTTTATAACGGTTGCGAACATCTTCCCGATTTTCCAAGGAGAATTCTATGGCAGCGATCAACGTGGCCCTCATCGGCCAGGGATTTATGGGGCGAACGCACTCGAACGCCTGGGGACAGGTTTGCAAGTTCTTCCCATGCCCCAATGCGCCCGTCATGCACACGGTCTTCGGCCAGCCCGAGGAAAATCCGGCGGCGTTCGCGGCGAACTGGGGATGGAAAAACGCCTCCACCGATTGGCAAGCCCTGGTGAAATCGCCGGAGATCGGGCTGGTCGATATCGCAACGCCGAATTTCATGCATGCCCCGCCGGCGCGGGCGGCCTTGGAAGCCGGCAAAGCCGTGGCCTGCGAAAAGCCCATCGCCGGAACGCTCGCCGACGCCCGGGAAATGGCCCAACTGGCGAAGAAATCGAACTTGAAAACGTTCGTTTGGTACAACTACCGGCGTTGCCCCGCCGTGGCCTTCGCCCACAAGTTGGTGAAAGAAGGCCGCTTGGGAGATATCCGCCACGTGCGCGCGCTCTATCTGCAGGATTGGGCGCCCGAATCGGTCCCGTTGCTCTGGCGGTTCGATAAGTCGCTGGCCGGCTCCGGCGCGCACGGCGATTTGAACGCGCACATCATCGATATGACGCGCTTCGTCACCGGCCAGGAAATCACCGTAGTCGTCGGCGCAATCGCCGAAACTTTCATCAAGGAGCGGACCATTCCCAGCGGCGTGGCCACCGGCGGCATCGCCGACGGCCGCACGGGCGCGGGCGCGAAGGGCAAGGTTACCGTCGATGACACCGTGCTCTTCCTCGCCCGATTCTCCGGCGGCGCGGTCGCCAGTTTCGAGGCCGCCCGGCAAGCCACCGGCAACCAGAACCACAACGGCTTCGAGATCAACGGCACGAAAGGCTCGATCAAGTTCAATTTCGAGCGGATGAACGAACTCGAATACTACGACGCCACGCTGCCCCGCGGCGTTCAGGGCTGGACCACGATTATGTGCACTCACGGCGGCGACCATCCCTACGTGGGCAACTGGTGGCCCGACGCCCACTTGATCGGCTACGAGCACGGTTTCACCAATCAGGCGTACGATATCCTCCGCGTGCTGGCCGGCGAAGCGCCGACCGTGCCGATGCCCGACTTCGAGGACGCCTACCAGACCCAGCGCGTGCTGGAGGCCGCCCTGCTCTGCGCCGCGGAACGCCGTCCGATCAAGATCGATGACGTGAAGTAACGAGGAAAACAATCAGCGAGCCGGGCCTTCCTCGGCCCCGCCGATCCTGCCCGGTGTCTGTTCCTTTATTCACCCGCTCAAAACGCGCCCCTGCCGGCGGGTTTTTGGTTCGGCGCGGCTGTACCCGGCATTCCGCCGGCAGGTGTTCCGCCGGTTGCGCCGCCCATTCCGCCAGGGCCGAATACTCCTCCCATGCCGCCGCCCATCGGACCGCCGCCGGAAGGACTTGCGGGCGGGGAGGGGGATTTCGCTTTCGGCGACGGCTCGGGCGGGAGGCTCTCGATTTCTTCTCGCGAGAGCGGGCCGGGCTTGAGTTTCCGCAGGCCGTCGAGCAGCTCGCGGATTTCCTCATGCACTTCCCATGTTTGCGAGACCACGAGCGCTTGCACGTCGCCGGCGTCGTATTCCAGAATGCTGCCCGGCCCGCCGAAGGCGTCCCATGTCGTGGGTTTGATGGTTTTGGCGACGACCGCGATCAGCCGTTCGTAATTGGGCGCGGTTTTGCCGTTCGGACGGCGAAAGGCGGGCAGATCGGAAACGTTATAGAGCACGGTGGTGAGATTGCAGTCGGCAACGTCGGGCGAGGTGATGGCCAGCACTTCGCCGTCGATGTAAATCGTCAATCCCAAATCGCGGAGCAGGTGTTTCAGCGCGGTTTTCGCCGAAACGCCGGAGAGCTTGAACGACACGGGGGCATCCGGCGCAACGCCCAATTCGTTGATTGCTTTAACGTCCAATCGGACGGGGATTTTCAACTCGTCGGCTAAATACGCGACGTTTTCAGCTAAAGGCATTTCGTTGAAATCCCAATTGACCTTATTCTTGAGCGCCTGCCGAATGGAGTCCGAAGGATCGGCCTTCGCCTTTTCCGCCGGATCGTCCGCCCGGGCGAAGGATAGGAGGACGAGTCCCGCGAGAATCAAAGCCGCGGAACGCGGAAAAAGTTTTTCGATCAACATAATTTTCTCCCTTTCGTGTTTATCGCTCAAACGAAAATACCCGGCGAATCCGTAGCGTGCGTGCTTGCACGCACGCTTTATCCGCGGAATACATATCTCGCGTGCGTGCAAGCACGCACCCTACTGTGAATGGACTATTTCGCGTGTTTCTTCACGGCGCGGAGTTGGGCGAGCAGGTCGGCGACTTCCTCGTGGCATTCTTCTGGCTGATGCACCACGACGGCCGCGATATCGGCCGATTTCAGCGAAGCGATCCACCCGTTGACGCCGGACTTGCTCGGCGGAGCGCCGGCCGGGCAGATTTTGGCGACCATCTCCATCAGCGAATCGAGCGGGGAATTTTTCTCGCCCTCCTTGGCCGCCACTAAATCGGCCACGTCATAGACCTTGGTGTAGCAGGCTTCTTCGGGCGAGGTGACGAGCAGCACTTCATCGCGGATGACATAAGTCAGGCCCAAGTCGCGGAGCATCAGCCGCAGCGTCGCGCGGAGCGAGATGCCCTTCAGGTACTTCGTCATCGGCGTATCGGGCGTAATGCCCAGTTCGTTGAGCGTTTTCGTGTCGAGCTGGATATCGAACGCGCGATGCTTTTGCTGGTGGCAATCCTTGAGGTATCCGATGACGTCGGAAAGAGCGGTTTCGGTGAAATCCATGTGCGCCGGCTCGTCCAGCGCGCGCTCGATGTCCTCCGCGATCTCCGCCTTGCTCATTGCCGGCGGCTTGGCCGGCTGCTTCGCGCCGGGAGACTGATTGCCGGTTTTTTCCGCGAAGGGATCGTCGCCGGCGGCAAACAAAATATTGCTTCCGCTCGATTGCAGGAAAACCAATCCCGCGACGAACGCGATCGATGAGCACCATAAGATTTTTCGGAACATCGAATTTCTCCTTGTCTTTATTGCATTCGTTGACGGGAAATAGGGAAAACGCAAGTGATCGAGAATTTGCGGTATATTTGCCACTTTCACATGGTTATCGGATTGTCCATATATCAAAACAAGCAACGGATCGCGAAAACGCGAAAGAACGAAATCGCGAAAAAGTAATTCATGTAACGCGATAGCTACCCGGAATAAAAAAGCCTTGAAGCTTGTTTTTCGTGTTTTCGCCCTTTCGCGCTTTCGCGATTGCCCGATTATCATGCTGAAGCGTCGTAAACTTCACCTTTTTCCATTGCGGAATTGAGAATGCCGGCAACGTAGATTATAAGCTCTTGAGCGGAAAAAATGCGCTATTATGGTACTGCCCCGATAATGCACTTTTCGTGCCTAGAAACCATACCCCCCCGCGAATCTATCGGGGGATTTGCTCTATGATTTACCCATAACAGGTTACGTGCGGCCCAGCGGCAGGCATTTTTTCTTCAAACCGGGCGACTCGCGATTGCTGAGCCATTGCGAATCGCGTTTTTCGGCAGAACTGTTTTATAATACCCCGAATACCCGGTAAAATTGCACATTAGTGTTGCAATATGCGCCAAATTGAGTTTTTCAATGCGATACGATAAGGTACGTTTGTGAAACGCGATTTCCCTAGTTGAAGGAGTGTTGTCATGTCGAACGAAAATCAGAACGCGGGCGCGGCCGAGCAATCGGCGGGCGAGCAGGCCGCCAAGGCGTGCCATAAGGCGGAAGAATTGGCCGCCGAAGCGGTGCGCATCGCCAAATTGGAACTGGAAAAGGCGGAAAAATTCTACGCCGACGTCCGCCGCAAGGCCGCCGAGAAAATCGCCGAGGTCCGCGAGAAGAAGGTCGGCGATCTAGTCGATTGCACGCTCGACGCCGTGAAAAAGTATCCCGGTTCGAGTCTGATCGTCTCCGTCGCCTTGGGATTCTGCGCGGGCAGGTGGATACAGAAGTTGTTGGGAAGGTGAGGAGGAGGGTGCAGGGGACAGGGTTCAGGATTCAGGGTTCAGGAAAAAGGATTAAGGTTACGGTCTTTGGTGAGGTCGTCCACAATCGTATTCCCTGCTCCCTTTCTCCTGAACCCTGAACCCTCTTTCCTGAACCCTGTAAACGCTTATGAATGACCACAATCTTTTGCAAAAACGCGAACTCCGCCTGAAGATCGGCCGCGCAAGAAGGCGGATCGACGCGCGGATTCGGGCGACCGGGGCCGAGGGGCGAAAACTCGCTTCTTGGCGGACCTACGTCGCCCGCTATCCCGGTTCGGCGGTCCTCGCGGCTTTCGGCCTGGGCGTAAGCGGCGCGACGGTCTTTTCCCCGCGCGGCATCCTCAAGAGTTTTGGGGCCGCGCTGATGCGCGGTTCGGCCGATCGGGCGATGAATCTGGTTTGGCAAGAATTGAAACGTTGGGGCAAAGCGGCCGGAGATCGATCATGAGCCGATCCGACCGTCCGCTGCTGGCCGATCTCGAAAGCGAACTGCGCTCGCTCTCCGGCGAGTTCCGCGAGATGCTCCGCCTGCGCTGGGAACTGTTCCGCTTGGAAGCGATCTCCGATTTGCGGAACGCCCGGCGGTTGCTCGCGATCTGGATTGCGGCGGGCGTGCTGATTCTGACGGCTATGCCGCTCTTGGCCGTCGCCTTGGCCGATGTTTTGGACGGCGCGTGGCGGATCGCCCGCTGGGGCTGGTTGCTGATCTTCGCCGGCGCTCTTATAGCCCTAGCCGTTTCGGCGGTTTATCTGACGTGGCGCCGATTCCGCCGCCGAATCCTCGGCTTGCAAGAGACGCTCGAAGAATTGAAGGAAGATCGCCTGTGGCTGGAAGATTGGATCGGATCGAAGCGGGACTAATAGTTCTGTAGCGGAAGATGTGCAAATCGTAGGGAGCGTACTCGCACACGTGCATTTTTCGGGAATATAATTCAAAGTTTTCGTTTAGCCCGGAGCCAACGGCGACGGAGGGGGGAGATTTACTGTATCCTCACCTCCAACGTCGCCGTTGGCTCCGGGCGAAACGATTGGTTGCGGCTATGATGCGCTAGGCTATGCCGTGCGGCATGAGGGAACGCCGGCTCTCGGCAACTCGAACAGCGACTGGCTCTTGACGATCGCGCAATCGTCGGGGAAGGTATGGAAGGCCTGGACCAGGAGATGCCGGCTGCGGGTTTCGACGTTGATGTAGCTCAGCGCGCCCAAGGCCATGCGGCCGCTCGAATCGAAGCGGTGCAACATGCCGCGGCGCTCGCCGTCGGCGGCGAGTTCCTGCTGGAAGGTCCAGAAAACCTCCGGCGCGACCGGTTCGAGCTGGAAATTCATCTGATAGACGACGCCTCCGCGGCACTCGACGCGGTCTTGGCGCGATCCCTTCAGTCCGTAGGAAATCAGCCGCCTGCGTTCGGGCAAGGGCTGCCGGGCCGAAGCGCACACTTCGGTCAGCGTCAATCCGCCGTAGCGCCACGTTACCACGTGCCCGGCGCTGGTGATTTGGATTTGGGCGCGGTAATCGCCGCGCTCGACGACGCGCGTGCCGTAGATTTGAAAAAGTTCCGGATGCAGGGGCCGACCGTAGAGTTGAAAAACCAATTCCGCGATTTTCGGTCGAGCAGTAAGCACTGGCGGGACTCCTTTATATCGATCGGAACCGGGAATCGAAAGTCGGAAGTAGGATGAGTTGATCTCTCGTCTCTTCCGGTGTCTGAATCCCCGCTCCCGGTTATTTTTCGAAAATTGATCCGAGGCGCGGCCGCGACGGTTGCATTATAAGCGAGATATCTTCTCGAAAGAAAGGGCGGTTCTGGAAAAGAAAATAATCTTCGCAAAACGCTCTTGACAAAATCTCCGCGAGTCATTCCGCGCGTCGAATTTTCCTCTTTAGCGAGCAAAAACCGTGCCGAAAAAAGTTGTCAAGGCCCGCGCAATAAACTTTTTCAATGGCTATTTTTTTATCGCTAAAAAACCACCACCGAGATGTCGTAGAACGCGTGCGACCCGGCGGTGATGCCGAAGCCGCGATAAATAAAGAGCGCGGCGAAAAAAAGGCCCGCCAATATGCGAAACGAGAACGAAAACCAATCGAAAGGATCTCCCGCCGCGCCCACGTAATGCGCCGCCGCGAAAAGCAGGCTCGATGCTAGCACTGCTAGCACCATGCTCTTCCGCCGATCCGGCAGCCAAAGCCGGATCGTCCAGACGACGGCCGCGATCAGAATCAGCCGGAAGAGCAATTCTTCATAGAGACCCGCCCCCAAATAGCCCACGGCCTCGCGGATTCTATCGGTCGCGGCGGGGGACGGCGGCTGCCCGGCTGCCATTTGCAGCATGATCGTGCTTTGCAGAACCAGAACCATCCGCAGGCAAACCGCCAAAAGCAGCGATTCGACGGCCATCGCCGAAAGCACGCCGGCCGAAATTCGCCACGGATGATGCGTTAAATGGTGCCAGCCCAACAAAATCGCGGCCATCAACAGCGGCAAAAAAATATGCAGCCGCAAGTCCATCAGGGAAAGAACTTTGGCCATCCACGCGTCGGCCCCGTTTTGTACCCCCAACTTCCACACCCCAACCTCGTAAATGAGCATCATCGGCGCGATGAACGCCAGGCTCACCAGAGGCTGCCGCGATTCGGTCCAATAGCTCTCGGCCATCGGGGAAATAAGCGTGGAATCGGGCATTGGGGAGATCGATTGGGGGTTAGGGGTGGCTGCTGGGGAAAGTAATTTGGCTCAATCGTGCTGCTTCACCCGCAAACAACCCAGCCATTCGTATTCCGCGTTAATAACGACCTGACCGAGACTGTTCGGCGCGGCGGCGCGGAGGACCAGGCCGAGCATGATCGGTGCGCCGCGGTGCTTGAAAATGCCCGCCGCGGCCGACCAGGGCGTGCCTTTGCCGCCGTCGGGCAGGCGGAGGTTGCTGAAAAACGCGCTCGCGAACCCCCGCGTGCTGACCTGGTTCGGCCAGCGGCGCACGAGCGGGCGCTGCCGTTCGGCCGCGCGATCCAGCCCCGGCAGCACCGACTCGAGGACGGCCGGCAGTTCTTCGGGCGGCGGCAGTTCGTGCAGGCGTCCGACCGGCGCGAGCACCACGCCCGCCAAACGCATCGGCAAGTTGTAGAATTCGAGCAGCGGCGGACCCGGCGGCGGGCCTTCCTCGCCGAGCGCGGCCAACTCGATCCGCAACTCCGGCGGCAAGGGGATTTCCCGCTTGCGGCGTTTGCGGAAGATCCGCCGCAGTATGAAAAATAAAATGACTACCGCCATCGCGACCGGAATCGCGTAAGCCCACGGCCGATTTTCCGGCGCGAGGAAAGATGTTTTGAGCGCTTCGAGAAAATCGATGAACGGATTGCCTTGCATCTCTTACTCTTCCCCCAATTCCAACAGCAATTCCAGCGGGAAAATGCCCGTCGAGTGGCCGTCGCCGAAATGGATATTATACGCATAATTCCCCACGGGACGCGCTTGCGTTATCGCGGCGGGCGGGAGATTTTCCGGCGGCTCGACGGTCCGCACGGCCGATTCCCGTTCGTGGAGGCAGGTCGCGCAGGGGCAATTTCGCCGCAGTTCGCCGGCATCATATTGCCGCCGCCGGCCGTCGCTCCACTCGATGGCCAATTTCCCGTCGGGCTGCAAAAATAAGGCGGTCGGTTGAGGTTGCATGGCGATCGGAATCGTAGGTCGAGCCGGAAGTTGCGCCGGTCGCGCGTCGCGCGTGGATTATGAGAATGGGTGAACGTTATTTAATCCCTTCTAACCGAACCGCATGAGGGAAGGAAGGTCCAATCGAGGGTAGTATATTTTATGTCGGTCGGGATGTCCACCGGGGAACGATCGTCGCGTTTCCGATCTCCCGCGCCTTCTTGCGGTAAGTTCGGAATCCGCGCGAAATAATATCCCCCAGACGGCAAAATAATCCCTGACGAGTCCAACCGGATCGGAGGGGATCGGGCGAAGCACGCTCCCGCCGGCGGTCGAAATACGAGTAAATTCTCGGAGTAAGCGTTCGCGCCCCGGTCGGGGACTGGTCCATTTTTCGGCGGGATAACGAATATTGCGGACAAACGGTAGGCCGAAAACATGGACCTGTCCCCTTCCCGAGGCGCGAGGGGGACAGTCCCATTT
>JADLEL010000190.1 GCA_020846145.1 Pirellulales bacterium | reverse complement strand
TCGCAAAAAGTTGACCGGGCGTAAAGCCGCGCCCGTTTCGGCAATTTTCAGTCGAGTTTTCCCATTTCCCCCGTTCTACTCATTTTGGGGTGTTCCAAAATTCAGGAAAAAATGCGGGAGGGGAACGAGCCGGTCTTGGGGCGCCCCCCCTGTAGGATTTCACCCCCCTACCCCCCCGTCAGTGGTTGCCCCCTCTGCCTGGGGCAAGGTATCGTGCGGCGGTTCCCACGTCGGCGGGCTTGGGCGGCTCCGGTTGCGGCTCGTACTTGCCGACGGCGATATCGTCCAGCGCGTCGAGATTCGGCAACTCGGTCCCCAGCACCACGCCGGGGATGCTGAGCAAGGCGTGAATGGTATCGGTCATCGGTCATCCTTTCGTGCCTGGGCGTCGGCTTCCCGCTTCCGCCGCCTCATTCGTTCGATGTAGCTTTCCCCCGCCTCGAATAGCTCACCCTGCCTTGCCGGGCCGACCGGCTCGCCACGGCTCAGGGCTTCGAGGGTGGCAACGTCGGGCAGTAGCAATTCCGCCGGGATGGATTCCAACCATCCGCCCGGTTTTGCTTTCTTCTTTTCGCTCAGCCGCCCACGGGAACGGGCTGCTACCACCATCAGCCGCCCGGCCCTCTTATAAAGGGCCTCGGGCCGATGTGTGTTAGGCAGTCGCCCGGTCATGTATTCGGGCGGGTGCGGGCCGATGTGGGCGGGTGCGGGCGGGTGATATGTCATTGCTCTTCCCTTAGCCCCCATGCGGGGTATTTTTGTCCGTTGGGTTTCTCGATTTCGGCCTCTTGAAAAGTGCCGTCGGCAACCAGGGATGCAAACGCTCGATTGAATCGGGTATGCCCGCAAGCGACCAACTCCCGCAAGCCGGTTTTGCTCTCTGGTCGATTCAACTTCACGGCCGCCGTCGCGATTTCCTGTCGGTCGGCTTCGAGGTTTTCGGCCTCACGTTTTTTCTTATGCTCATCCCGCCGGAATTGTTCCCGCTGTTTAGCAATCTCTCGAAAGTCGCCCGCATTGCTTACGCTCACCTCCCACTTCCGGCCAGTAAAGTCCTCACCCATCACGCCCTCATCGACCGCAACCGAGTACAACCCGCCGAAACCCACGCTTGAGCCTGTCCGCATAAGCAACTCATGTTTGCCGTCGCCGGTGAATGGATTTTGGCGTTGCAAGAGAATCCAACCTCGTGCCCATTCGCCCACGCCGGATTGCGATAGCATTTCGAGTGAGCATGGCTCATCGGTATCGGCCGGCGTTTTCCGAAAATGATGCAGGAGCACGATGGTCGTTTTTAGCTCTTGTGAAAGCCGGGAAAGGCCCTCCAGCGCATTGCCCATTGCAAAGAGATTTCCGGCTTGGCTTGCAGTTTGGGCGTTTAATAAGGCCAAATAGAGTGGATCAACAAACGATACCGCAATCCGATTTTTCGTGATGATGCCGCCCATGATATCGAGGTGGTCATCCCGCGAAAGTTTGGGCAGGGCGAAATTCCAGAATGTCGGGGTGTCTTGCAAAAACACTCCCTTGGATTCGGCAATGGAAATTGCCTTGGCTCGAATCGTCGCCTCTCCGCTTTCTCCGCTCCAAACGGCCACGGGCATTTTCTCGGCAACCGTGAATGAATTGAGAAACGGTCGCCCGCTGCCCAACGACACGGCCATATCGAGCATTATCGAGGTTTTCATGGCCTTGGATTTTCCGCCAATGATTGCGGGCATCCCCTCGACCAAAACATTTTGAATTAAGAATTTCGGCCGGGTATCGAGGGCAACTAATTCCGCCGATGAAAGCATTTTGGCGAATGCCGGAGGCTCGCCCACGCTGGGGATTTCGCCCGTCGCCGCCAACTCCGCGCGCAGGTCCGCAATCGGTACGGTCGGATTCTGCGCAAGTTGAATCAACCCTTCGGCCCGCCGCCGAATCGCCCGCCGCGCCGCCAGTTCAGCCACGATGCCGGCGTAGTGCCGCGCGTTCGCCGCCGTGTACTCGGCTTGCGCGATTTCGGCAATAAACTTGACGCCGCCGCAAGCCTCCAAGTCGCCCGCGCTGGTCAACCAACGAATGAGCAGAGTGGAATCGCTTGCCGCTTCCGCTGGCATGTTTTCAAAATGATTCCAAAGTATGCCGTGCCGCCCATCGTGAAAACTATCGCGCCGAATCAACGTCGAAACCTCGTCCAGCCGAGTCGGGTCAAGCATGATCGACGCAAGCAGTTGACGTTCCGCCTGAACGTCGGATGGGGGCGCGGAGTCGAGAATTTCGCTCGACACCCTGGGTGGTCGGTCGGCGCGTCGAGGCTTGCCGTTTTTTGCTGAGGTCGTCATTCGCCGCCCTCCCCGTTCGCTCGCATCATCTTTTCGACGTAATCGAAAATCGCTTGGCCGGTGGTGATTGTGTATCGCCCACATCGGCAAACCCGCAAGCCGTTTTTTTGCGCCTCGGTAATCGCCTTGCGCTGCCAACCGAGCCGTCGGGCCGCTTCCCTAACGGGCAAGACTTCATCACGATGGATGCTGCCGAGGGGCGGGGGCGATTTTGTGAGGGGCTTTCTCATGGTGTTGCCTCCTCTCGCTTATGGCTTGCAATCCACTTATCCAAATCGGCTCGCTCGAATCTGATTTCGTTGCCGGGCAGGTCGATATGAGGAATCGCACCTTGCCGGGCGAGTTTAAGAATACGGCGGGAAGGCAACCGTAGAATGTCGCCCGCCTCGCTTTCGGTAAGTAGAGTTTTGCTTTCCATACCTGAATTAAAACGCGGTATGGAAGACAATCAACCGGGAAAATCAGCCGTTCGGAGATAATCGGAGAACTTCGGACTTGTGCGGAGATAATTATTCCGGGGGCAGATCGTCAACGTGAATCCGATATGACTTTGTGGAAAGCATTTTCGCCCGAATCTGCCCCGATTCGATTCGGCCTTTCAAAGTATCCCACGAGAGATTAAACATTTTCGCCCATTGTTTCGGACCGTCGGGCTTCGACCACGGGCCGCCGTCATTCGCACCCGATGGATTCTCGCCCACTCCAAAATCTTCCGCTGCATATCGGAGAATTGCGGGCCACTTTTCGGCATCCTTTGGGAACTTTAGTTTTAATGTATGTTCCCCCTCGCATCCAAGAAGATATTTTCCTTCTTTCAAAATAACGCATTTTTCAAACCCCATCGCACTAAGTTTGTTCGCTATCATGCGAAGTTCCGGCAGTGCATTCACGGCGCGAATTTGCTCGCGATTTTGGGCAATCATTACGCCATTGTTTGCATCCGATAGTGTTTTTAATGCGACAAAGAATTCAAACCAAGGGATAAGTAGCGACGACGGATTCCGACCGAGCAAGCACCTGTCGATGGCATCGGCCAGGGCAAAAGAAACGGTTGCGAGTTTGTGCATAAATCTAATCCTTTCAAAATCCGGGCCGCTCGGCGAATGCTGTGGGCGATTAGATTTCCCACGGCATCCGCCAAGCACAAGGTAGCTAACCTCTAGCCCGGCGCATTCAGTTTAGCACGAAACGCGAAAACAAAAAGTGTTGCCGCAAGTGTTGCCGTTTTCATCCAAAAACCGTTTAGAACACATTTACCGCATTTTCGGAAAACATCGTTTTCTTCGGGAAAAACGCAATTAGGGGATGTTTAGGAAACATTCAATCATGGCCTTTAAGGTATAATTGATAGACCGCCGGGCGCGTGGCCGTCGAGATATTTCCAATTTTGCCCTCGCGGCCGATCGATGCATCGGCGGCGAGGACCGTCAAAAACGAGGAGCATTGCCATGAATCAAGAAGCGAAATCCACCTTGCCGGGACTGCCCCAAGCGGCGCGGCACGAATTGCAGCATCTGCGAAAAAATTGGTGCTGGTTCCTGTTGCTGGGCATTCTGCTCGCCGTGGGCGGCACGGCCGCGATGATCGTCCCGCTGCTGACCGTGGCGG